>DATJXB010000109.1:0-47960 GCA_035500755.1 Thermoanaerobaculia bacterium | reverse complement strand
CAAGCAGATCCTGATGATCTCGGGCTTCGAGCGTTACTTCCAGATCGCCCGGTGCTTCCGCGACGAGGACCTGCGCGCCGACCGGCAGTTCGAGTTCACGCAGATCGACCTCGAGATGTCGTTCCCGACCGAGGAGGACGTCTTCGACACCGTCGAGGCGTTTCTCGTCGAGGCCTTCGGCGCGGCGAGCATCACCGTCGCCCGACCCTTCCGCCGGCTGACCTTCCGCGAGGCCATGGACCGCTTCGGAACCGACCGTCCCGACCTGCGCTACGGGCTCGAGCTCTGCGACCTCTCCAAGGCCGCCGCCGGGACCGCGTTTGTGCCCTTCGAGAAGACGCTCGCCGCGGGCGGCACCGTGCGGGGTCTCCGCGTGCCCGGTGGCGCCGCGTTCTCGCGCAAGCGCCTCGACGCGCTGACCGAGAGGGCGAAAGAGCTCGGGGCGGCCGGGCTGCTGTGGTTCAAGAAGACGGGCGCCGAGGTCTCCTCCCCGGCGAAGAAGGCGCTGACCGACGGCGAGCTCGAGCGCCTGCTCGTCGCGGCCGGCGTCGCCGACGGGGACCTCCTCCTCGCCGTCGCGGACAAGGAGAAGACGGCGCTCGCGGCTCTCGCGGCGCTGCGCGCGGAGGCGGCCCGCGAGCTCGGGCTCGTGGACGAGACGAAGTACGTCTTCTGCTGGGTGACGGAGTTCCCGCTCCTCGGATTCGACGACGAGACGAAGCGGTGGTTCCCCATGAACCACCCGTTCACGGGGCCGCGCGAAGAGGACCTCGAGCGGCTCGAGGCCGACCCCGGCAGCGTCCGGGCCCGCGCCTACGACGTCGTCGTCAACGGCTGGGAGCTCGGCTCGGGTTCGATCCGGATCCACCGCGCCGACCTGCAGGAGCGCGTCTTCCGCGTTCTCGGCATCGGCGAGGCGGAAGGGAAGGAGCGTTTCGGCTTCCTGCTCGACGCGTTGAAGTACGGGGCGCCGCCGCACGGCGGCATCGCGCTCGGCCTCGACCGTATCTGCGCGATCGCCGCGGGCGCGCCGTCCCTGCGCGACGTGATCGCCTTTCCCAAGACGACGTCGGGCATCGACCTGATGACCAGGGCCCCGGCGTCCGTTTTTCCGGAGCAGTTGCGCGAGCTCGGGATCGCGCCCCCGACGCGCCCGGAGCGGTGAACGCCGCGGCGCCCGAGCGGATCCCGATCTTCGGGCCTCCGGCCGAGAGCACGGCCTGGGTCGGTCCGGGAATTCTCGCCGACGCCGACCGCTACCTGGTGTCGCCGTCAGGCCGGTTCCTCCTCGCCGCGGCGCCGTCGGCCGAGGCCTCGGCCGCCATCCTCCGCCGGGTGCTCGGCGCGCGCTGCGTCGCGGACGTGGCGATCGACGACGCCGAGGCGTCGAAGTCGCTCGCTTCGGTCGAGGCGATCGCCGACGCCGCGTTGGCGGCCGGGCTGCGGCGCGACGACGCCGTCGTCGCCGTCGGCGGCGGCGTCGTGACGGACCTCGTCGGCTTCACGGCCGCGGTCCTCCTGCGGGGCGTGGCCTGGAACGCGGTCCCCACGACGACCGCCGGCATGGCGGACGCCGCGATCGGCGGCAAGACCGGCGTCAACCATCGCCTGGGCAAGAACCTCCTCGGCGCGTTTCATCCGCCGACCGCGGTCCTGGTCGACCCGCGCGCGCTCGAGACGCTGCCCGACCGCGACTATCGCGCCGGCCTCGTCGAGGCCTACAAGGACGCCTGGATCGGAGACGCCGCGCTGGCGGCGCGCGCCGGGGCGGCACTGCCCGGGATCCTCGCGCGGCGCGAAGCGCCGCTGCTCGACCTGCTCGCCGGGTCGGTACGCGTGAAAGCGGCCATCGTCGCCGCGGACCCCAGGGAGGGCGACCGCCGGCGCCTGCTGAACTTCGGCCACACGCTCGGCCACGCGCTCGAGGCGGCCGCGGGATGGGGAGGGCTGCGCCACGGCGAGGCCGTCGCGTGGGGGATCGCGGCGGCGCTCGAGATCTCGCGCCGGCGCGCGGGATTGCCGGACGCCGACGCCCGCGCGGTGCGAGGGGTGCTCGCCGGGCTCGGCCCCTTTCCGGAGCCCGAGCGCGACGCCGCGAAGCTGCGCGGGTTTCTCGCGCGAGACAAGAAGGCGACGGCGCGCGGCCTCGCCTCGATCCTGCTGCCGCGTCTGGGCGCGGCCGTGGTCGATGAGAACGTGCCGTCCGAGGAGTGGCTCGACGCAGCCGCTATAATGTCTCTATCGTGAGTGGGCGTTCCGGTCGCCGTCGGATCCGCCTCTTCGTCCTTCTCTCCGGCGCCCTGATTCTCGCCTCCCTGATTCCGCTGGCCGTCGCCGAAGCCGTTCTGATCCGGCGCAACCGCCGCACCCTCGAAACCCTCGAAGAGAAGTACCTGACGCGCTCGTCGGCGGCGATCGCCGACCACATCGCCGCCTTCTACGCGGGCGCCTCCCAGCAGCTGACCAAGGCCGCCGACGCGATCCGGCTGGCGCTCCAGCTCACCGGGAAGGATCCCTTCGGCTCGGCCGACGGCCCGGAGATCCTCGGGTCGGCCCTGTCGGGGCAGACGCAGCTGGCGGCGCTGCGCGGGGTCAACCTGGACGGGCGGGGGAGCTTCGTCGGCCCGGACGTCCGGTCGCCGGACGTCGACCTCGAGTTCCGCAGGGGCTTCGAGTCGGCCAGGGACGGCCTGCGGTACGAGGGCAACCCGTTTGCCGTCGTCGGGCTCGGGACGGTCGCCGTCCTCGCCGAGCCCGTCCTGGACGTCAAGGGCACCCGGATCGGCGTGGTCGAGGCCCTCGTCTCCTGGCGCCCGATCCTCCGGGAGTTCGAGGACGAAGCCCGGCGCGAGGTGCGCGCGACGCTCGTCGACCGCCAGGGCAAGATCCTGTTCCCGCCGGCCTCGGGCACGCGGGGGCCGAACCACCCCTCGAGCCTCGTCGCCGACTTCGTGCGTTATCCGGCGCGCCTGACGCGCTCGGAGACGAGCCCCTCGGGCGACGTCCTCGCCTCGATCGCGCCGGTCGAGGATCCGCCGTGGGGCGTCCTCGTCGAGCGCGACCGGGACATCGCGTTCGCCTCGGTCGACACGATGGTCCGCGACACGCTCCTCTGGAGCGCCGCGTGCCTCGGCGGCGCGCTCGCGCTCGGTCTCCTCTTCGCGCGGCGCCTCTCGCGCCCCATCGCGCAGCTCGCCGAGTCGACGCGCGCCGTGGCGGGCGGCCAGTACGGGACCGGTGTCGAGGTGACGGGTACGGCCGAGATCGCCGACCTCTCCGAGAACTTCAACATCATGAGCGCGTCGATTCGCGACGCGTTCGAGAAGGTGCAGAAGGCCGCGCGCGAGAACCAGGAGCTGTTCATCGCGTCGATCCGGGCGCTCGCGGCGGCCATCGACGCGAAGGACCCCTACACGCGCGGGCACTCCGAGCGCGTCGCGCGGTACGCGTCGGCGATCGCGAAGGAGCTCGCGATTCCGGCCGAGGAGGCGCGCAAGGTCCGGCTCTCGGCGCTGCTGCACGACGTCGGCAAGATCGGCGTGGACGACCGGATCATCCGCAAGCCGACCGCGCTGACCGACGACGAGTTCGAGCTGATGAAAGCGCATCCGTCGAAGGGCGCGGCAATCATGGAGACAATCCCGCAGCTCGCCGATATCATCCCGGGCATGAAGTGGCACCACGAGAAGTGGGAGGGCGGCGGCTATCCCGACGGCCTGAAGGGGGATCAGATCCCGCTGCAGGCTCGCATCGTGGCCGTCGCCGACGCCTTTGACGCCATGACGACGACGCGGCCGTACCAGAAAGCGATGGAGGTGTCCTACGTGCTCGAGCGCCTGAGGGAGATGTCCTCGAAACGGTTCGACGGCGCGGTGGTCGAGGCGCTCGCCCGATCGCACGCCAAGGGCGAGCTCGTTCCGACGGAGACGGCGGCGGCGTCGCGTCCGGCCCCCCGGGCGGCCGCCCGATGAGGGCGCGCCCGGGAACGGCGGTGCTGCTGCTCGCGCTCGCGGCGGCCGCGTGCACGAAGACCAAGCCCAAGACTTCGGCAGAGCTCCTCTTGAACGAGCGCATGGCGCAGGTCCTCCTGCGCGACGGCCGGCCGGCCGAGGCCGAGAAAGCGTTCAAGGAGTGCCTCAAGGACGATCCCAAGAACCCCGAGGTTCTCGACGGCCTGGGGGTCGCGATGCTCATGCAGGCGCGCTACAAAGACTCGCTGGTGCCGTTCGACAAAGCCGTGGGCTACGCCCCGGAGAACGGCGCTTTTCGAAACAACCGCGGCGTCGCGCTCATGGAGCTCGGCGAGTTCAAGCGGGCTCAGGACGATTTCGTCGTGGCCGCCGCGTCGCAGAGCTCGGACGACCGGCTCTCGGCCACGATCAACCTCGGGCGTCTCTTCCAGCGCCAGGGCGACTACGCCGCCGCCGAGAGCCAGTTCACCTCGGCGATCGCCCACGATCCGAAGAACTACGCCGCGTTCGTCGGACGCGCGGTCGCCAAGGAGTCGGGGGGCAACCTCGAGGGCGCCGCGGAGGATTACCTCAACGCCGTCAAGCTCGAGCCGACCAACGCCGACGCGAACCTGAGACTCGGCATGGTGCTGATCTCTCTCCAGAAGATGGATCTCGGCCGGCGGTATCTCCAGCGGGCCGTGGACCTCGACCCGGCGGGAGACGTCGGCGCGCGGGCGCGCCTGTTGCTCGAAAAAGAGGCGGTCAAAGGGGCGCACTAGCGACCGCCGGGCGGCCGCGAATGCCGCCCGGGCTGCGGTATCTTCCGACCTCCATGGCCGAAGACCTCGACAAGGGCGCCTCGCCGGCGCCGCGTCCCCGCGGCGGCTTCTTCGCGAAGATCAAGCGGGGTCTCTTCATGACCCACACCGAGATCCTCGAGAAGCTCGGCACGGCCGTCAAACAGGGCCTCGGCTTCGACGAGTCGGTGCTCGAGTCGCTGGAGGAGGCCCTGCTGTCGGCCGACGTCGGCGCCGACACGGCCTCGGCGCTGGCGGATGCGGTGCGCGCGCGCACGGGGGGCACGGAGCGCAAGGACCTGCCCGCGCTGAAGACGATCCTGCTCGAGGAGATCGAGAGGCTGATCGCCGCGGCGCCGAAGCCCGTGGCCCGCATCGACGCGCCCCTCTTCGTGACGTTTCTCGTCGGCGTCAACGGGTCCGGGAAAACGACCACGACGGCCAAGCTCGCGGCGCGCGAGAAGGCCGAGGGCCGCTCGGTGCTCCTGGCCGCGGCGGACACGTTCCGGGCGGGGGCGATCGAGCAGCTCCAGACGTGGGCCGACCGGCTGGAACTCCCGCTCGTCCGGCATCGCGAAGGCGCCGACCCCTCGGCCGTCCTTTTCGACGCGCTGTCGGCGGCGAAGGCCCGCGGCGTCGCGAGCCTGCTCGTCGACACGGCCGGCCGTCTGCACACCAAGAAGAACCTGATGGAGGAGCTGTCGAAGATGCGCCGGATCGCCGCCCGCGAGGTGCCCGGCGCCCCGCACGCGACGCTTCTCGTCCTCGACGCGACGACCGGCATCAACGGCCTCGAGCAGGCGCGACGCTTCGTCGAGGCGGCCGGCGCGACGGGCGTCGTGCTGACGAAGCTCGACGGCAGCGCGCGCGGCGGGATCGTGCTCGCCATCTACCGCGAGCTCAAGCTCCCCGTGCTCTTCGTCGGCGTCGGGGAAGCCGTGGACGACCTCGTCCCCTTCGATCCGGGCGAGTACGCCCGGGCGCTCCTCGGGGACGATGCCTCGAATTGACCTCGCGTTTCTCGAGCGGGCCGGCGCCCTCGCGGAGCGCGGGCGGTACACGGTCTCGCCAAACCCGATGGTCGGCGCGGTCGTCGTGCGCGGCGGGAGCGTGGTGGGCGAGGGCTTCCACCGGCGCGCCGGCGGTCCGCATGCCGAAGTCGCGGCGCTGCGGCAGGCGGGCTCGAAGGCGCGGGGCGCCGACCTCTACCTGACCCTCGAGCCCTGCGCCCACCAGGGCCGGACGCCCGCCTGCGCTCCGGTGGTCGTGGCCTCGGGCATCCGGCGGGTGGTCATCGCGGCGAAGGACCCGAACCCGCTCGTCGCCGGCCGGGGCGTGGCGGCCCTCCGGCGGGCCGGTCTCGAGGTCGTGCTCGCGCCCGCGCGCCTCCGCCGCGCGGAAGAGGAGCGCAACGAGAAATTCCGCGCGGCGATCGTCGGGCGGCGGCCGTTCGTGCTGGCCAAGTGGGCCTCGAGCCTCGACGGCCGCATCGCCAGCGCGCGGGGCGAGAGCCGGTGGATCACGGGAGAGGCGGCGCGGCGCCGCGCGCTGTTACTGCGGGAGGAATACGACGCCGTGCTCGTCGGCGCCGGCACCGTGGCCGCCGACGATCCCCGCCTGACGCGGCGGCTCGGCCGCGCGCGGGGACTGCCGCACCGCCGGATCGTGCTCGACGGCCGGCTGCGGGTGCCGGAGTCCGCCCGGGTCTTCCGCGGCGGCGGCACGATCGTGGCGACGGCGGCGCCGCCGTCGCATCCGAAGGCGCGGCGGCTGCGGGCGCGCGGCGTCGAGGTCTGGAGCGTGCCCGGCCGTGCCCGGGGCCGCGTCGACCTCGGCAGCCTGCTGCGCGCGCTGAAACCCCGCGGCGTGACGAGCCTGATGGTCGAAGGCGGCGCGGAGACGCTCGGCGCGTTCTTCGAGGCCGGGCTGGTGGATCGCGTCGCCGTCTTCCTCGCGCCGACGGTCGTCGGCGGGCGCGCCGCGCTCGGGGCCGTGGGAGGCCGCGGCTTCGCGCTCCCCGAGGCGGCGGTCGTCCGCGACCTTCGGGTCGAGCGCGTCGGCGCCGACCGGCTCGTGACCGGCCGGCTCGCGTAGACTCGGGGCGCCATGTTCACGGGCATCGTCGAGGGCGTCGGCCGGGTCGCGGAAGCGCGCCAATGGCGGGGCGGCCGGCGGCTGACGGTCGCGCCGCCCGCCGGCTTCGGGACTCTGCGGCGCGGTGAGAGCGTGGCGGTCGCCGGCGTCTGTCTGACCGCGCTCGCCGGCGGCCGGCGGCTCGTCGCGGATCTCTCGCGGGAGACGCTGCGGCGGTCGCGGCTCGGTAAGCTCGCAAAGGGCGACGGCGTGAACCTGGAGCGCGCCCTGCGCTGGGGCGATCGCCTCTCCGGACACTTCGTCCTCGGGCACGTGGACGCTTTGAGCGTCCTGCGGCGCGTGGCGGCGTCGGGCAACTCGTGGACCTACACTTTTTCGATTCCCCGCGGGCTTTCGGCGCTGGTCGCGGTCAAAGGATCCGTGGCGCTCGACGGCGTGAGCCTGACCGTCGCGGCGCGGGGGCGCCGCTCGTTCGACGTCGCGGTCATCCCGGAGACCCGGCAGCGGACGACGCTCGGCGCGGCGCGGCCCGGCGACGCCGTTCACTTCGAGGCGGACGTGTTCGCCCGCTACGGCCGCGCCCGGGCGCTGCGGCGGTTGCGCCGCTCTCCGAAGCGCCGGTGATCGTCTTCGAGGCGACCCGCGCGCCCGCGGCGAAGGCCTCGGAGGCTCTCGCGGCGGGGCGCCGCATCGCGGGGAGGCTCCTCCCGTACGGCGCCGACGCGGACGGGCGCTTTCCGCGCTTCGACCCGCTCGAGCGGCGGTTCACCGTGCGCCGCCACGATGCGGTGGTCGCGGTGGGGCCCGCCGACCCCGAGATCTGGGTCGAAGCGATCGGGAGGCTGCCGTCGGGGCCGCTCCTGGTCGGGCCGGGGTCGCCTGCCGAGGAGGTGTGGGGGGCCTACCGCGCGGCCGCGACGGCGGCGCTGGCGGCCGGACGCGCCGTGTACCTCCTCGACCCGGATCCGCGGGGGATCCCGGAAGGGGGGGGCCGCGCGGCCGTCGCCCTCTGCACGTGGCGGCCGGGCCGGGCGTTCGAGTTCCCCGGCGCGGCGGCGGCAGGCGCGGCGGGCATCGCCGCCGCGGCCGTCTTCCCGGCCGTTCCGGGTTGGACCGGCGAGGCGGCGGCCCTCGACGCGCTCGCGGCGGCGGCGGCCGAAGCGGGATCGGTCTCGCTGACCGCGGTGGCGCCGCAGACCGACGGGGAATCGCGGCGGGCGCTCGTCGAGGCGCGCGCCGACGCGGAGCCCGAGGAGGCCGACGCGTTCTTCGAACGGGTCCACCACGGCGCCTGGGCCGAGGAGGTGCCGCGATGGCTCGCGCGCGCCCGCGCCGTCGCGCTCCGCCGGGGCCTCGCGGTCCTGCCGCCGCGGCCCGTCGGACGGGGAGAGCGCGCCGGGAACGCGGCGGCCTCGGCGCGCCTCGAGGAGCTCGCCGACGCGCGCGAATCCGAGGAGCACCGGGCGGCCCTCGCGCACGCCGCCGTGCGCTGGATCGACGACGCCGGACGGGACCTGGCCGCGGTCGCCCGGGAGGGAAACTTCCGCAAGGTGTTTCCCTTCGAGAAGGAGCTCGCCGAGGCGGCGGAGGCGGCGTTCCGGGAGGTCGGGTGAGCGGCGAGCCCGGCGGCCTCTACGTGCATCTGCCGTACTGCGCCTCCCGCTGCGGCTACTGCGCGTTCGTCGTGACGACGGACCCGTCGAGCCGCGAGCGCTATCTCGAGGCCCTGGAGCGCGAGGCGGCGCTGCTCGAAACGGAGGCGTCCGGCGCCGCGTTCGACGCCGTCTACCTGGGCGGCGGCACGCCGTCGCTCCTGCCGCCGGCGTCGGTCGCGCGCCTGCTCGCGGCGCTCCGCCGCCGGTTCCACCTCGACGAAGGCGCCGAGATCACGCTCGAGGCGAATCCCGAGGACGTGACGCCGGCCGCGGTCGCCGCGTGGCAGGACGCGGGCGTGAGCCGAGTCTCGCTCGGCGTGCAGTCCCTCGCGGACGCGGAGCTGTCGGCGGTGGGCCGCCGGCACGACGCGGCGCGGGCCCGCGAGGCCCTGGCGCTGCTCGCGCGCTCGGCGCTGTCCTTCTCGGGGGACCTGATCCTCGGGCTCCCCGGGCAGACGCCGGCGACGTTCCGGGAGAGCCTGGAGGGTCTCGCCGGCGCGGGTGTGGGCCACGTGTCGGTGTACCTCCTCGAGGCCGAGAAGTCGAAGACCATCGAGGAAGACCGGCGAGCGCACCCGGAGCGGTATCTCTCGGACGACGCGCAGGCCGACCTGTGGCTGGACCTGGGGGAGCGGCTCGCCGCCCGAGGCTTCGGGCACTACGAGATCTCGAACTGGGCCCTGCCGGGTCGGGAGGCCCGCCACAACCTGAAGTACTGGCGCCGCGTGCCGACGCTCGGCCTCGGCGTGTCCGCCCACGAGCTCTGGGACGGCCGCCGGCGCGCCAACGCCTCGAACCTCGAGCAGTACCTCGGCGGCGTCGAGAGCGGCCGGCGCGTCCTCGGCTTCGACCTCCCGGTGAGCCCGGAAGAGCAGGCGCGCGAGGAAGTGTTCCTCGCGCTACGCCTGCGCGAGGGCGTGCCGGTAACGCGGCTCGAGGCCTTCGTCGCCGCCGTCGAGGACGTGCGGCTGTGGAGCGACTTCGAGACGTGGCTCGCCGAGGGGATCCTCGAGCGGCGCGGCAGCCGCGTCGCCTTCACCGAGCGCGGCTACCTGCTCTCCAACGAGGTGTTGAGCCGCTTCGTTTGAGCGTTCCCGGTCGTCAGATGAACAACGGCGCCAGCACCAGCGTGATCGTCGCGAGCAGCTTGATCAAGACGTGCAGCGACGGGCCGGCCGTGTCCTTGAACGGGTCGCCGACCGTGTCGCCGACGACGGCCGCCTTGTGCGTCGGCGAGCCCTTGCCGCCGAAAGCACCGGTCTCGATGTATTTCTTGGCGTTGTCCCAGGCGCCGCCGGCGTTGTTCAGGAACGTCGCGACGACGATGCCGGCGATCGTGCCGACCATGAGGAGAGCGGCGACCGTCTCGGCGCCCACGCCGAGCTGCTTGAAGACGAGGCCGACGGCGATGGGCGTTCCGACGGCCACGAGACCCGGCGCGATCATCTGGCGCAGGGCGCCGCGCGTGACGATGTCGACCGTCCGGCCGTAGTCCGGCTTCTCGGTCCCCTGCATGATGCCCGGGTGCTCCTTGAACTGGGCTCGCACGTCCTGGATGACGACGTAGGCGGCCTTGCCGACGGCCTTGATCGCGAGGCCCGAAAAGAAGAACACGAGCATCGCGCCGATGAGCGCCCCGATGAAGACCTCGGGCTTTGCGAGGTTGACCGAGGTCAGCTCGGCGCCGTAGTTCTTGAGCTCGTCGAGGTACGCCGAGAAGAGGAGAAAGGCCGCGAGCGCCGCCGAGCCGATGGCGTAGCCCTTGGTCAGCGCCTTGGTGGTGTTGCCGACGGCGTCGAGCCGGTCGGTCTTCTTGCGGATCTCCTCGGACTGCTTCGACATCTCGACGATGCCGCCGGCGTTGTCCGTGATCGGCCCGAACGTGTCCATCGCGAGGATGTACGCCGCGGTGCCCAGCATGCCCATCGTCGCGACCGCCGTGCCGAAGAGGCCGCCGCCGGGCAGAGCCGCGGAGCCGATCTTGTAGGAGGCGAGGATCGCGATCGAGATCGCGATGACCGGCGCGAGCGTGCACTCGAAGCCGACGGCGATCCCGGCGATGACGTTGGTCGCCGGGCCCGTCTGCGAGGCCTCGGCGATCTCGCGCACCGGGCGGTACTTGTACTCCGTGTAGTACTGGGTGATGTAGACGAAGACGACCGACGTCAGGACGCCGATCATCCCGCACAGGAAGTACATCCACCACGCGTCGGGCTTGGCGGGGTTGGCGAGAAGCCACTTCGTCGCGAGGAAGAAGCCGCCGATCGCGAGAACCGCGGCGATGTAGTAGCCCCGGTTCAGGGCCTGCATCGGGTCGGCGTCCTCGCGCGTCTTGACGGCGAAGATGCCGATGATCGACGCGAGCAGACCGAAGGCCCGGGCGACGAGCGGGAAGAGCATCACGCCGACGACGCCGGCCGAAAAGGCCATGCCCTGCTTCTGGAGGGCGGCGGCGAGCGTCGCGCCGAGGATCATGGCGCCGATGTTCTCGGCGGCCGTCGACTCGAAGAGGTCGGCGCCGCGGCCGGCGCAGTCGCCGACGTTGTCGCCGACGAGGTCCGCGATGACCGCCGGGTTGCGCGGGTCGTCCTCGGGGATCCCCGCCTCGACCTTGCCGACGAGGTCCGCACCGACGTCGGCCGCCTTCGTGTAGATGCCGCCGCCGAGCTGGGCGAAGAGGGCCACGAACGACGCGCCGAAGCCGTAGCCGACGATGAGGAGAGGAATCTGCGCGGGCGGGACGGTGGTCATGTGGCTGACGAGCCAGTAGAGGCCGCCGACGCCGAAGAGCGACATGGCCACGACGAAGAGGCCCGACACGGCGCCGCCCCGCAGGGCGA
Source organism: Thermoanaerobaculia bacterium (assembly GCA_035500755.1). Classification (GTDB taxonomy): domain Bacteria; phylum Acidobacteriota; class Thermoanaerobaculia; order UBA5066; family Gp7-AA6; genus DAHUXD01. The sequence goes on along the minus strand of DATJXB010000109.1, from coordinate 36,621 downwards.
TGCGAAGGGCGTCGTTGAGCGACGAGCGCGCGGCCGAGGCCGTGCGGATGTTCGTGCGGATCGAGACCCACATGCCGATGTAGCCGGCGATGACCGAACAGGCCGCGCCGAGGGCGAAGGAGAGGGTGGTCCAGAAGGCCAGGCGCAGCGGCGTGTCGACCGGGTCGAAGTCGTGGTGGCTGCGGACGAAGCCGTAGAGCACGAAGATGACGGCCGCGAGCAGGACGGCGAGCAGGCCGATCGTGCGGTTCTGGCGCCGGAGGAAGGCTTCGGCGCCCTCCTTGATGGCGTTGGAAATCGCCTGCATGGCGGTGGTTCCGGTGTCCTTCTTCAGGACCCAGGAGGCCAGGAAACCGGCCACGAAGAGCGACCCGATCGAGAAGACCAGGACGAGCGGCAGAGCAAGCTCGAAAGACATGCGTCGAACTCCTGTTTTCGCGTGATTCGGACGGCGCCGGCGCAGATGCCCCGGCCGCGGCGCGGGAGGATATCAGAAGAGGTTTCGGGTTGCTCGCGACCGTTCTGAGGAGCCGAAGCCGCCCGGAGAACCGAACGAAACCGAAGCCGGAGGGCCCGAAACCGGCCTACTGACCGACCGGCACGGCCTCCATGACGATGCCGATGTTCTTGGCCCCCGCGGCGCGGCAGAGGTCCATCACCTTGATGACCTCGCCGTAGTTGGACGCGTCGTCGCCGGAGAAGAACACCGTCTTGGTGGCGCGGTTCTTCAGGATCTCGGTCAACCGCAGCGAGAGCGTCTGCGCGTTGACCTCTTCCTTGTTCAGGAAGATCTTGTTCTGCGGCGTCAGCGAGATGATGATCAGGTCGGTCGGCGGGGGCTGGTTCTGCGGCTGGTCGACCTTCGGGGGCACCTTGACGTCGTAGCCCATCTGGAGCAGCGGCGTGATGACCATGAAGATGATGAGCAGCACCAGCACCACGTCCACCAGGGGCGTGATGTTGATGTCGCTCTTGTAGGCTCCGCCGCCGCTCGAGGCGCCCATTCCCATGTCGCTGGTCTCCTTGGCCGCTCGCCCCGCGGGCTAGCCGGCGCCCTTCTGTTTCTTCTCGGCGATCAGACCGACGTCCTGGAAGCCGGCGTCCTTGGTCATCTTGAAGACTTCCTTGACGTCGCCGTACTTCAGGCGCTGGTCGGCCTTGATGACGATCTCCGCCGACGGGTTGCGCTGGTAGAGCTCGTCCAGCGCCGACTGGAACTCGGCCTTCGACAGTTGCTTCGAGTCGTAGTGGTAGATCGGGGGCGTCGCGAACTGCACCACGATCATCTTCTGCTTGCTCGACTCCGGCTTCTTGGCCGGGTCGTCGGCCTGCGGGATCTGGACGCTCACGCCGTTTTGAAGGAGGGGCGTGACGACCATGAAGATGATGAGGAGCACGAGGCAGACGTCCACCAGCGGAGTGACGTTGATGTCACTCTGGAGCTTGTCCCGACCGCCGCCGCCACCCATGCCCATGGAAAAACTCCTACGCGGAGAGCTGAGCGCCCGCGCCGCGCCGTTTGATGAAGTAGTCGATGAGCTCGTTCGACGAGTTGGACATCTCGACCTGGAAGCGCTCGATGTTGTTCATGAAGATGTTGAACATCCACACGGCCGGGATGGCCACGAAGAGGCCGAGGGCCGTCGTGACGAGGGCTTCGGCGATACCGGCGGAAACGGCCGCGATGCCGCCCGAGCCCGTCAGCGCCATGCCGCGGAACGCGTTGATGATGCCGATGACCGTGCCGAAGAGGCCGATGAACGGCGCCGTGGTGCCGATCGTCGCGAGGCCCGAGAGCCCCTTCTTCATGTCGGCCGTCGTGACCAGGGCCTCGCGCTCGATCGCGCGCTCGGCGGCCTCGATCATGTCGTGGCCCTTGACGGCGGCCCCGCCCGTCTTGATGTCGTGGGAGAACTCGTACAACCCTGCCGACAGCACCCGGGCGACGTGGCTGTTCTTGAATTTCTTGGAGGCGTCGATCGCGTCCTGGAGCTTGTCCTGCTTCAGAAAGCCCGTCACCATCTTGGCGTAGGCGACCGACTGGTTGCGGGCCTTGCGGTAGTACAGGAAACGCTCGAAGGCGATCGTCAGCGAGTACACCGACATGATGAGCAGAATCACGACGACGCCCTGGGCGACGATCGTCATCTTGCCCCACAGTTCAATTGGATTGAAACTCATTTAAAACGCTCCTTCTCGTTTCGTTGGCCCTTCGAGCTCCTCGGGATTGCCAATCCTAGTTCAACCGGAACGTCACCGTCACCGTGAGGTAGACGCGCACCGCCCGGCCGTTCAGGGTCGCCGGCTTGTACTTCCACTGCTGGACCGCTCGAACCGCCGAGGCGTCGAGCAGAGGGTTGACCGACTTCAGGACCCGGACGTCCTCGACGTTGCCGTCGGCGGTGATGATCGCCTCGAGGATGACCACACCCTCCATGCGGGCCTTGCGAGCGGCCTCGGGGTACTGGGGCTCGGTCCGGGACTGAAGGACCGGCGCCTTCACGTCGCCGCCGACGCGCAGGGGCTCTTCGCCGCCGGAGCCGCCGGTGCCCCCGACGACGCCGCCCATGACGCCGCCCGGCACGCCGCCCTCGACGCCGCCTTCGACGCCGCCTTCCACTCCCGCGTCGGCCGCCGGCTCGGGCGCGGCGAGAGGCTGGGGAACGGCGTCGGGAACGACGACCGGCTGCGCCATCTCGACGGGCTTGACCTGAACGGGCTTGGGAGCCTCCGGCGCCTTGGGGGCCGCCTTGGGAGCGGCCGGAGGAGGCGGCGGCGGGGGAGGCGCCGCGGCGTAGAAGGTGACCGGAATCGGCGGCTCGGGGACGTCGCCGACGAACCAGATCGAGGCGCCCAGGATCCCGCCGATGACGAGGGCGTGGATCAGGATCGAGATCGGTGCCGAAACGGCCCTCTTCGATTCGTCCTTCTTGTGGGTCGATTCGATCAGCGAGTTCTCAAACATGGATCATCCCCCCGACCCGTAAGACACCGGCCCTACTTGGCCGGTTCCGGCGTCGGCTGTGCCGCCTTCGCCTTCTCCTGGGCCGCCTTGCGCATCTCGAGCGCCTGCTGCAGGTACTTGTTGGCTGTGTCGGTGTACTCCTGCTTCTTGGCCGGGTCCGTTTCCATCTTGGCCTTTTCCCGGTACAGCAGGTTGATGTAGGAGACCGCCTCGAAGTAGTCGGGCTTGAGCTCGACCGCCTTGTTCAGCGACTGGAGACCCTCGTCGACGATCTTGGCGCGCAGCGCCGGGTCGAGATCGGGGAAGTTGTAGGACCGGTCCCACGCCTGGACGCCGATCAGGTAGTAGACCTCCGGGTTGGTGCCTTCGAGCTCGAGCCGCTTCTTGAGCCAGAGGACTCCGTTGTCGAAGTCGCCCTTCTTGAAGTACAGCATCGCCAGCGAGTTCATCGCCTTGGCGTCCTTCGGATTCCGCTTCAGGAACTCATTCTGGTAGAAGGCGATCGCATCGTCGTAGCGCTCGGTGTTCAGGTACATCGACACGAGGTACTCGAGCGCCTTGTTGTCGTCCGGATAGGCCTGCACGTACAGCTTGAGGTTGTCGATCGCCTTCTGCGCGTACTCGAGGTCCTTCGGGTGCTTCGAGCCCGGCTGGTACATCCCCATGTACGCGATGCCGAGGTGCTTGTGCAGCTTCGTCTCGCCCGGGTCGAGTCGCAGCGCTTCCTCGTACTCGGCGAGCGCGCTCTGGTACTGCGCCGCTTTGAGGAACTCGTTGCCCTTCTTGATGGCCTGCTTCGACTTGAACTTGTCGCAGCCGGCGAGCGCCGTCAGCGCCAGGAGGAAGAACGCGGCCGCAGCCGCACGTTGCCGATGGCGCATGCTCTTGCTATCGCTCCTCGCTTCGCTTTCGCTTATCCACCCGGGTTTGTCAGGCCCGCCCCGGAGTGCCGAATTCTGTTGAATTCCCCCCCACAAAGCAACAGAGTTTTTGGGCCGCCGGGGCTTCGCGGCGCTCGGCCCGATGCGACCCGCGGTCGACACTCGCGAGGCGTCGCCGACGACCCGCCGCGGACCGTGCCGCCGGGGAATAATGTCGGTGACGCCAGCGCTTTGGCGCGGCAGGAGGATTCGTTTGAAGCGTCCGTCCCTGTTTGCCGTTTTGTTCGCTTGCGCGGCGGTGTCCGCGGCTCAGGTCAAGCCTCAGGCCGCCCCGCCCCCGGCCGCCCAGAAGCCCTCCGAGGCGCCGATCATCCCGCCGATCACCGAGTCGGTGGACGTCACCGTCACCAGCGTCGACGTCTTCGTCACCGACTCGAAGGGAAACCGGGTTCCGGGCCTGACGGCAGCCGACTTCGAGGTTCGCCAGGACGGCCTTCCTCAGACGATCACCAACTTCTACGCCGTCTCCGGGGGCAAAGTGATCCTCGAAGACGGAACGACCCTCGCGCTCGACTCCAAGGACGCCGCGCCGGACCTGCCGGCCGTGGTCAAAGCTCACTACATCTTCTACATCGACAACCAGAACATCCAGCCCCAGAGCCGGAACCACATGTTCAAAAGGTTGAAGGAGTTCATCACCCAGGCCATCGGCCCGAACGCCGAGGGGATGATCGTCACCTACAACCGGTCGCTCAAGGTGCGGAAAAATTTCACGACCGAGCCCAACGAGCTGATCGGGACTCTGGAGCAGGTCGAGCTGGACACCGCCGGCGGGACCAACACGGCGGCGGACCGGAAGGACGCTCTCCAGCGAATCAACGACGCCAAGAGCTCGACGGAGGCGCAGAACTACGCGCAGACGTACGCCAAGGCCCTGCGCAACGACATCGAGTTCACGGTGGACGCGATCGACGACACGATCGCGAGCCTCGCCGGCCTCCAGGGGCGCAAGAACTTCGTTTACGTTTCCGAGGGGCTTCCCCAGACGGCGGGGCTCGAGCTCTACGAGGCGATCCGCGACAAGTTCCAGGACCCGTCGGCGTCGATGAACGAATTCGACTACGACATGAGCACGCGCTACATGAAGATCGTCAGCGCCGCCAACGCGAACGGCGTCACGATCTACACGCTCGACGTCTCCGGCCTCCAGACGAGCGACATGCTCGACGCCTCGAACCGCTCGACCGACGTCCACTTGAACGACTTCTTCATGCGCCAGAACATGCAGGGCCCCATCCGCATGCTGGCGGAGGAGACGGGCGGGCTGTCGGCCGTCAACACGAACGACCTGAAGTCGAACTTCGACCAGATCGCGGCGGACTTCTCGAACTTCTACTCGCTCGGCTACCGCGCGGCCAAGGGCGCCACCGACCGCGGGCACAAGATCGAGGTCACGGTCAAGAAGAAGGGGCTGACCGTCCGCACGCGGACGAGCTTCATGGAGAAGTCGACGGAGACCCGCACGGCCGAAGCGGTCGTCGCGAGCCTCCACTACGCCCGCACCGACAATCCGCTCGGGGTCAACGTCTCGATCGGCGACGCCAAGCCGTACGACCGCGACAACTATCAGCTGCCGGTCCGCGTCTCCGTCCCGATCGGCAAGCTCGGGCTCGTCCCGTCCGGCGACAACTACGAGGGGTACTTCTTCGTCTACTTCGTCGTCCTGGACGTCTCCGGAAAGCAGTCGGACCTCCAGGTGCAGCGCCAGCTGGTCAAGGTACCGCTCAAGGACCTGAACATCGCGCAGCGGAAGGACTTCTACTACGACGTCTCCCTGATCGTCGTGCCGGGCGGCCAGAAGCTCGCGGTCGGCGTCCGGGACGGCGTCTCGAACCTGACGTCCTACGTGCAGAAGAACGTCTTCGTGTCGGTCCTCCCCAAGGAGAAGCCGCTCGAGACGACGAATCCGGGGACGAAGCCGAGCACGCCCTAGCGGGATGGGATAATCGGCGCGTGTCCGCTCGGGCCGCGCTGACGCTTCCGTCTTCGGCGACGCCGGTGGCCGCTCCGGCCGCGTGATTCCCGTCCTGGACGCGCGCGCCGCGCGCGGGGCGGACGCGGCCGCGATCCGCGCCGGGACGCCGTCGGACGCGCTGATGGAGAACGCCGCGGCCGCGCTCGCCGAGGCCCTCGTCCGGGCGCGACCGGACTGGCGCCGCGTCGTGGTCGTCTGCGGTCCCGGCAACAACGGCGGCGACGGGCTGGCCGGGGCCCGGCTCCTCGCGGCGCGCGGCGTGGCCGTGCGCCTCTTCACGCTCGGGGACCCGGCGCGTTACCGCGGCGACGCGGCCGCCAACCTCTCCCGGGCGGCCGCCGTCGGGATCGCGCCGGTTTCGCTCGCGGCGCGCGGCGGGCCGGCCGAGTTCGCCCGTGAGCTGCGCGACGCCGACGGCGCCGTGGACGCGCTCTTCGGCACGGGGTTGACGCGCCCGCTCTCCGGGATCGCGCGACGCGCGGTGCGCGCCCTGAACGCCTCGGGCCGGCCGGTGGTCTCGGCCGACGTTCCGTCGGGACTCTCCTCCGACGGCGGCGAGGTTTCCGGCGACGCGGTCCGGGCCGCGCTGACCGTGGCGTTTGCGGCGCCGAAGCCCTGCCACGTGCTGCCGCCGGCGAGCGGGTTCTGCGGCCGTGTTCTCGTCGCCGACATCGGGATCCGCCGTTGGACGCTCGAGGCGCGCGCCCGCCGCTTCTGGCTCGCCGAGGCCTCCGACGTCCGGGCGCTCCTGCCGCCGCGCCCGCGGGAGGCGCACAAGGCGACGTTCGGCCGTCTGGCGATCGTCGCGGGTTCGCGCGGCAAGACGGGGGCCGCGATTCTTGCCGCCCGCGGCGCGCTGCGCGGCGGCGCCGGTCTCGTCACCGTCCTGTGCGCGGAGTCCCTGGAGGGTCTCGTCGTCGACGCGCTGCCGGAAGCGATGACGATCGGCCTGCCCGAGGAGCGCGGCGCGCTGTCGGAACGGGCCATCCCGGCGCTCCTCGAGGCGCTCACGGGCTTCGACGCCGCCGTCGTGGGTCCCGGTCTCGGCACGGCGCCGGGCACGGTGCGCCTGTTGGAAGCGGTGGTCTCGCGGGCGCGGCTTCCCCTGCTCGTCGACGCCGACGGCCTGAATGCCTTCGCGGGTCGGCCGGCGTTTCTCCGCCGGCCGCGCACGGCGACCGTCCTGACGCCGCACCCCGGCGAGGCGGCGCGGCTGCTCGCGACGAGCGCCGCGCGCGTCCAGGCCGACCGCCTCGGCGCCGCGCGTTCGCTCGCCCGCCGCTCGGGATCCGTGGCGCTCCTGAAAGGCGCCCACACGCTCGTCGCGGCGCCCACGGGCGAGGTCGCCGTCAATCCGACGGGGACGCCGCTGCTCGCGACGGCCGGGTCGGGCGACGTCCTTTCGGGGCTGATCGGCGCGCTGCTGGCCGGAGGCCTCGCGCCCCGCGCGGCCGCGGTCGCGGGCGCCTGGCTGCACGGCGCCGCCGCCGAGGCGCTCGCGCCGCGGCTGGGCGACGCGGGGCTTCTCGCTCACGAGATCGCGGACGCCGTCCCGGGCGTGCGCGCCGCGCTGCGCGCCGGCTCGAGGCGCCATGCGTGAGCCGGCGACGCTGACGCACAGCGCCGCGGAGACGGAGCGCCTCGGCGAGGTCCTCGCCGCGCGGCTCGTCCCGGGTGACGTGGTCTACCTCGAGGGCGCGCTCGGAGCGGGGAAGACCGCCTTCGCCCGCGGCGTGGCGCGCGGCCTCGGCGCCTCGGAGCGCGAGGTGGCCTCGCCGACGTTCGCCATTCTCCACGAGTACGCCGGCGGGGGCGGCGGCATCGTGCTGCGCCACCTCGACCTCTATCGGCTCGACGACTCCGAGCGCGAGCTCGCCGTGCTGGGCCTTCCGGAGGCCGTCGCGGACGCCCCGGTCTGCGTCGAGTGGCCGCGGGCGGCGGTCCGGATGCTGTTGCCGCCGACGGTGGAAGTGCGCATCGACGGCGAACCCGGCGGCTCGAGCCGCCGGGTATCGATCACGGACGTCGCGAGGGGCGAGAGGCCTAGAACGCGATGATGACGCCGCCGTTCGGAACGAAGCTCGTCACCCAGGTCGTCCCGCTGCAGTAGTAGCCGTAGCCGCAATAGAACGTTCGCGAGCCCACCGCGGTCGAGTAGAAGCGGGCGTCGAGGCGAAGGCCGAAGTGCGGGTTGACGAAGTACTTGTACCCGCCGCCGATCGCCGCCGTTCCGTACGTCTTGGAGACCGAACCGATGTCGCCGAAGTGCGCCTGGAAATCCGCGGCGCCGCCGCCGATCGTGAAGTAGCCGACGCTCCGGCCGCGTCCGAAGTTGAAGGTCAGGTAACCCATGAAGTACTGAAGGGTCAGCGGCGCGAAGTCGACGGTGGGAAGGTTGGAGCGGAACGGGTCGACCTGGAGATTGGTCGGCGAGCGGGAGTACTCGAACTCGGCCTCGAACGTGTTGTTGAAGTTGTAGCCGAGGCGGCCGCCGTAGGCGACGTCGTCGCCGATGTCGAGCCGGTAGCCGTAGTTGTAGTCGGGCGTGGCCGGCACGTCGCCGAAGTGGCCGCCGACGAGGTACCCGGCGAAGCCGGAGAGCTCGACCGTGCCCTCGCGAATCTGGGCTGTCGCGGACGCGACGCTGAGGACGGCGGCGATCGCGGCAATCAGGAAGACACGGATCTTCATGGGACGACCCTCCTCTTGTTCCTACGCCCGGAGCGGGCGCCGGGGTTACCGCGTCACTTGCGGTTCTTCACGTACTTTTCGACCACCTTTTTCCAACGCTCCTCCCATTCCGGCGAGTAGCCCACGGCCCGGTCGATCAGCGCGCGGTCCGGGCCCAGGATGAACGTCGACGGAATGCCGGTCGCGGTGAGCGGGCCGGCGTCTTCGGGAGAGGCGTAGTAGACGGGCAAAGAGATGTTGAACTGCTTGAGGAAGGGGTCAACGCGCCGGCGGTCGGCGTCGACGTTGACCGACACGACGACGAAGTTCCGGTCGCTGTAGGTGTCGTACATCTTCTGGACGATCGGGAGCTCTTTCTTGCAGGGGCCGCACCACGTCGCCCAGACGTTCAGGAGAATGACGTTGCCCTTCAACTCCGACAGCCGCACGCTCCCGCCCTGTTCGCCGACGAACTCGAGGTCGGGAAACTGGGGGGCCGCCGGTTGCTCGGCGTGGGCGCTCGCCGCCGAGATTCCGGCCACGGCGAGGCTCAGGAAGAAGGCGCGCATTCGGGGTCCCGAACGATCCGGGCGGGACGATTATTCCGTCGCATTCGGGAGTCCAGAATAACCGATGTTGCCATAATGGGCGACGTGACGAAGGCCCCCCCGGTGCTCGCGCGGGTGTATCGCGGGCCGCACGTGGAGTCCGTGCATCGCGGCAACCTCGCCGTCGTGGACGAGCGCGGGCGCCTCCAGCACGCCTGCGGCGATCCCCATCTGCCGGTGTACGCGCGGTCGGCGGCGAAGCCGTTCCAGGCGATGCCCCTCCTGCTCGCCGGCGGCGAGAAGCGTTTTCGCCTCGGCGACGCCGAGATCGCGCTGCTCTGCGCGTCGCACGGCGGAGAGCCCGCGCACGTGAGCCTGGCGCGCGATCTCCTGAAGCGTGGCGGCTTCGGTCCGGCGGATCTCGCCTGCGGCGCGCACGCGCCGATGCACGAGGCTTCCGCGCGGGCCCTCGTGCGCCGCGGGGAGGCGCCCACGGCGCTGCACAACAACTGCTCGGGCAAGCACGCGGGGATGCTGCTCGCGTGCCGGGCCCTCGACCTCCCGAGTGCGGGATACACGGACCCGGCGCACCCGCTCCAGCGTCGGATCCGCACGCTCCTCGCGCGCCACGCCGACATTCCGGAATCGCGGATCACCGTCGCGGTCGACGGGTGCAACCTGCCGGTCTTCCGGCTGCCGCTCTCGGCGCTGGCTGCCGCCTACGCGCGCCTGGCGGCGCCGCGCCTGCCGGGCGAGGATCGCGAATCCGCCGGGGTGCGTTCCCGCATCGTGCGCGCGATGGGCAAGAGGCCCGACATGGTCGCGGGGACGGGGCGATTCACGACGGACTTCATGGCCGCCGGGAAGGGGCGCTGGATCGGGAAGGAGGGCGCCGAGGGCGTCTACGCGGTCGCGGTCCTGCCCGCCCGCGGCTCGAAGACGCTCGGCCTCGCCTTCAAGCTCGACGACGGCTCGGCCCGGCCGAGGGACGCCGTGACGCTCGCGGCCCTGGATCGGCTGGGGCTGCTGCCGATCGAGGTCCGCCGGACCCTCGCGACGTACGCGGAGCCGCCCGTCCTGAACGCGGTCGGCGCGGAGGTCGGACGGATCGAGGCCGACGTCCCGCTCGCGGCGGCGCGGGGCCGGGCGAAGGGATAGCGTGCCTTTCCGCGACCTGTCCGAGTTCCTCGGAGCACTCGAAGCCGACGGCGAGCTCGTCCGAATTCGCGAGCGCGTCTCGCCGCGCCTGGAGATCGCCGAGATCGCCGATCGCGCGGTGAAGGCGAGCGGGCCCGCGCTTCTCTTCGAGAACGTCGAGGGCTCGGCGATGCCGGTCGCGATCAACGTCTTCGCCTCGCGGCGCCGGATGCTGAAAGCTCTCGGCATCGGCGGCTGGGCCGAGTGGGACGCGCGGCTCGACTTCTTTCTCGACCCGAAGCCTCCCGAAGGGATCCTCGACAAGCTCCGGGCCATCCCGAGGGTCACGGAGCTCGCGTCGGTCTTCCCGAAGACGGTCCGGAACGCCCCGTGCCAGCAGGTCGTCGCGACGGGCGACGCCGTGGACCTCCGCGCGCTGCCGGTGCTGACGTGCTGGCCGCAGGACGCCGGTCCGTTCGTCACGATGCCGCTCGTGATCACGAAGGACCCGGCGAGCGGCAAGACCAACGTCGGCATGTACCGGATGCAGGTATACGACCGCGCGACGACGGGCATGCACTGGCAGAAGCACAAGGACGGCGCGGGCCAGGCGCGCGGCTACGAACGCGACAGGCGCCGCATGGAGGTCGCCGTCGCGATCGGATGCGATCCGGCCACCGTCTTCTCGGCGATCGCGCCGCTGCCGCCGGGGATCTCCGAGCTGTTCTTTGCCGGTTTCCTGCGCGGCGAGGCGGTGCCGGTCGTGCCGGCGAGAACGGTCGACCTGCTCGTGCCCGCCGAGGCCGAGGTTGTCCTCGAAGGCTACGTCGATCCGGGCGAACGCCGCCGCGAGGGGCCCTTCGGCGACCACACGGGCTTCTACTCGCTCGACGACGACTTCCCGGTCTTTCACGTCACCGCCGTCACGAGGCGCGAGAAACCCGTCTACCTGACGACGATCGTCGGCAAACCGCCGATGGAAGACGGCTTTCTCGGGGAGGCGGTCGAACGCCTCTTCCTGCCCCTCGTCAGGAAGACGATTCCCGAGATCGTCGACATGCACCTTCCGGTCGAAGGGATCTTCCACAACCTGATGATCGTGTCGATCGACAAGAGGTATCCCGGGCACGCGCGCAAGACGATGCACGCGATCTGGGGCACCGGCCAGATGATGTTCACCAAGACGATCGTCGTCGTCGACCGCGGCGTCGACGTCCGCAACGGCGGCGAGGTGCTCTGGCGCGCGTTGACGGCGATCGACCCCGAGCGGGACCTCGAGCTCGTGAAGGGTCCGGTCGACGAGCTCGACTTCGCGTCGCGGCTTCCGTGCTTCGGCAGCAAGGTGGGGATCGACGCCACGCGGAAGTGGCCGGAGGAAGGCTTCGCGCGCCGCTGGCCCGACGCGATCGAGATGTCCCCGGAGGTCAAAGCCAGGGTCGACGCCCTCTGGCCGCGCCTCGGGATCCGCCCGGGCGGCGGTTCCTGAGCCCGCCGGGTGTAGAATTAATTTTCCGGTCATGAAGGTCCTTTTCGTCGACTCGGAGGAGAAATCCCGCGACGGCTTGCGCCGCGCGCTCGCGGCGCTCGGCCGGCCCGCGCGGGGCTTTGCCGGGTTCGCGGAGGCCGAGGCCGCGCTGTCCGAGTTCGACCCCGACGTCGTGATCGCGGCCGTCGACGGCGCCGCGGAACGCGGCTCGCGGTTTCTGGCGCGCGTCCGCGCGGCGCGTCCGGCGCGGTCGACGTTCGCGCTGGTGCCGGCGGAGGACCTCGACCGCGGCGTCGCGGCGATCGCCGCGGGAGCGGACGACTTTCTCTGGCGCCCGATCTCCGAAGCCCGCCTGTCGCAGCTGCTCGTCGGAGCCCAGGTCCGCACGGCTCGCGACGCCGAGGCGGAGAAGACGCGCCTCGCCCTGGCGCGCGCCGACGTGCGCGACACGTTGCCCGGCCGCTCGCCCCGCTGGCTCGGGACGCTCGCGGCGATCGAGCGCGCGGCGCGCGGCGGCGGATCGGTACTGCTGACGGGCGAGTTCGGCACGGAGAAGGACGCTGCGGCCCTGGCGCTGCACCGCCTGTCGCCGCGCGGCGCCCGGCGTTTCGCCTACATCTCCGAGGGCGAGTCGCTCGACCTCGCCATGGGACAGGCCGACGCCGGAACGCTCTATCTGCCGAGCGTCGAGACGGCCTCGCTCGGCTATCAGGAGATGCTGGTGTCGCGCCTCGAGTCGGGGCCGACGCGCCTCGTCGTGGGCCTCGACGAGGAGCCCGGCGACGCCCTCGCCGCAGGCCGTCTCCTGCCGGCGCTGCGCGACGCGCTCGTCGAGGACGTGGTCCACCTGCCGCCGCTGCGCGAGCGCGACGGCGACGCCGCGGTTCTCGCCGAGCATCTCCTCGAGGATGCCGAGGCCGGTCTCTCCTTCGAGGCCGAAGCGCTCGACGTCCTGAAGGCCCATGACTGGCCGGGCAATGCGATCGAGCTCCGCGAGCTCGTCCGCCGCGCCGCGCGTCTTTCGGAGGGGACGGTCGGCCCCCTGGTCGTGCGGTCGGTCCTGGCGCGGCCTTTGCCGCGCACGAAGATTCGCGCGCGCAAGGCGCCCGTCGTCCGGATCGCGGTGGGCGATTCGCTCGCCGACGTCGAGCGCCGCCTGATCTCGAAGACCCTCGAGTTCGCCCGCGGCAACAAGAAGAAGACCGCCGAGCTGCTCAAGCTCTCGCTCAAGACGATCTACAACAAGATCAAGGAATACGGGCTGGAGCACTGAGCTCCGGGCGCCCGGGACGGCGTCCGCGAGCCGTGGTGCCGGAGGCCGGACTCGAACCGGCATGCCCTTGCGAGCGGGGGATTTTGAGTCCCCTGCGTCTGCCATTCCGCCACTCCGGCAGGGTTCGACGATGATAGATCAGGCGGGGCGGAGACGCCCGGGTCGACGGTGATCTCGCTTTTCTCCGGCTGGACCTCGACGAGCAGGATCACCGGCGTCCCCGACCGGTCGAAGAATCGCGTTTCGCGGCGCGGCCCGGCGTAACGCTCATAAGCCCGGCGGAACCCGAGCGAGGCGGCGTCGAGGGACTCCGAGCCGCTCGGCAGCAGCGACAGGAGAAACGTCCCGCCCTCGCGCACCTCGTCGTCCCAGAGGCGGCCGCGCGACGAGCGCTCCGGCGTCGCCTTCCAGAAGAGGTCGGTCCCGTGGACGCGGCCGCCCGAGACGACGTAGAGGTTCGGGTGCAGGCCCCACGTCAGGACCTTCAGGCGCTCGGGAGGGACGCCCATCGTTTCGAGGCGCTGGGCGAGCTGATAGATCGCGCTCGACCAGAAGAGCCGGCCGCCAGTCGCGCGGAGGCCCTCTTCGACGCGCGCGTCCCAGACGATCGACACGGCGGCGAGGGCGGCGAGGAGGGCCGCCAGCGGGGCGGCAAGGGCTCGACGCGGCCAGAGCTCGACGGTGAGCAGCACCGCCGCGGCGAGGGCGAGCGGCAGCGCGCCGACGAGGTGGTGGCCGATGACGTTCAGGCGCGAGGTCGCGAGCAGCAGGGCCGCGGCGACCGTCGCCGCGCCGAAGAGCCGGCGCCAGCGCGCGACGATTTCGTCCGGTCCGGCGACGGGCAGGGCCGCGGCGACGAAGGCCAGAACGAGCAGGGCGCCTCCGAGGGCGAGTTGCCACGCCGGCAACGGTGGGCCGCCCCAGACGGCCCTCTGTTCTTCGCCGGCGATCAGGACGTCCGCGAGTCCCCGCAAGCGCTCGAGGCCGAGCCCGAGCGACCAGGGACGCCGGGTCTGGCGAATGAACTGCAGGGTCGCCAGCCCGGACGCCGCTTCGTACGCGAGGAGCGGGAGCGCGCCGAGCAGGCCGCCGGCGGCGAGGGCGAGGGCGTGGCGGCGCGGCGGAAGGGCGCGCCGCCCGAACGCGAAGAGGCCGCCGGCCGCGAGGGCCGCCAGCAGCCAGACGACGTTCAAGCGGGCCCAGGCGCCGACGCCGGCGGCGATGCCGAGCAGAAGCGCGGAGGCCGCCGAGCGGCGCCGGAGGTGGCGCAGGAGCGCCAGCGCAACGAGCCCGAGGCTCGCCACGCAGACGGAGGCGCCGCCGTTGTCGAAGACGGTGAAGTCGAGGTACGACGGATTCACGGCGAGCAGCGCGCCCGTCGCCAGCCCGGCGGCCGGATGAACGCGCCGGGCGAGCAGCGCGACCAGACCGAGAATCCCGATGGCGCCGAGAAGAACCCCCGCGAAGCGCGCCGTGTCGGCGCCGACGCCGAAGAGCGCGAAGAGCGGCAGCGCCACGACGTCCTTCACGGTGCCGATGTACGGCATGACCATGACCGGCCAGCGGCGGCCGTGCTGAGCGGTCCAGGCCGCGCTGTCGTAGTGCAGTGGTGCGGGCGCGTGGCCGCGCATCACGTAGACGTCGGACTCGACGAAGATCGCCTCGTCCACGTGATACCCGATGTGCGTCGTGACGAGGCGGGCGGCGAGGACGACGTAGAGGACGATCGGAACGGTCAGCCACGCGGCCGAGAGCCTCGTTGGGACGTCGGGAGATCGACGGGGCGCCGCGGGTTTCCTCATCGCGTCCGGGTCGTCGACTAGAGGTGCGGGCCGACGAGCGCCGCGAGGGCCAGCGCGAGAACGCCGATCAGCGCGGCCGAGAGCGCGCCGACGTAGAGCGGCCGCCATCCCATGCGCCCGAGCGAGCGCAGGTTCGTCGAAAGGCCGACCGCGGCCATGGCGGTGGCGAGCGCGGCGGTCCCCCAGGTTTCGCCGACGGTCTTGACGGCGTTCTGCCACGCGGCCGCGTCCCAGACGCCGAGAGCACGGCCGCCCGACGCGAGGCCGGCGTCGCCGGCGGACCTCAGGATCGCCATCGCGAGGAACCCGAGGACGAAGACGGGGAAGAGCCGGGCGATCCGGACGCGCCCGCCCTCGTGCCCCGTCCGGCGCGCGTGGAGATACGCGAGCAGCGGCACGACGGCGACGAGGAAGACGTTGCGCGTCAGCTTCGTGACGGTCGCGACTCGGAACGCGGTCTCGTCGCGGAAGAGCTCGCGATACGACAGCGCCGCGCCCATGACCTGCGACGTGTCGTGGATGCCGGTGCCGAGAAAGAGGCCGGCCGAGGCCGACGCCGCGCCGAAGAGGCCGTGGGCCAGGTAGGGATAGAACAGCATCGCGACGAGGCCGAAGAGCGTGACGTTGGCGACGGTGTAGGCGACCTCGTTCTCTTCGGCCTCGATCACGGGCCCGACCGAGAGCGCCGCGGTCACGCCGCAGATTGCCGTGGACGCCGCCGCGAGCGTGCCCAGCCGGTCGGAAACGCCGAAGGCGCGCGCGATCCCGTGGGAGAGCAGGAGAGCCACCGCGATGATGACGGCGACGACCGGAATTCCCCAGGCGCCGAGCTTGACGACGTCGAAGAACGAGAGGCGGATGCCGACGAGGATGATGCCCAGGCGCAGGAGGCGCCTGACCGAGAAGGTCAGGCCCGGTCGCAGCACCGGCCAGGTTCCGAGCGTGTTGGCGACGACGAGGCCGAGGACGATCGCCATCGAGATGCCCGAGATCGGGCTCGGCCGGCCCGCGGGGTCGATCCCCTGCAGGCGCAGAACACCGGCGCCGACATGGCGCGCGAGCTCGTTCGCCGCGAGCATCACGGCGCCGGCGGCGGCCAGACCCGGAAGGACCTCGAGGACGCGGCGCGGCGGCGGCGACGGCATGGCGCGCGAGGATATCGCGGCCGATCGGGCTCGCCTGGCTCGGCCATAATCCGAGGGGTGAGCGGATCGCGGGCATGGTTCGTCGACCGTTATGGCGGGCCCGAGCGCCTCGTCCTGCGGGAGCGGCCGGATCCGCTTCCCGCGGCGGGCGAAGTGCTCGTTCAGACGGCCGCGATCGGCCTGAACTTCGCCGATCTGTTCGTCCGGTCGGGCGCTTACCCCCGGACGCCGAAGCCGCCCTTCGTGCCGGGGATGGAGGTCTCGGGCGTCGTCGAGGCGGTCGGGGAGGGCGCCCCCTTCGCGGCGGGACAACGCGTCGTCGCCGTGCCGCTCTTCGGCGGCCACGCCGACAAGGTCTGCGCGCCGGCGGCCCGCGTCTTCCCGGTCCCGGACGGCGTCGACCTCGTCGAAGCGGCCGCGTTGCCGGTCGCGTTCCTGACGGCATGGTATCTGGCGGCCCGCTCCGAGGTGGCCGAGGGCGACCGCGTCGTGGTGACCGCCGCGGCGGGCGGTGTCGGCACGGCGCTGCTCCAGGTCCTCCGCACGCGCGGGGCCCGGACCCTCGCCCTGGTCGGGAGCGAGGCCAAGCGCGCGTTGTGCCGCGACCTCGGCGCCGAGGCGGCCGGGACCTACGCCGAAGCTCCGCGACTGCTCCGCGACGTTTTCGGCGGCCGCTGCGACGTCGTGGCGGACGCGATCGGAGGACGGACGTTTCGCCGTCTCTGGAAAACGCTCGCCCCGGGCGGACGCTACGTGCTCTACGGCTTTGCGGCCGCCGCGGGCCCGTCCGGCGTCGCGAAGCTGGCCGCCGCGCGCGAGCTCGCCGCGATGGGACTCCTGTCGCCCTATTCCGTCGTCCAGTCCTGTCGGACGCTCATCGGCTTCAACCTCTCGCTCCTGCCGGACCGGACGGGCGAGCTGCGGCGCGGCGCCGACGTCCTCTTCGGCCTCTGGAAGGACGGCCGGATCCGCCCGATCCTCGGGCCGCGCTTTTCCTTCGAGCGCCTCCCGGACGCGCACCGCGCTCTGGCCGGACGCGGCACGACCGGCAAGGTCGTCGTCACGGTCGGCTGATAGCATCGCCCGACCTCCGGAGGCCGCCATGCGCATGGACCGATTCGACATGGAACGGACCCAGTGCCTGTACGAGAACAGCGTGCGGTGGAACCTCTCGGAGAGCGGTGTCGAGCCGCTGCGCGTCGAGGAACTTCTCGGCGAGGAGTACGGCGCCGAGACGCTCCTCGGACAGTCGCTCAAGTACCCCGAGTCGAACGGCTCGGAGCGGCTGCGGGAGCGCATCGCGGACTTCTACCCGGGAGCCTCCGCCGACAACGTCCTGGTGACCACGGGCTGCTCGGAGGCCAACTACACGACGCTCTGGGGCCTCCTCGAAAAGGGCGACCGCGCGGCGATCATGATCCCGAGCTACCTGCAGGGGTGGGGCGTGGCGCGCGGCTACGCGGGCAGCGCCGACGCGTACCGGCTCGTCGAGAAGCGCCGGGGCCTGAAGACGCGGTGGGCCCTCGACGTGGCGAGCCTCGAGCGCGCGGTCGGAAGGAAGACGCGCCTGATCATGGTGACGAATCCCAACAACCCCACCGGCGCCGTGCTGACGCCGGAGGAGATGGACGCGATCGTGCGCGTCGCCGGCAAGGTCGGCGCGTGGATCGTCTCCGACGAGGTCTATCGCGGGGCCGAGGTGGCGGGTCCGCCGACGTCGCCCACGTTCTGGGGGCGCTATCGCAAGGTGATCGTGACGGCGGGGCTTTCGAAGGCGTTCGGCTTGCCAGGGCTCCGGATCGGCTGGATCGTCGCGCCCCCGAAGACGGCGGCGTCGCTCTGGGCGTACCAGGACTACACGACGCTGACGCCGACGATGCTCTCGGATCGCCTCGCCGCCGCCGCGCTCGAACCGGCGCGGCGCGAACGGATCCTGGCCCGCACCCGCGCGATCCTCGCCCGCAACCTGCCCGAGGTCGAGCGGTGGATCCGGAGCCACGGGGAGCTGTTCGAGTACATCCCGCCGGTCGCCGGGGCGATCGTCCTCGTGAAGTACCGCCTGCCGATCGGCTCGACCGCGCTGTTCGACCGGCTCCGCCTCGAGCAGTCGGTTCTCGTCACCCCGGGCTCGCACTTCGGGATCGGACGGTACCTGCGGATCGGCTACGGATACGACCCGGGAAAGACACGGGACGGCCTCGCTCGGGTCGATCGGTTGCTGGCCCCGGCGGCAGGTTCCTCGCGAGCCAGGCGGCGGGCAGCCTCCGCCCGGTGAGTGCCGCCTTCGGCTCGGTCACCGCAGGGGGTCGGCGCCATCGTACTGAGCCGGCCTGATTTAGTCGGGAGTCAGATCTGTGACAGAAGTCACAGAGTCTCGATAAATTGCTGAAACAGCATAACTTCTGTCCCTGTCCGTCGGGTCAGATGATTGAGTTCCCACCCTCTTTTGCCTATAATTCGCGGCTCCCGTATCAGGCTCTTTTCACTTTCTTTGAGGAGGACCGAGTGGGATTCAAGGTGGGAGAGAAGATCGTTTACCCGAATCACGGCGTCTCGGTGGTCGAAAAGATCGGCGAGGGGTTTCAGACGGAGCCGGTGGCTCCGAGGAGCTTCTACCATCTCCGGCTCCTTTCGAACAATTCCCGGGTCATGGTGCCGGTCGGGAACACGAGTCTGATTGGCCTGCGCCGGCTCACACAGCGCAAGGACATCACCGGCCTGATGAAGACCCTCGGCGACGGGCGCTTTTCGGCGACCGGCGACTGGAAGGGGCGGTACAAGCAGAACCTCGACAAGATGAAGAGCGGCGAGCTCAACAAGATCGCCGACGTGTTGAAGACCCTCAACTACATCTCGTCGCGCAAGACGCTCTCGTTCCGCGAGAAGAAGATGTACGAGCGCGCCAAGTACCTCATCGTTTCCGAGATCGCAGTGATCAACGGCCTCGACGAGAAAGAGGTGGAGCGCCAGGTGGATCGGGCTCTGGCCCGGTCGGCGGGAGCCCGGGCGACCGCTCACTGAGCCTCCGGGGAAAGGGATCGAACCCTCACGGGGCGGCGACGAGCCGCCCCGTTTTCTTTTCCGCCGTTCATTAGAATGTTCCCCGTGGACGGATCCCCGCGCGCTTCGGCGGCGCAGAAGCTCGTGATGCTGCTGGTCGGCGCTCTCGTCGGCTTCGGTGCCGGCTATTTCGCCGGCGGCGGAGGTCGGCCGAGCGCGCCGGCGCGTCCGGCCGCCGCGGGAGACCGCGTGGCGGAGCTGCGACAAACACTCGACCGCGACCCGGAGAATCCCGAGATCCTGATGGACCTCGGCAACGCCTATTACGACCAGGATGACTGGGACGACGCGATCGCGTGCTACGAGAAGGCGCGGCGGAAGGCCCCGAAGAATCCGAACCTCCTGTCGGACCTCGGCGCCGCGCACCGCAATCGGGGCGAGTTCGAGCTCGCGGTCGCTTTCTTCCAGAAGGCCCGCGAGGCGAACCCGGACCACTGGCAGTCGCTGCTGAACTGGCTTCTCGTCGAGGCGTACGACCGGCGCGATCCGAAGGCCGCTCAGCCCCTCTTCGACGAGGTCAAACGCCGCTATCCCGAGATCCCGCAGCTGGACCGGCTCCAGGAGCAGATCTCGAGTCTGAAGCCGGGCGCCTGATGCCGCGCGTCATCCTCTTCGTTCTGGTCCTGTTCTTCCTGCTGACCGTCCTGCGCGGTCTGCGCATCTTCCTCCACGCGTACTTTCGCGGCGGCGCGCGCCCGGCGGCTCCGGCGCCGCCCCGCGTCCGGGAGGCCGAGCTCGTCCGCGACCCGGTCTGCGGGACCTGGGTCGACCGCGCGATTGCCCTCACCGCCCGGCGCGATGGCCGGGAGGTGTCGGTGTGCTCCGAGGCGTGCCGCCGGGAACTGGAGAAGGCGGGATGACGGGCGAGCTCTTCGAGGACCCGCCGGCGTCGGCCAACCCGGCCGGCAAGGACGAGTTCGCGCCGTCCACGCCGCTGGCGGACCGGATGCGGCCGCGCTCGCTCGACGAGGTCGAAGGGCCTGCCGAGGTGGTGGGACCCAACGGCTTCCTCGGGCGGGCCATCGCGGAGGATCGCGTCCCGTCGCTGATCCTGTGGGGGCCGCCGGGGGTCGGCAAGACGACGCTCGCACGCCTGATCGCGTCGCAGACGTCGTCGCTCTTTCTCTCGTACTCGGCCGTCGCAACGGGCGTCAAGGAGATGCGCGAGGTGCTCGAGGAGGCGCGACGACTCCGGGCGCGGCACGGCAAGCGGACGATCCTGTTCCTCGACGAGATCCACCGGTTCAACCGGTCGCAGCAGGACGTGTTCCTGCCCTACGTCGAGTCGGGCGACATCGTCCTCGTCGGCGCCACGACCGAAAACCCCTCGTTCGAGCTCAACGGAGCGCTGCTGTCGCGCTGCAAGGTGGTGGTCCTCGAGCCCCTCGCCCCGGAGGCCATCGCCCGGATCGTCGAGCGGGCGCTGCGCGACATCCCGCGCGGCCTCGGCGCCCGGGACTTCTCGCTCGACGACGACGCCCTGGCCTTCATTGCCCAGGCCTCGGGCGGCGATGCGCGCCGCGCGCTGAACCTGCTCGAGGCGGCGGGAGCGGACGCCGAGGCCACACGCGTGCGGGCGATCGACGTCGCGCGCCTGCGCGACCTGCTCCAGCGGAAGGTGCTGCTCTACGACAAGGCGGGCGAGGAGCACTACAACCTGATCTCGGCGCTCCACAAGTCCATGCGCGAGTCGGATCCGGACGCCACCCTGTACTGGCTCGTCCGCATGCTCGAGGCGGGGGAGGACCCGCTGTACGTCGCGCGCCGGATCGTGCGGTTCGCGTCCGAAGACGTGGGCCTGGCCGACCCGCGGGCGCTCCGTGTCGCTCTCGACGCCAAGGACGCCTACGACTTTCTCGGCATGCCGGAGGGGTCGCTCGCGCTCGTCGAAGCCGCGGTCTACTGCGCGCTCGCGCCCAAGTCGACCGCCCTCTACGAGGCCGAGGGCGAGGCCAAGCGCGACGTCGCCGAGAAGCCGGCGGAGCCGGTGCCGCAGGTCATCCGCAACGCCGTGACGAAGCTCATGCGGGACGTGGGCTACGGGCGGGGCTACCGCTACGCGCCCGCCGAGCCCGAAGGCGTCGGCGGCATCGAGTGCCTGCCCGACAGCCTCCGGGGCCGGCGCTACTACCGCCCGCGGTCCGCCGGGGAAGAAGCGGAGATGTCACGCCGGCTCGAGGCGGTCCTGAAGCTGCGCCAGCAGAAGTGGGCGAAGGAAGCCGCCGACGAGAGCGGGCGCAAGAAACGGAAGACCGGCAGCACCAGGACCGAACGGGGCCCGAAGACGGAGTCCTGAGGCGGCGAGACCTACTCTTCGCGGCGGTAGTTCGGCGCTTCCTTGGTGATGATGACGTCGTGCGCGTGGGACTCCTTGAGTCCCGCCGCCGTGATCCGGATCAGCTTCGCCTTGGTCCGCAGGTCCTCGACCGTGCGGCACCCGGCCAGACCCATGCCGCTCCGCACGCCGCCGGTCAGCTGGAGGACGAGGCCTTCGACGCTGCCCTTGTAGGGCACCATGCCCTCGATCCCTTCGGGCACGAGTTTCGAGAGCGAGCCGTTCGACGGCGTCTCGCCCTCCATGGACTCCTGGAAGTAGCGGTCGGATGAGCCGGCCTTCATGGCGCCGAGCGAGCCCATGCCGCGATAGGCCTTGAACGTGCGTCCCTGATAGAGGATCGTCTCGCCCGGCGACTCCTCGGTGCCCGCGAGCAGCGAGCCGATCATCACGACGTGGGCGCCCGCGGCCAGCGCCTTGGTGATGTCGCCCGAGAATTTGATGCCGCCGTCGGCGATCAGCGGCACCTTCGTGCCGCGCGTGGCCTTCGCGCACTCGCGGATCGCGTGGATCTGGGGGACGCCGGCGCCGGTGACGACGCGCGTCGTGCAGATCGAGCCGGGGCCGATCCCGACCTTGACGGCGTCGGCGCCGCGGGCGACGAGGTCGCGCGCGCCCTGCTCGGTCGCGACGTTGCCGGCGATGATCGGCGTGGAGGGGAAGCGCTTGCGGACGAGCTTCAGGGCGTCGAGAACGCCCTGGCTGTGGCCGTGCGAGGAATCGAGCACCAGGACGTCGACCTTGGCCCGGATCAGCTCGCGGGACCGGTCGAGGATGTCCTTCGTGACGCCGATCGCCGCGCCGACGCGCAGCCGGCCGAGGCCGTCCTTGGCGGCGTTCGGATACTTGATCGCCTTCTGGATGTCCTTGACGGTGATGAGGCCCTTGAGGTTTCCGGCGCGGTCCACGACGAGGAGCTTCTCGATGCGGTACTTGTGGAGGAGCTCCTTGGCCTGCTCGAGGGTCGTCCCGACCGGCGTCGTGATCAGCTTTTTCTTCGTCATGCGCGAGGAGATCGGACGGTCGGTGCGCGTCTCGAAGCGCAGGTCGCGGTTGGTCAGGATGCCGACGAGCTTGCCCCGCGCGTTGACGACGGGAACGCCCGAGATCTTGTAGCGGGCCATCACGTCGAGGGCCTCGGCGATCGTCTGCTCGGGGCGGCAGGTCACCGGGTCCACGATCATCCCGGACTCGGAGCGCTTGACCTTGTCCACCTCGGCAGCCTGCGCCTCGATCGAGAGGTTCTTGTGAATGACGCCGAGGCCGCCCGCCTGGGCCATCGCGATCGCGAGGCGGGACTCGGTCACCGTGTCCATGGCCGCGGAGATCACCGGGATGTTGAGGCCGATCTCCCTCGTCAGCGAGGTCGCGAGGTCCACGTTGCGGGGGTGAACCTCCGAGTGGGCGGGCAGGAGCAGAACGTCGTCGAAGGTCAGCGCCAGCGGGACGTCCTCGTCGTGGTTGCGGGAACGCGTTCGCGAATTCGCCATCAGGCCCCCGCCACGGCCGCGCCGTGGCACTTCTTGTATTTCTTCCCCGAGCCGCACGGGCAGGGGTCGTTGCGCCCGACTTTGGGCGCGTTGCGGTGGAGCGTCTCGACCTTGGCGTCCTGGCCCCCCGAGGCCGCGGCGCCGTAGGAGTAGTTCACGTTCGACGGGGCGCGGCGGGCCGGCATCGCGGCGGGCGCCCGGCGTTCGGCCGCCCCGGCGTTGACGTCCTCGGCCGACTCCTCCCGCGCCACGGGCTGGAGCTTGAAGAGGTACTGGACGATCTGGTCCTCGATGCGCTCCTTCATCAGGGTGAAGAGCTCGAAGGACTCTTTCTTGTACTCGATGAGCGGGTCGCGCTGGCCGTAGCCGCGCAGGCCGATGCCCTCTTTCAGGTGGTCGATCGCGAGGAGGTGGTCCTTCCACTGCTGGTCGACGACCTGGAGCATCACGAACTTCTCGTGCGTCCGCATCATCTCGGCGCCGAGGATTCCTTCTTTGCGGTCGTACACCTGCAGCAGCCCGGCCCAGAGCTCCTCGCGGATCTGGTCCCGGGTCTTCTCGGCGTAAGGGAAGGAACCGGGCTTCAGGCCGAAGTACTCCTGGAGGTCGAGGTCGCAGGCGGCGAGATCCCACTCGGCCGCGTCCTTGTCGGCGTCGAGGTGGCGCCCGAGGATGTAGTCGAGGATCGTCTCGGCGAGCGCGAGGACGTGGTCGCGAGCGGTCTCGCCGCGCAGGATGCCCCGGCGCATGCCGTAGATCTCCTCGCGCTGGCGGTTCATCACGTCGTCGTACTCGAGCAGGTGCTTGCGGCTCTCGAAATTGCGCGCCTCGACCTGCTTCTGCGCCCGCTCGATCGAGCGGGAGACCATGCCGTGCTCGATCGGGACGCCTTCCTCCATGCCGAGCCGCCGCATGATGTTCTGCAGGCGGTCGGACCCGAAGATGCGCATCAGGTCGTCCTCGAGCGAGAGGTAGAAGCGGGACGACCCCGGGTCTCCCTGACGGCCCGATCGGCCGCGGAGCTGGTTGTCGACCCGGCGCGACTCGTGGCGCTCGGTGCCGACGATGTGGAGGCCCCCGGCGGCCAGGACCTTCGACTTGTCGGCAGCGCAAGTCTCGCGGAGCTTTCCAAGCTTCCGTTCCCGCTCGGCCGGGTCCTCGACGTCTTTGAGCTCGTGGGTGGCGACGGCCTCGGGGTTGCCGCCGAGCACGATGTCCGTGCCGCGGCCGGCCATGTTGGTCGCGATCGTCACGGCGCCGGATCGTCCGGCTTGCGCGACGATTTCGGCTTCCTTCTCGTGGAACTTGGCGTTCAAGACCACGTGCGGGACGCGGCGCTCCTTCAGGAGCTCGGACAGGCGCTCGGACTTCTCGATCGAGACGGTGCCGACCAGCACCGGCTGGCCCTTCTCCCGGAGCTGCACGATCTCGTCGGCCACCGCCTCGTACTTCTCGCGCTCCGACGCGTAGACGACGTCCTGGTGGTCGGCCCGGACCATCTCCTTGTTGGTCGGGATCACGACGACGTCGAGCTTGTAGATCTGGTGGAACTCGGCGGCCTCGGTGTCCGCGGTGCCGGTCATGCCCGCGAGCTTCTCGTACAGGCGGAAGTAGTTCTGCAGGGTGATGGTGGCGAGCGTCTGGTTCTCGCGCTCGATCTTCACGTTCTCCTTGGCCTCGACGGCCTGGTGCAGGCCGTCCGACCAGCGCCGGCCGGGGAGAACGCGTCCGGTGAATTCGTCGACGATCAGGACCTGGCCGTCCTTGATCATGTACTCCACGTCGCGCCGGTAGAGGGCGTGGGCGCGGAGCGCCTGCTCGACCCCGTGCAGGAGGTCGATGTTCTGCAGGTCGTACATGTTGTCGATCCCGAGGTACTTTTCGGCCTTGGCGACGCCTTCCTCGGTCAGGACCGCCGTGCGCGCCTTCTCGTCGACGAGGTAGTCGCCCGTCGTCGTCTTGTTGCCGTACTTGTCCTTTTCCTCGGCGCCCTTGACGAGGTGCGGGATGACGCGGTTGCAGCGGTAGTAGACCTCGGTGTTTTCCTCGGACGGGCCCGAGATGATGAGCGGCGTCCGGGCCTCGTCGATGAGGATCGAGTCGACCTCGTCGACGATGGCGAACACGTGCCCCCGCTGGACCATGTTCGTGAGCTCGAACTTCATGTTGTCGCGCAGGTAGTCGAAGCCGAACTCGTTGTTGGTCCCGTAGGTGACGTCGCAGGCGTAAGCCTTCTGGCGATCCTCGTCGAGCAGGTTGTTCTGGATGCAGCCGACCGTCAGCCCGAGGAACCTGTAGATCCGGCCCATCCACTCCGCATCGCGGCGCGCGAGGTAGTCGTTGACCGTGACCACGTGGACACCGCGCCCGGTCAGGGCGTTCAGGTAGACCGGCATCGTGGCGACGAGGGTCTTGCCCTCGCCCGTCTTCATTTCCGAGATCTTCCCCGAGTGGAGGACCATGCCGCCGATCAGCTGGACGTCGAAGGGCCTCAGCCCCAGCGCCCGGACCGAGGCCTCCCGGGCCACCGCGAAGGCCTCTTCCAGGATCTCGTCGAGGGCCTGGTCGCGGGCAGCCTTGACGTCGTCGGCGTGGACGCCTTCGAGCTTCTTCGCGAGGCGCTCGCGGAATTCGGCGGTCTTCCCCCGGAGTTGCTCGTCCGACAGGGCCTTGATCGCCGGCTCCAGGGCGTTGATGCGCTCGACGCGCGGCATCACCTTCTTGATGTCGCGTTCGTGCTGGGTTCCAAACACCCTGGCCAGGAGGCGGTCGATCATGATTAGACGGCTAACGCCTGAAGGGTGGGAGTTTATTTCGGATTCGGGAACGGGGAAAGGGGACGCGGCGCCGCTCAGCGGGGCTCGAGGATGTACTCCAGCGGGTTGACGGGATGCCCGTCGACGTGCACTTCGTAGTGGAGGTGAGGCCCGGTCGAGCGCCCCGTCGAGCCGACGAGACCCACGCGGTCTCCCCGGTGGACGCGCTGTCCCTCGGTCACGAGCGTCTGCTCGAGATGGCCGTAAAGAGTCTCATAGCGGTCCCCGTGAGCGATCGCGATTGCCTTGCCGTACTCGCCGGCCCAGCCGCTGCGGACTACGATGCCGTCCGCGGTCGCCAGGGCAGGCTCGCTGCGCGGCGTCGAGATGTCCACGCCCTCGTGGATCGCCGGCTGCCCGGTGAACGGATCGGGGCGCACGCCGAATCCCGAGTTGACGACGCCGTGGACCGGCCACACGGTGGGGGTCTCGGCGATCAGCTCGGTGCGGTGGGAGAACTGGGTCTCGAGGAGAGAGAGGCGGGAGGAGAGCAGCGCGCTCTGTCCGGCGAGGTCGGCCGAGGAGCTCGTCGACGGGCCGCCGACGCCCGGTCGGACCGTTTCGGAGAGGCCGGCCACGATCGCGAGGCGGCGGGTGCGCGCTTCGAAGTCGGAGAGCTGCTTCGAGACGCCGTCCAGGCGCTGATGGAGAGCGGCGGTCGCCGCGCGCAGCCGATCGTTCTCGGCCATCGCGAAGCGGTACTGGCGGTCGCGACGATAGGACGCGAAGAAGGCCCAGCCGAACGAAATCGCCGCCACGAGCAGAAGAGCCGCGGCGCCGGCGGCGAGGGCGAGGAAGCGGGTGGAGATGTTGAGCTGGCGAAACCGAGCCCGCGCGTGCGGGACGAAAATGATGGTGTTGTACTTCCTCACCGGCTCTCCTTCGACCGTCCGATCGGGCGGTCCTACCCCGGATACGCCGCTCGATCGCCGAGAGTCACAGACCGAATACCGCGAGGTCCCGTGAGTTGAGTCGGATCCTATGGGCGGGCCTATCGAGAGTCAACCTGCTCGTTGGGGCAGTCCGCGAGCGCTCCCGGCGCGCGGTACGACAGCGCCTCGGACAGGTGCGTCGCCGTAACTGACTCGCTCTCCGAAAGATCGGCGATCGTGCGCGCGACGCGGAGCGCTCGATGCACCGCGCGGACGGACAGGCCGAGACGGCGGACGACGGTCTCGAGAATTCGCGACCCCTCGTGATCGAGCGCACAGTCGCGGGGAAGGTCGCGGGGCGTGAGGTCGGCGTTGCGGAAGTCGGGAGCTCCGGGATGTCGCGCCGCCGCACGGCTTCGGGCAGCGAGCACGCGCGCGCGAACGGCGGCCGAGGCCTCCGAGGGTTGCGACTCGCGCAGGTCCTTCCACGCGACGGCGCCAACCGGGACGTGCAGGTCGATCCGATCGAGCAGCGGGCCCGAGAGCTTCCGGGCGTACCGGCGCCGCTCCCGCGGATCGCAGAGGCAGGCGCGTCGCGGGTCTCCGAGGAAGCCGCACGGACACGGATTCATGGCGGCGACCAGGAGAACGTCGCACGGAAACGTGACGGCGCCGGCCGCCCGGACGACGGCGACGCGGCGTTCCTCGAGGGGCTGACGGATGGCCTCGAGCACATCGCGCCGGAACTCGGGCAGCTCGTCGAGGAAGAGGACGCCGCGGTGGGCGAGGGAAGCCTCGCCGGGCGCGGGACGAGGCCCGCCGCCGACCAGGCCCGGCGCCGAAATGCCATGGTGCGGCGCGCGAAAGGGCGGCGCCGTCAGGAGGCCGCCTCCCGCGGGGAGGGCCCCGGCGACCGAATGGATCTTGGTCACGTCGATGGCCTCGGAAAGCGAGAGCGGCGGGAGGATGCCGGGGAGACGGCGCGCGAGCATCGTCTTGCCGGCTCCTGGAGGCCCGCTCAGGAGCAGGTGATGTCCGCCGGCCGCGGCGATCTCGGCGGCGCGGCGGGCGACGGCCTGACCGCGCACCTCGGCGAAGTCGAGCGCTGGACCCGCCGCCGCCTCGGGGCGCGGCGGCGGTGCCGGCTCGATGGGCCGCTCGCCGAGGACGTGCCCGATCGTCTCGCTCAAGTGCGCGACCGGAATGACGCGGACGCCGCCGACCGCCGCCGCTTCGGCCGCGTTCGCCGCGGGCAGGACGATTTCGGGAAATCCGGCGTCGCGCGCGGCCAGCGCCAGGCACAGCGCCCCCCGCACGGGGCGTACCTCGCCGCCGAGGCCGAGCTCGCCGACGTAGACCCGCGCGCATCCACCGCCGGTGCGGTTGCCGACGCCGCAAAGCCTCAGCAGGCCCAGGGCGACGGGCAAGTCGAGCGCGGCGCCGCACTTGCGAAAGTCGGCGGGGGCGAGGTTGACGGTGATGGCTCCGTCGGGCAGCGGGTAGCCGCCGTTGCGGAGGGCGGAGCGGACGCGTTCGCGCGCCTCGCGCACGCTCGCGTCGGGCAGGCCGACGATCGTGAAGCGCGGCAAGCCGAGCGAGGCGTCGACCTCGACGTCGAGGACGCGGGCTTCCAGCCCCAGGGTAGCTGCGGAGTGGATCCGGGCGAGCATGAGGCCTCCTCGGAGCCGAGGAGACGCCCGATCGGATGAGGACGGGAGCTAGTTTAGCGCACGAGGCGGGGGGCGAGAGGCTACCTGGCCTTGGCCGGGATCGAGATCTTGTCGCCGGCCTTGAGCGACGGCGCGCCGCCCAGGCCGTTGACCGCGAGGATCTCGGCCACGGTGACGCCGTGGCGCAGCGCGATCCGGTAAAGCGTGTCGCCGTTCTTGACCCGATAACTGGTCGAGACGGTCGAGGCGTCCGCGGCCTTCGTCGGCTTCTTCGCCTTCGCGGCTTTCGGGGCGGCGGAGGCCACCTTCTGCGGGATCAGGATCTCCTGGCCGCGCGAGACCCTGGCGCGCGGCGACAGCGAGTTGGCCGTGGCGAGCGACGTCACGGACACGCCATAGTGCCTGGCGATGCGCGGCAGAGTCTCGCCCTTCTTCGCGGTGTGCGTCTTGAAGGTCGGCGGGACGGCCGTCGGGGCGCCCGAGAAGGCGACCAGAATGGTCTCGCTCATGCCGGACGGGATCCGCAGCTCGTAGCCGTCCGGCTCGCGCGGCGTCACGGAGGAGCGTAGCTCCGGGTTCAACGCCTGCAGGTCCTCGTAGGGCAGCGACACGCCGGCCGCGAGCGTGCGGAGGTCGACCGGGCGGTCCAGCCGCACGGTCTCGAACTCGAGCGGCGGCTCGGGCACGACGTCGAACCCGTAGTGCGCCGGGTCCTTGGAGATCAGGAGAGAGGCCAGGAACGCCGGCACGTAGTTCTGCGTCTGGCGGCGGATCGCCGAGGTCGACGCGAGCTGCCAGAAGTCCCGGGCGCCCGTCTTCTCCATCGCCCGCAGGATCTTTCCTTCGCCGGCGTTGTACGCGGCCATGACGAGATACCAGTCGCCGAAGATTTCGTGGAGGTAGGTCAGATAGCGTGCCGCCGCCCGCGTCGCCTTCTCGGGGTCGCTGCGTTCGTCGACGACGCCGTTGGACTTCAGGCCGTACTGCCGTCCGGTGCGGGGCATGAACTGCCAGACGCCCTGGGCGGAACGGGGCGAGCGCGCGTGGGGCAGGAACGACGACTCGATGAACGCGATCCAGGCGAGGTCTCGCGGCAGCCCCTCCTCGGCGAAGATCTGTTGAATCATCGGGACGTACCGGCCGGAACGGGAAAGCCCGGCCGCGATCTTGTCGTGCAGGGGATAGCTCTGGAAGGCGGCGACGACGCGCAGGACCGAATCGTTGACGACGAGCGGGACGTCGGTCGAGACGGTCGGGATCGCTGCCGCGACCTCTTCCCGCGCCGCGGAGACTTCCTCCGGCGTCGCCTCCGGGCTCTCGATCGCGGCGAGCTCGGGGGCCACCTCGCCGTGCGACGTCCCGGCTTCCTCGGTCGCGCCGGAGAGCGCCTCGTAGCGCTGGATGCCGTCCCACAGCTCGTAGGAGAAGGCGAGGCGTTCGCCCGAATCCGGGGCGGACCCCCGGGGTTGGATGGCGTCGATTGCCTCGCCGAAGTAGAGACGCGCGCACTCGACGTTGCCGGAAAGGGCGGCGTCCTTGCCGAGCGCGAAGAAATCGCTCGCGTGGGAGATGGCCGGGTCGGGTGCCGCAGCGGCGCTCGCGGCGTCGGCGGCCGAGGCCGAGCGCGGCGCGGACGAGCACGCCGTGAGCGCGACGACTCCCGCCGTGGAGACGATGCTCCACCGAAGTCTCTGCAGGAGCGAGGGCATGAACAAAGGGTAAACCTGGTCCGGCAAAATTGACAAAGTCTTTTAGGGCCAGTGTCTTTCGGGGAGGACAGTGGGCGCCGTCACGGGACGGACGGTTGCGTCGGCCTCACTTGCCCAGAATGTGGAACTTGAGAGAGAGGAGCAGCTTCTGAATGTCGCTGCGGGCCTGCAGCTCGATCGGAAAGGTCTTCGCTTCGCCGATCGCGTTGCCCTGATTGTCCTCGAAGTTCAGGTTGACCGTGATCTGGTGGCCCTGGAGCTGGCGCCGGGGCACCTGGACTTCGAAAACCTTGCTGACTTCCTTGCGGTGGTTCAGGCTCGTCGCGAGCAGGTCGTCCACCGAGAGCCCGGCGGCGGCCTTCTTGGGCCTTTCCTCGACGGCCGGCGCGGTCGCCGTCGACGTCTTGCGCAGCTTCTCGAGCTCCGCGAGGATGTCGATGTTCGATCCGACCTTGACGTGGCGGACCTCCTCGTCGACGGCCTTCTCGGGCTCGGGCTCCGGGGCCTCGGCGAACGACACGTCCGCGATCTCGGGTTCGGTCCGGGCCGCGGCGGCGGCGGCGGGCGCCTCCGGCAGCGGCGCGTCGAGCGAGTCGAGCGCCTGCTCGAACTCCTGGACGGTCTCGACGTCGCCGCCGTCGAAGGCACTCGAGGGCGGCGGCTGGTTGAGCTCGTGGGCGAGGGTCGGCGGTGCCGGCTCGTCGGAGAACGTCCCCGGATCGACGTCGAGCGTCTCTTCGATCTCGGCGACGGCCTCCGGCACCCTCGGCGGCGGCGCGGCCGCCTTCGGCGGCTCGGGCGCAGGCGGCGGAGCGGGAGCGGGCGGCGGCGGCGCAGCGGTCTTGGCCGGCGCCGGCTTCTCTTCGCCGAGCATGCGCTTCTTGAGCGAGCGCAGCGTCAGGCGGGAAATCGCCTTGAGCGTTTCGAAGACTCCCTGGCCGAGCACCGCGCACGCTTCGTAGCTCTCGTGGAGGCGCTGCGCGTTGAGGCTCTCTTCGAGCTCCTCGACGGAGAGGATGTTGTTCAGGTCGCGCTTGTTGTACTGGAGGACGAGCGGGATCTCGTCGAGCTTGATGCCGATCTCGCCGAGGTTGGTCTTCAGGTTGGCGAGCGATTCGACGTTGGCGTCTTTCATCGCCCGTTGAGAATCCGCGACGAAGACGATGCCGTCGACGCCCTTCAGGACGAGCTTCCGGGTCGTGTTGTAGAAGACCTGCCCCGGCACCGTGTAGAGCTGGATGCGGGTCTTGAAGCCGCCGATCACGCCGACGTCGAGGGGCAGCAGGTCGAAGAAGAGCGTCCGGTCGGTCTCGGTCTCGAGCGACACCATCTCGCCGCGGGACCCGGGAGCGGTGCGGCCGTAGATGTGGTGCAGATTGGTGGTCTTCCCGCACAGACCCGGGCCGTAGTACACGACCTTGGCCGCCATCTGCATCGTGGCGTAGTTGAAGAAAACCATGAATACTTTTCGCGGCCCGCGCGCGCGAGCGGCTGCGCAAATTGTAACACCGTGAAAGGGTTACGACGAGGTCGGGATGCGCTCGGCCGCGATCTCCGACGCCAGGATCCGGCGAATCTCGTCTTCGCGTCCGGCACCGGCCGTCCGACGCAGCGTCTCCTCGGCGAGGGCGCGGTAGAGCGCGAGCGACTCGGGGTGACGGGCGAGCGCGGCGATGTGGCCGCGGACGGTGCCGGCGTCGCGCCGCGCGACGGCGCCGGTGAAAGCCTCCGCGAAGCGGCGATCGGCGACGGCGGCGGCGGCGCGCGCGGCCAGGCCCGCCAGCGTCTCTCGGGCGATGTCTTCGGGAATCCCGACGTCCACCCAGCGGCGCACGGCGATCGACACGATCGCGGCCGTGCCGCCGGCCGCCAGAGTCGCCGCCGCGTGATACAGCGCACGATCCGACGCGGCCAGGCGATAGGGCCGGGCGCCGAGGCGGGCCGCGAGCGCGCTGCCGGCGGCGGCGGCGGGCTCGTCCCCCTCGACGGCGACGAGCGCCTCGACCCAGCTCTCGCCGTCGGCTCCGGTGAAGGGACGGACGGGGTGGAGCGAGGCGACCGCGGCCCCGCCCTGGCGCAGCGGCGCGAGCGACTCGCTGCCGAGCGCGCCGGCGAGGTGGAAGGCGAAGCGGCAGCGGACGCGCCCCGAAAGCTCCCGGGCCACGGCCTCGACGGCGTCGTCGGGAACGGCGAGGACGAGCAGGTCGCACGGGGGCAGGGCGGGCGCCTCCGCGCCGAAGACCGCGTTCGCGCCGAGTCCGTCGGCGGCCTCGCGGCGCCGCGCGAGGATCCACGCGAGGTCCCCGCCGGATTTCTTCCATGCCCGCGCCAGGGCTCGTCCGGCGCGGCCGGGACCGACGAGGGCGAGCGTGTCGGCCGCGGGGGTGTTCACAGGTCGGGAGGATACGGGATGCGAGACCGGGGGAGCGGTGCCCGCCGCCCGCCGCCGGCGCCCCGACCTCTGCTATCCTTAGCACTCCCGATGAGAGACTGCTAATGGCGGGCCTCGACGTCCGCAGCCGGGCCATCCTGAAAGAGATCATCCGGGTCCACGTGGACACCGGCCGGCCGGTCTCTTCGCGGACGCTCTTCAAGTCGGACCGCTTCGGTCTCTCGCCGGCCTCGATCCGCAACATCATGGCGGACCTGACGGACGGCGGGTACCTCGTCCAGCCGCACACCTCGGCCGGCCGGGTGCCGACGGATCGCGCCTACCGCATCTACATCGACGAGCTGATGCGACAGCGGCGCATCGCCGACGACGTGCGGGAGCAGGTCGACTCGGACCTCGACACGGCGGGCGGCGACGTCAGCCGTCTCTTCTCGGTGGCTTCGCGGCTGCTGTCGCATCTGTCGGGCGAGGTCGGGTTCGTCGTCGCGCCGGACGCGCTGCACACGGTGGTCAAGAGCCTGCGGTTCCTCGCGGTCGCCCCGGGCAAGATTCTGGCCGTCCAGGTCAACGAGCCGGACGTGGTGATCTCGCGCGTCCTCGAGACGGAGGTCACCTACACGGCCGCCGAGCTCGACACGCTCTCCGAACGACTGACGCGCGAGTTCGGCGGCCTGACCCTGCACGAGGTCCGCCGGCGCCTGCTGGCGGCGATGGCCAGAGAGCGCGAAGAGGCCGGCCGGGTCCTCGGCCGCGCGGGCGACCTCGCCCGGCGCGCGCTCGAGACGAAGGACTCCGAAGACACGCTTTTCGTCGAAGGCACGGCGCGGCTGCTCGAGAAACCCGAGTTCGCGGACGTCTTCTCGTTGAAGCGAATTCTGCAGGCCTTCGAGGAGAAGGCCCGCGTGCTCGATCTGGTGTCCCGCTACCTCGACGCGCCCGGCACGAGCGTCATTCTGGGGTCCGAAGACGCCCACGCCGTGGATCCCCGGCTCTCCGCCGTCTTGACCTCTTACGGGACGGGAGAGACACTGACGGGAATGCTGGGGGTCATCGGGCCGGCGCGCCGCGAGTACACGCGCGTGATCCCGGTCGTGGAGCTGCTCGGGAAGGCGGTCTCGGACCGCCTCGACCGCCGTGAGGCGGAGCGCTCCCGCGGGGACGAGCGATGAGCGACCGCGAGGGCCGTTCCCGCAAGGACGACGTCGTCGAGGTGCGCGACACGGGGGATTCGCTCGAAGGGGCTCTGGCGCAGGAGGAGGCCGCCGCTCTGGCCGCGGCCGAAGACAAGCTGCGATCGATCCAGAAGGACCTCGAGGATCTCAAGGACCGCCACCTCCGCAAGCTCGCCGAGTTCGAGAACCACAAGAAGCGGAGCGAGAAGGAGCGGCAGGAGTACTTCAAGATCGCGCTCGCCGGATTCGTCCACGACTTCCTGCCGGTCATGGACAATTTCGGACGGGCCCTCGAGCACGCGCGGCCGGCCGATCTCGAGAGCGACTTCGGCCAGGGCGTGGCGCTGATCGGCAAGCAGATTTCCGACCTCTGGAAGCGCTACGGCCTGATTCCGATCGACACGTCCGGCCCGTTCGACCCGAATCTCCACGAGGCCGTCGCGACCGAGGTTACCGACGCGGTGCCGCCCAACACGATCCTCGAGGTGCTCCAGAAGGGGTACTTCCTGAACGACCGTCTCATCCGGCCCGCCGCCGTCAAGGTCGCGGTGCGGCGCGGCGAGGCGGACGCGAACAACCCGGCGCGGAGCTAAGGAGGCAGCGTGGGAAAGATCCTCGGCATCGACCTCGGCACGACGAACTGTTGCGTCTCCGTGGTCGAGGGCGCCACCCCGCAGGTCCTCACCAACCGCGAGGGCAGCCGGACGACGCCGTCGATCGTGGGCTTCACCGAGGACGGCGAGCGGCTGGTCGGCCAGATCGCCAAGCGCCAGGCGATCACCAACCCGATGAACACGGTGTTCGCCGTCAAGCGGCTCGTCGGCCGCAAGTACGAGGCCGAGGAGACGCAGCACGCCCGCGAAGTCCTTCCCTACGAGATCGTCCGCGCCGTCAACGGCGACGTGAAGATCCGCGCCCGGAGCCGCGAGTACAGCCCCGAGGAGATTTCGGCGTTCATCCTGCGCGAGATCAAGGAATTCTCCGAAGAGGCGCTCGGGGAGGAGATCACCGAGGCGATCATCACCGTCCCGGCGTACTTCGACGACGCGCAGCGCCAGGCCACGCGCGATGCCGGCCGCATCGCGGGGCTCGAGGTCATGCGCATCATCAACGAGCCCACGGCGGCGTCGCTCGCGTACGGCCTCGACCGCAAGGGCAGCGAGACCGTCGCCGTCTACGACCTCGGCGGCGGCACGTTCGATATCTCGATCCTGCAGCTCGGCGACGGGATCTACGAGGTCAAGGCGACGGCCGGCGACACCTATCTCGGCGGCGAGGACTTCGACAAGAAGATCATGGACTGGCTGCTCGACGACTTCCGGAAGTCGACGGGTATCGACCTGCGCCAGGACCGCATGGCTCTCCAGCGGCTCAAGGAAGCCGCCGAGAAGGCCAAGTGCGAGCTGTCGACGGCGACCGAGACGACGATCACGCTGCCGTTCATCTCGGCCGACGCCTCCGGCCCGAAGCACATCAATCGGACGCTCACGCGCGAGCGTTTCGAGTCGCTCGTGGCCGACCTCATCGACCGCACCGCGGCGCCGTGCCTGGACGCGCTTTCGGCCGCGGGCCTCAAGCCCTCCGACGTCGATCAGGTCATTCTCGTGGGCGGGCAGACGCGCACGCCCAAGGTCCAGCGGATGGTGGCGGAGCTCTTCGGCCGCGAGCCCAACCGCGACATCAACCCGGACGAAGTCGTCGCGATCGGCGCCGCGATTCAGGGCGGCGTGCTGAAGGGCGAGATCAAGGACGTCGTCCTGCTCGACGTGACGCCCCTCTCGCTCGGCATCGAGATGCACGGCGGCGTGTTCGAGAAGCTGATCGAGAGAAACGCCACGATCCCGACGAAGAACACCAAGGTCTTCACGACGGTCGCCGACAACCAGTCGGTCGTCGAGATCCACGTCCTGCAGGGCGAGCGCGAGATCGCCAAGGACAACAAGTCGCTCGGCCGCTTCGAGCTCGTCGGCATCCCGGCGGCGCCGCGCGGGGTCCCCCAGATCGAGGTCACCTTCGCGATCGACTCGAACGGCATCGTCAACGTCTCGGCGCGCGACCTGGCCACCGGCAAGGCGCAGGGCATGCAGATCAACCCGGCCGGCGGCCTTTCGCAGTCCGAGATCGACAAGATCATCAAGGAGGCGTCGGCGTTCGCCGAAGCCGACCACGAGCGTCGGGAAATCGCCGCGATCAAGAACCGGCTCGAGGGCATGATCGCCTCGAACGAGCGAGTCCTCGCCGAGTTCGGCGGCGCGCTCGCCGACGACGAGCGCGGCCGCATCGAGGAAACCCTCAAGCGTTCGCGGGAGATCGCCGCGGGCGAATCGCGCGAGGCCTTCAACGAGGCCATTTTCGACATGCAGGGCGTCTCGAAGGTCCTGACGCGCGTCATGCTGCAGCGCGCGGGCACGGGCGGCGCGGCCGCCAGCTGAAACCGGATCCGGCGTCCGGTCGTATTCCGTTTTCGGTGACGCGATGAGCCAGCGCGACTACTACGAAATCCTGGGGGTCGAGCGCGACGCCGACGAGGCGGCGCTGAAGAGCGCCTATCGCAAGCTCGCGCTCCTGCACCACCCGGACCGGAACCCCAACAATCCCGACGCCGCGGAGAAGTTCAAGGAGGCCTCGGAGGCCTACGCGGTGCTCTCCGACGGCGAGAAGCGCGCGCGCTACGACCGGTTCGGCCGCGCCGGGGTCGGCTCGGGCGCTTCGGGATTCGCGGGGTTCGACGCCTCCGGATTCGCGGACCTCTCGGACCTCTTCGGGGGGCTCTTCGGGTTCGCCGCGGGCGGGGGCGGCGCGGCGGGTCCGGCGGCCGGGAGCGACCTCGTCTACCGCATCGCGATTTCGTTTCGCGACGCGGCCTTCGGCGTCGAGGCGCCCGTCGTGCTGTCACGGCTCGAGGCGTGCGAGGGCTGCGAAGGCAGCGGCGCCGCGCCGGGGACGAGGCCGAAGACGTGCCCGGCCTGCGGCGGCCGCGGCCGGCAGCGTCTGGCCCAGGGATTCCTGACCGTGACGCGGCCGTGCCCGAGTTGCCAGGGCGAGGGGCGCGTCATCGAGAAGCCGTGCCCGAACTGCCGCGGCGAGGGACGCCGGCGCGTCAAGAAGGAGCTCACGGTGAAGATCCCCGCCGGTGTGGAGTCGAACTCGCGCCTGCGCCTGT
>DATJXB010000108.1:0-15830 GCA_035500755.1 Thermoanaerobaculia bacterium | reverse complement strand
AGGCGGACGTCGGTCGAGTACTTGGCCTCGCCCGTCGACTTGGCCTTGCCGTCCAGGCGCGGCACGCGCGTCCCGACGATCGCGAACTGCTGCGAGGGATCCCACGGCGCCGGATCGCCGGCGGCCACCTCGATCTCCTTGACCTGGAAATCGCCCTCGAAGCCGACCCGGATCTTCTCTTTCATGCCATCCCCTCCTGGTCCAGATCACGGATGGCGGCGGCGACGCGGGGGTCGTCGTCATGCCGATGCGAGGCCGGAGGCAGGAGGCGGGAGGCGGGCGGAGAAGACTGCTCCGCGGTCTTCATCCCGGAGGCGCGTTCGACGGCGTCGAAGACGTGGTTGTAGGTGCCGCACCGGCAGAGGTTGCCGGCGACGGCCTCGCGGATCGCCTGCCGGTCGGGCTTCGGGTTCCGGTCGAGGAGCGCCTGGCAGGAGAGGATCATCCCCGACGTGCAGAACCCGCACTGCAGGGCGTCGGCCGCGATGAAGGCTTCCTGCAGCGGCGTCAGGCGCCCCTGGACCGCGACGCCTTCGATCGTCGTGATGGACTTGCCGGAGGCCTCCTGCGCGAGCATCAGGCAGGAGCAGACGGTCTTGCCGTCGAGCACGACCGTGCACGCCCCGCAGGCGCCGCGGCCGCAGACGACCTTCGTGCCCGTCAGGCCGATCCGGTCGCGCAGGGCGTCGGCCAGCGTCACGCGCGGCTCGACCGAGAGGCGGTGGACCGTTCCGTTGACCGTGAGCTCGAGGGGTGCCGCGCCGGGACCGATGCGCTCGAGCTCGGCGGCGGCCGCTTTGCCGCCGACGCTCGCCGCGATCGCGCCGACGAGGCTGCCGCGCACCAGATCCCGGCGGGTGAAGCCTCCGCGAGGTTCGTCGCTCATGAGCGCCTCCTGGCCGACACCGATCATACGTCCGCCGGAGCCCGGTGTTTTCGGCCGGGGGACAAAACGCCTCAGCGCTTCTTGCGCGCGGCGGTGCGGGAGGCGGGGGGCGCGGCCGGGTGCGCCCGAGCGGCGCGGAGAAGGCGTCGGAGCGCCTCGTGCCGCTGGACGGCGGCGCGCCGCGCGAAGGCGCGGGAGCCCGAGGTGGGCGGGAGGCGGCGCAACCGCTCGACCTCGGCCGCGACGGCCCCCTCGGCGGCGGCGAGCGCGCGGCGCCGGTCGCCGGGGGCCAGGGCGTCGAGGAGGGCGAGCCGGAGGAGGGCGGTGTCGTTGCCCCGCGGGGGCGGGGGAGGCTCGGCGAGCCAGCGCCCGAGCTCCCGGCGGCCGGCGGCGGTCACCCGGTAGAGGAGGCGGCGGGGGCCGTGCCGGGGCCCGAGCACCCGGAGGAGCACCCACCCCTGGCGCCGCAGCCGCGCCAGCGCCGGGTAGATCTGGGAGTACCCGGCGATCCACGCGGGGTCGAGCTCGCCGCGAATCGCGCGCGCGAGGTCGTATCCCGTCTGCGGCTCGCCCTGGAGGAGACCGAGGAGGACGTGGGGCAGCGACACGGCGAAACTATATCAAGATAGATATAGTCGAGGTCGCGGAGCGACGGCGTCCGGGTCCCGGGGCGTCCAGTTTTGGGGACAAAAAAAGGGGGCCCGCAGGCCCCCGAGAAACCGTGTTCGAAGCTGTAAGTGCTTGACTTACTTCTTCTTCTTGGTCGCCTTCTTCGCCTTCTTCGCAGCCTTCTTCTTCGTAGCCATCACGTCACCTCCCTCCCGACAGCCAATTGACAGCCTTCGGGCGAGGTGCTAATTTTCCCGCCCCCGCGAAAGGGCGTACCGCCTTCAGTCTGTCGCTGCCGAACGATTGATGGGTCGTACGTTCCGATTCAACGCCGGTTGGGAGGCAACCCACCCGGCGTTTTTCTTTTCCGAGGAAGCTGTGATTCACGTCCAACAAGTGTTCCTGCAATTCGCTCTTGACTTCATTGTGGCCATACGCCCCGCGCAAGTCAAGTCAACGGGCCCTCTCGACCCCTCCGCGGAGCGCCGGCGATGCCGCGGCGCCCAACGTAGAATCCGCTCGTGATCGCCGCGGACACCATCACGGTCGCGCACAGCCCCGACTCGGACGACGCGTTCATGTTCTACGCGCTCGCCGAGGGGCGCGTCGACACCGAGGGGCTCGCGTTCGTCCACGAGCTCTCCGACATCGAGTCGCTCAACCGGCGCGCGATGGCGGGCGAGCTCGCCGTCACCGCGGTTTCGTTCCACGCGTACGCTCACCTGGCCGACCGCTACCTCCTGCTGCCGCACGGCGCCTCCTTCGGCGACGGCTACGGGCCGGTCGTCGTCGCGCGCTCCTCGGTCTCGCGCGCCGACGTCGACGCGGGGAAGGTCCACGTGGCTTCGCCCGGCGAACGCACGACGGCGGCCCTCGCGTTGCGCCTCTGGGCACCCGGCGCCGTGACCGAGTCGATGCCGTTCGACCGGATCTCGGACGCGGTGCGCGGCGGCCGGTTCGGCGCGGGCCTGCTGATCCACGAAGGCCAGCTGACGTTTCGTGACGAGGGGTTCGCGGAGGTCGTGGACCTCGGCCGCTGGTGGAAAGAGGAGACGGGCCTGCCCCTGCCGCTCGGCGGCAACGTGGTGCGCCGGGATCTCGGGGCCGACCGCATCGGGCGGATCTCCCGCGCGCTGTCCCGCTCGATCGAATACGGCCTCGCCCACCGGGAAGCGGCGCTCGACCACGCCATGCGCTACGCCCGCGGGCTCGACCGGAACGAGGCCGACCGCTTCGTCGGGATGTACGTCAACGCCTGGACTCGGGGCTACGGCCCCGAGGGGCGGCGGGCGGTTCAGCTCCTCCTCGACCGCGCCCACGCGGCCGGTCTCACGCCCCGGGTCACGGCCGAGTACGCACCCGAGCCGTGAAGGGATCCTCCCGCCTCGAGCCCCTGGTCCTGTCGCTCCACGTGGCCGCCCTCGGCTTCGCCCTCGCGCCGCCGATCTTCTTCGGCGCCGTCGTCGCGAAGGCGGTGTTCGAGGTCATCCCCACCCACGACATGGCCGGCGCCCTCCTGAGCCCGATCCTGACCCGGCTCTGCGGGCTGACCGAGGCGAGCTTCGTCGTCCTCTTCGCGACGTCCTGGCTGTTGACGCGCGAGACGGGCAAGGGGATGCGCGCCCTCCTGACGCGC
Source organism: Thermoanaerobaculia bacterium (assembly GCA_035500755.1). Classification (GTDB taxonomy): domain Bacteria; phylum Acidobacteriota; class Thermoanaerobaculia; order UBA5066; family Gp7-AA6; genus DAHUXD01. The sequence goes on along the minus strand of DATJXB010000108.1, from coordinate 12,699 downwards.
CTCCCGATCCTCGGCTTCTTCGCGGCGCTCGTGATCCGGCAGCTTCTGATCCCGCGCATCGACCAGATCCGGGCGGACGCGCCGGGCCTGATCGACAACCTGCCGAAGGGCGACCCCGCGCGGGTCCTGCTCGACCACTATCACCGCCTGTCGACGGGCTTCTTCTCCCTCGAGATCGCCGCGGCGGCCGTCCTGCTCGTGGTGACGGCGCGCCTGCTCTCCGAGCGCCGGGCGGCGCCGGCTCTCCCGGCCGCGCCGAAGCCGGCGCCGAAGATCCTCGGCCTCTAGACCCGCGTCGGGGTCAGCGCGCGCGGCGCCCGGCCAGGGCCTGGAACACGAGGAGGATTCCGGCCCCGACGAGGGCGAACGGCCACAGCCGCCACAGGCGGTCGTAGAGGTCGAACGAGACGTTCAGGTTCGTCGCCAGCACGGCAAGAAGCGCGATCGCGACGAGCACGAGTCCGGCGAGCGACGGACCGCGCCGCCCCTCGCGCCGCCCCAGCGCGGAGGCGAGCAGGAGACCCGCCCCGATGCCGAAGAGGATCGTGGCCCAGCCCGGAACCCACGGTTCGAGCGGATCGCGGACGAGGAACGCCGTGCCGAGGCCGAGCAGGACTCCGGCCGGCACGAGCGGGCCCTGGAACCGGCGCAGCGCGGCGACGACGAAGAGGGCCGCGCCGATGACGAGCAGGATCGGGCCGGGGCCGTGGATGTGGAAGGAGCGCTTCAGGAGCGCGTAGACGCCCAGGGCCACCAGCGCGACGCCGAGGCCGAAGCCGCCGCTGCGGGAGCCGATCACCGCGCGTTCGCGAGCCTCGCTCATCGCTTCTTCGAAAGCCCGGCCGCGTGCGGCCCTTCGCCGACGGCGCGCTCGCCGTCCCAGCGGAAGAAGCCCTCGCCGGCCTTCTTGCCGGTCCGGCCCTCCGCGACGAGGGTCTTCAGGATCCGGGGCGGCGAGAACCGGTCGGTCGCGAGCTCGGCCTCGAGGGTCTCGGCGATCGCCAGGCGGACGTCCAATCCGACGAGGTCGCTCGTCTTCAGCGGACCCATGCGGTGCCCGTAGCCGAGCTCCATCGCCCGGTCGATGTCGGCGGCGCCCGCGACGCCTTCCTCGACCATGCGCATCGCCTCGAGGCCGAGGGCGACGCCGAGGCGCGACGTCGCGAAGCCGGGCGAGTCGGCCACGCGCACGGCCTCCTTCCCGAGGGCGCGCACGAGGGCGAGCGCGCGCTCCTCGGTCGCCGGCGACGTCTCCTTGCCCCGGACGACCTCGACGAGCGGCATGACGGCCACGGGGTTGAAGAAGTGGATCCCGATGACCCGGTCGCGCCGCCCGGTCGCGTGCGCGATGCGCGCGATCGGCAGCGACGACGTGTTGGAGGCGAAGACGGTCTTGTCCGGACAGAGGTCGTCGAGCTCGGAGAAGACCAGGCGTTTCAAGTCGAGCGCTTCGGGCACCGCCTCGATGACGAAGTCGACGTCCGCGGCATCGCGCAGGCGCTCGGCGACTCTGAGTCGGTGCCGGGCCGCCTCGGCGGCCGCCGACGTCAGCTTTCCCTTGTCGATCGCGCGGCCCCACGACGCCTCGATCGCGGGACGGACGGCGCGCTGGGCGTCGGGGTCGGCGTCGAAGACCCAGGTGTCGTAGCCGGAGAGCGCGCAGACGCCGGCGATGCCCCGGCCCATCGTCCCGGCCCCGACGACGAGGATGCGTTCGGCCGTCACGGCGCTCGAGCTTATCCGAACAGCGCGGCCGCGTTGTCCCGGAGGATGCGGGCCTTCGCCGCGTCGGAGAGCGGCAGCGCCCGGAAGTCGGCGACGTTCTTCGAGATCGAGGCCACCCCCGGGCTCGGGTAGTCGGTGCCCCACAGGCACTTGTCGGCGAGGTCTTCGAGGCGCGGCAGGTAGTCGAGGAGCTTCTTCGGCGGGATGCCGGAGAGATCGAGGGAAAGGTGGCGGTGCCGCCGCGCGAGGAACACCGCCGTCTCCATGTAGAGCGGCCGGCCGGCGTGCGCCAGGACGATCTTGAGCTTCGGGAAGTCGACGGCGACGTCGTCGGCCGCCATCGGGTCGGCGAATCGGTTGCGCGCCCCGGGGAAGATCGACGTGCCGGTGTGGATCATGACGGGCCGCCCGGCCTTCTCAGCCTCCGCGTAGACCTGGGCGAGGCCCGGCAGCTCGTCGCGGTAGGCGTTTGCGGCGAAGAGCTGGTGCGGCGGGTGGATCTTCAGCATCCGGATGCCGAGCGCCTCGAAGAGGCGCCGGGTCTCGGCCCCGGAGTCCGCGGTGTGCCGCGGGTGGACCGAGCCGACGGCGTAGAGGCGGTCCTCGTGGCCGCGGACGTAACGCGAGATCCAGTCGTTGGCCGACGCGTCGAAGCCCATGACCTCCGGAGCGACGTAGTTGATCAGCGCCGCGCGCTCGACACCCTCGCGGTCGAGGAGGGCGAGGAGCTGCTTCGGGTCGGCCAGCGCCGCCTGGATCTCGGGCAGGTCGGGCCGGCCCGCGGCCATCAACGCGCGCACGTCCGGGCGCATCTGCTCCCAGGGCTGGACGTGGACGTGGGCGTCGAAGACGCGCATGGGCGCCGATAGCGTAATGCAGGCGGCCGGCGCCTCGAGTCTGGTAGATTGGCCGAAAGTCATGACGGGATTGCGGGGCAGGAGACTCGGGCTCGCCGCCGCGGCGTTTTCGGCCGGTACGGCCCTGGTCGGGGCAGTCGAGCCGCCGCCGACGCCGCGCCCGCCGACGGCGGCGCCGACCGCGGTGCCCACGCCGGTGCCTCCCGAGCGGGCGCCCGCCTCCGCGCGCAAGGGAGCCGTCGCCGAGCGGCACGTCGCGCGCTACGAGAACCCGTACGTCGCCTTCTCGAAGATCACGCGCGTCGAGGAAGTGGACCTCGACAACGACGGCACGGCCGAGGCCCTGGTCGAGGGCATCGGGACGGTCAGGAACCTGCCGCCCGAGATGCTCGCCGTCGGCTTCGTGTCGCGCTCGAAGCTGCCGTTCGAGAACCCGATCTTCGCCGTGTTCGCCAAAGGCAAGGGAACCGAGTGGAACGTCCTTCTCGTCGGGCACCTGCCGCTGCGCTGCACGCAGACCGACGACCCGGCCAAGTGCGACCAGCTCGAGTTTTTCCGAAGCGTCCCGTTCCGCTTCGACGACCGGCCGCAGGTCGCCCTCCAGATCTCCCACGCGGGCGAGCCCCGGCTCGTCGAGACGCTGATCTTCCGCCTGGACAAGGGGCGGCTCGACCCGACGTTCTCCGTCAGCGCGCCGAAGGCCGGCGTCGAGGTCTCGGTCGGCCCGGACGGTGTGACGCGGCGGATCGCGGTCGACACCTTCATCAACAAGGAGCTGCCGTCCCGCTACCGCAGCTTCACGCTCGAGACGAACTTCGTGTTCGGCGAGCGCAAGTTCCGCATCCTGTCCGAAACCGTGGATCCCGAGTGGAACGAGCGCGAGGAGACCGACCTCGCCTACTGGGGTCTCGTGCGCCAGCCCGTGTTCGCCGGCGAGCTCGCGAAGATCGCCGACCGCCAGAAGAAGGCGGAGGCCTGGGCCTTCGACCCGGTCGAGATGGTCAAGCGGCGCTTCGCCGACGCCCGCGACGTGCGGATCGGCGTCAAGGAGAGCGGCGTCGCGGTCGTCGAGTTCGAGCGCCCCGCCTGCGCCGCCCACGCCGTGCTTTTCCAGCCGCTGCGCGCCGGCGGCGAGAAGGCGATCTGGGAGTTCGCGGTGATCCGCGCCGCCGAGGAGCAGCCCTACGAGTGCGTCGGCGAGGCCTGGGTGGGCCGGCAGCCCTAGGCCGAGGCCCCGCGGCGGCGCCACGGCAGCGCCGCGAGCAGCACGGCGGCGTTCACCGCCGTCCCGATCAGCACCGGGTCCCGCCCTCCGGAGAGCGACGGCACGAAACGCCCGGCCGCCGCCGTCGCGCCTCCGGCGAGCATCGCGAGGATCGCGCCGCGCGTCGGCACGTGGAAGCGTTCGGGCAGGAGCGCGGCGAGGGTCGGCAGGATCAGACCCGCCGCGAAGATCGAGTAGCCGAGACGGAGCGTCCGCAGCACGTCGCGGTTCAAGGCGAGAGCGGTCGTCAGGCCGAGCGCCCCGTAGAGGGCCGGCAGCGCCCGCGAGACGGAGAGCGGGACCGTCCTTCCGCCGATCAGGGGCGGCACGAGGTCGCGGGCGGTCACGGCCGAGGCCGACAGCAGGACGATGTCGGCGGAGGTCTGCATGGTGGCGACGAGCGCGACGAGCACGAACGCCGCGAGCGCCGGCGGCGCGAACGCGAGCACGGCCGCGGGCAGCGCGGTCGCCGGGTCGAGCGGCGGGAGCGCCTTGCGCGCGGCGAGCGCGATCGCGGCCACCGAGAGGCCGAAGAGCACCTTCGAGACCGACGCCAGCAGCGCCGAGCGGCGGGCCGTGTCCTCGTCGCGGCAGGACAGGAGCTTCAGGTAGACGTCGCTGCCGACCATGTGGGGGAGACCCACGAGGACGAGCATGGCGAGGACGTCGCCGGCGCCGAAGCTGGCCGAGGTCGGGAAGCTCCACGTCCCGGCGGGCAGGCCGGAGAGGCCGTGCGCCCGCGACAGCGCGCAGGCCAGGCCCACGAGCGGGATCCCGGCGACCATGAGGCCGTACTGGAGGAGGTCCGTCCGCACGACCGCGTACTGGCCCCCGAGCGACGTGTACGCGACGAAGACCGCCGTCGACAGCACGATGGCGCGCGTCGGTTCGAGGCCGAAGGCGGCCGTCAGGACGACCTGCGTCGCCTCGGTCAGGAGCGCGAACCAGACGATCTCCGAGACGAGCACGAGAAAGCCCGCCACGCGCCGCGCCCCCGGGCCGTAGTGGCGGCCCAGAATCTCCGGCAGCGTCACGGCGCCTTCGCGCCGGACGCGCCGCGCGAAAAAGAGTCCGAGGCAGAGCAGGCCGAGCGCGCCCGCGAGGTCGAGCCAGAGCCCCGAGGCGCCGTGGGCGTACACGAGGGAAGCGAGGGCGATCGTGGTCGAGCCGCCGGTCGTCAGCGACGCGAGGCCGAGAAATCCCCAGAACGTGTTTAGCGAGCGGTCAGCTATGAAGTAGGACGTCTCGTCGCGTCCGGCGCGGCGGCGCCACGCCGCGCCGATCGCGAGCACCGCGGCGAGATACGCGGCGAGGGCGGCGAGGGTCAGCGTCGACACGCCGCGGATTATGGTCCGGGTCGCGCGGCCCGCGGGTTTGGCGTGGACCGGGCGTTCGCAGATAATGCGCGGAACCGAGAGGCATGACGGAACGGGAGTCGAGAAACCCGCGGAGATTTCCGCGGGGCGGGCCGTGGCTCGCCCTGACGGCGGCGTCAGTCGTCGTCCTTTCAGGTTTCCCGGCCGCGCGCGCGGAGACGCTTCACCTCCAGGGCACCGCGCCGCGCTACGACGAGAGCGACTCGGGGGACGCGACGCAGCTGCGGTTGGTCGACCTCGAGCAGTCGTACCCCTGGGCGGAGGCGCCGGGCGCGTTCCGCTGGGACGGGGGCGCCGCGGCGCCGCCGGACGAGGCCGCGCCGCCGGTACCCGCCCCGGACCGGCGCTGCGTCCTCTTTCAGTGCGTCCGCCTGACGCCACCGCCGCCGGCGCCGGCGAAGCTCTTCACGCAGCCGGTGGCGATCTGGACGGGCGCGGCCCTCTTCATCGCGGTCGTCAACGCGGCGCAGGCGCCGATCAACTACGGCACCCAGTCCTTTCACACGACCGACGAGAGCTTTTTCCAGAGCTGGACGTATTCGGGCGGCGCCGACAAGGCGTCGCACTTCACCGTCTCGGCCAACACCGCCGGGCTCCTGTACGACGCGTATCGGTTGAACGGCCTGTCGCCGGATCAGTCCTTCGGGCTCTCGCTGGTCACGACGTTTCTCGCCGGGGTCGTCGTCGAGATCGGCGACGGCATCAGCCCGTACGGATTCTCGGCGCAGGACCTCACGGCCGACGCGTTCGGAACCCTCGCGGGCACGCTCGTCAAGCGCTTCGGGCTCGACGACCTGATCTGGTTCTCGCTCGGCAAGATTCCGACGACTGTCCCCGTCGCCGACGACACGGCGTCGCTCGGCTCGGACTACTCGAACGAGATGTACACGCTCAACTTCAAGTTCGCCGGCCTCGCGCCCCGCGTGCACGCGCAGCCGGGGTTCGAGCGCTTCTTCGAGTCTTCGTTCGCGTTCTTCACGAAGGGCTACGGGTACGCGCCGCCGATCCCGACGCGGTACCAGGAGGTCGGCTTCGAGGTCGGGCTCAACTTCCACGAGATCCTGGAGGCCTTCGGCGTGAGCGAGTCGACGTGGTGGGGGGACACGCTGCTGCGTGCCGCGAACTTCGTGCGCGTGCCGTTCACGCAGATCGGGGCGTACTACAACCTGACGAACCACCGGTGGTACGGGCCCGGGGCGCCGTACCACTACTGGCCGTGAGGCCGGCGAGAGTCCTCCTCAGCCCAGCCGCTTCGCCGCTTCCCGCAGCACCGCTTCCATCACCACCGTTCCCACCATCAGGGCACGCTCGTCCATGTCGAAGCGGGGGGAATGGTGCGGGCGCAGCTCGCCCTCCGGCGCGCAGCCGACGAAGAAGAAGCAGCCGGGCACGCGGTCGAGGAAGACGGACATGTCCTCGCCGCCGAGCGTCCGCGTGTCGGTCTCGACGTTCTCCTCGCCGAGCAGGCGGGCCGCCGTCTCGATGACGAGGTCGGCCATCTTCGGGTCGTTGACCGTCGCGCCGTTGACGCGGGTGTAGCGCAGGACGGCCCGCACGCCCGAGGCCGCCGCGGTGCCCTCGACGATGCGGCGGATCTTCTCCGGCAGGGCACGCCCCGTGGCCTCGGTGAACGAGCGCGCCGTGCCGGTCAGCTTGACCGAGCCCGGGATGATGTTGAACGCGGTGCCGCCGTGGATCGAGCCGATCGTGACGACGGCCGCGTCGAGGGGCGAGATCTCCCGGGCGACCACCGCCTGGAGCGCCTCGACGATGCGCGCGGCCGCCAGGATCGGGTCGTTCGTCTCGTGCGGCGCGGCTCCGTGGCCGCCGCGGCCCTCGACGTCGATCTCGAACTGGTCCACCGCCGCCATGAGCGCGCCTCGGTTGACGCCGATCTTGCCCACCGGCAGCGGCGTCCACAGGTGGAGGCCGAACGCGGCGTCCACGCCGTCGAGCACGCCGTCGTCGGCGCACGCCTGGGCGCCTCCCTGGCCTTCCTCGGCCGGCTGGAAGAGGAAGCGCAGGCCGCCCGGCGGAGGCTGCTGGCAGAGGCGTTCCGCGACCGCGAGGCCCATCGCGACGTGTCCGTCGTGGCCGCACGCGTGCATCCGCCCGAGGACCTCGGAGGCGTACGGCGCGCCGGTGCCTTCGGTCAGCGGGAGCGCGTCCATGTCGGCGCGGAGCATCAGGCGCGGCCCGTGGCCGCGATCCCCCGTCACCCCGGTGCGTCCGACGCCTTCGCGCGGGGAAAGCTTCAGCGCGCGGAGCCGCTCGGCGACGACGCCGGCCGTACGCCGCTCCTCGAACGCGAGCTCGGGGTTGCGGTGGAGGTCGCGCCGCGTCGCGACGAGCGCCTCGCGCTCGGCGGCGGGGAAATCGGACAGCAGGCGCGTGAGGGCGGCCGACGGTTTCGTCACGGGCGCCGATTATAGAATCGCCCCGTGGTGAACCTGATCGCTCCCGAGCTCGACCGCTACGTCCGCGAGCTCGTCGCGCCCCGGCCGGAGGTCCTGGCCGAGATGGAGGCCTTCGCGGCCGAGCACGACGTCCCGATCGTGGGCCCGGCGGTCGGCACCCTCCTCGAGCTCCTGGCGCGCTCGATCGGCGCCGAGCGGGTCTTCGAGATGGGAAGCGCCATCGGGTACTCGACGGCTTTCTTCGCCCGCGCGGTCGGCCGCGGCGGGCAGGTGTTCTACACCGACGGCGATCCGAAGAACGCCGCGAGGGCGAAGGACTACCTCGGGCGACTGGACCTGCTCGACCGCGTCACGGTCAAGGTGGGCGACGCGATCGCTTCCCTCGAGGAGACGACGGGCTACTTCGACGTCGTCTTCATCGACGTCGACAAGGACGGCTACCCGGCGGCCCTGAAGGCGGCGGCGCCCCGCGTCCGGCGCGGCGGATACCTGCTGGCCGACAACGTGCTCTGGTCGGGCAAGGTCGTGGACCCGGCCGTGACCGACGCGGCCACGGAGGGGATCCGCCAGTTCAACCGGACGCTCTTCTCCCTCGACGAGTTTCGCTCGGTGATCGTCCCGCTGCGCGACGGGGTCGCGATCGCCCGCCGGGAGGCCTAGCGTGCCCGCCGACGGCGGCCTTCTCGCGCGCTGGCGGGCGCTGGTCGAAACCGGCGAACCGGACCTGTTCGAGGGCGCCCTGCTGGTGTCGCGGCTCGTCGATCCGGCCGAGGACCTCGACGCCGCGCGGCGCCGCGTCGCCGAGCTCGCCGCCATCGTGGGCGCCGAGGGCGACGACCGGCTGGAGGCGCTCCGCCGCGTTCTCTTCGACGAAGAGGGCTTTCGCGGCGACGAAGAGTCCTACGACGAGCCGTCGAACTCCTCGGTCGCCCGCGTGCTCGCGCGCCGACGCGGCATGCCGATCACGCTCTCGATCGTCACGATCGAGGTGGGCCGCCGCGCGGGGCTCGACCTTTCCGGCATCGGCCTGCCGGGCCATTTCGTCGTGGGCGGACCGCCGCTCAACGGCCGCTACCTCGACCCCTTCGACGGCGGCACCGTGGGCGAGCCCGAGGCGCTCTCGGTCCGCCTCGCCGCGATCTTCGGGGCGCCCGTGGCGCTCGGCGACGACGCGCTCCGGCCCGACCCGCCGCGCCAGATTCTCGCCCGCGTGCTGCTGAACCTGCGGCGCTCGTACGAGCGGCGGCATCGCTGGGAGGAGGCGCTCGCGGCCCTCGAGCTCTCCGAGGCGCTCGATCCGGCCGAGGGCTCGGCCTTGAAGGAACGCGGGCTCCTGCTCCTGAAGGTCGGCCGCAACGCCGACGCCGTCGACGCGCTCGAGCGCTACGCCGCGACCGCGAGCCCCGAGGAGGCCGCGCCCGTGGCCCGGCTCGTCGCGACGCTGCGCGGCGGTGGCGATCCCGCCGCTCCGGGAGAGGCGCCCGAATCCGCCGCGCGCCGCGTCTTCTCGCTGTCCGAAGCGCGGGCGCTCCTGCCGCAGGTCCGGGGCCTCACGGCCGACGCCGTCTCGCGCTACGGGCGCCTGCCCGGAGAGGAGGAGCGCCGCGAGGTCGCCGAGGAATGGGCGCGCGAGCTCCGGTCGCTCGGCCTCGAGATCAAGGGCCTCTGGCTGGTCGACTTCGACTCGGGGGCCGGCTACTACTGCTGGAAGTACCCCGAAGCCGCGCTCGCGCACTTCCACTCGTACGAGGAAGGCTTCGCGGGCCGCGTCCCGCTCCAGTAAGCGGTCAGGCCGGCCAGCTCTGGCCGGGCGAGAGCTCGACGACTTCCGTCTCGACGCCGCGCCCGGCGAGCTCCTGGCGGAGCGCGTCGGGCGTCCCGGTCAGGGCCGGGAACGTCCCCCAGTGCATCGGGAGGACGCGCGGCACGCCGAGGAGCTCGCAGGCCTTCGCGGCCTCGCGCGGGCCCATCGTGTAGAAGTCGCCGATCGGCAGCAGCGCGAGGTCGGGGGCGTAGAGCTCTCCGATGAGCGCCATGTCGGAGAACACGTTGGTGTCGCCGGCGTGGTAAATGCGGAAGCCGTCCTCGAACGTCATCACGTAGCCGCAGGGCTCGCCGGTGTAGAGGACGCCGCCGCCGCCCGCGGCGCCCGCCGAGTGGTCGGCCGAGACCATGCGGAACTCGACGCCGGCCACCTTCTGCTGCCCGCCTTTGTTCATGCCCGAGGTCTTCTCGACGCCGCGGCTCTGCGCCCAGAGGCCGAGCTCGTAGATGCCGACGACGGTCGCGCCGGTCTTCTTCGCCAGGCCGATCGCGTCGTCGCCGAAGTGGTCCGCGTGGCCGTGCGTGCCGGCGACGACGTCGAGCTTGCCGAACTGGAAGCCCTTCGGGAACTTCGGGTTGTGCTCGACGAAGGGGTCGACGGCGATCCGCACGCCCCTGGGGGACTCGATCAGAAACGCCGCGTGGCCGAGCCACGTCACCTTGCCGCCGAAACTCTTCCTGGAAGCCATCACACGTTCTCCCAGTCCACCCGCGGCGTCAGCGCCGCGACGAACGCTTCGAGGCCCTCGCGGTCGTCGGCGTCGAAGCGGCCGGTCGTCGGCGCGTCGACGTCGAGCACGCCGCGCAAGATGCCGCCGGCGACGATCGGGACGACGATCTCCGAGCGCGACGCGGCATCGCAGGCAATGTGGCCCGGAAACGCCTGGACGTCGGGCACGACGAGCGTCTCGCGGCGCGCCGCCGCGGTCCCGCAAACGCCCTGGCCGAGCGCGATGCGCACGCACGCCGGCTTGCCCTGAAAGGGCCCGAGGACGAGCCCGCCGCCGCGCAGGAGGTAGAACCCGCACCAGTTGATCCCCTCGAGCGCCTGGGCGAGGAGCCCGGAGGCGTTGGCGAGGTTCGCGAGCGCGTCGCTCTCGCCTTCGAGCAGCGCGGAAAGCGACGCCGTCAGGTCCCGGTAGAGCGCGGGCTTCGGCGCGTGCCGGTCGATCGAAGCCTCGAACACGGCGCCGATTCTATCCGTATACGATGCGCGCGTGTCCGCGCTCGCCGGCCGCCGCCTCGCGATGTACGTCTTTCTCTGCGCGGTCTGGGGCTCGACGTGGCTCGCGATCAAGATCGGCCTGCGCGACCTGCCGCCGCTGCGCTTCGCGGGCGTGCGAATGGCCCTGGCGTGCGTCTTCCTGACGCCGTTCGCCGCCTGGAAGGCCGGACCGGCCGCGGCCGCCGGGCCGGCCGCGCGGCGCACGGCCGACCGCGCGTGGGTGGCGTGGAGCGGCTTTCTCCAGATCGGCGTGGCCTACGCGTGCATCTTCCTCGCCGAGGAGCGGATCGACTCCGGTCTCTCGGCCCTGCTCTTTGCGACGTTCCCGATCTTCGTCGGCATCTTCGGGCACTTTCTCCTGCCGGAGGAGCCGTTCACCCGGCGCGCGATGCTCTCGGCGCTGCTCGGCCTCGTCGGCGTGGCGGTCGTGCAGGGCCGGGCGCTGGTGGACGCCGTGGCGACGGCGGAGTCGCGGTCGCTCGCGGTCGGCGGCGCTCTCATCCTGGCGTCGGCGATCGCGGCGGCCTACGCCAACATCGTCAACAAGAAGCACCTGCCGCGCGTCTCGCCGTTCCGCAACGTCTGGGGCCAGACGCTGACGGGCTCCGCGGCGCTGTTGCTCGCTGCGGCCGCCTTCGAGCGCGGCGCGCCGGCCCGCTGGACGCCGTCGGCGATCGGCGCCGTTCTCTACCTCGCGATCGTCGGGACCGCGCTGCCGTTCGTGGGCCTCTTCTGGCTGCTTCGCCGCGTGCCGGTCGCGGTCATCGGCACGATTCCCGTCGTGGACACGGTCATCGCGGTCGTCCTCGGCAACGTCGTGCTCGGCGAGACGCTCTCGCCGCGGATCCTCGGAGGCGGGGCGCTGATCCTGCTCGGCGTCCTGCTCGCGGCGATCCCCGCGCCGGCGCCTACCGCCCGTAGATCGGCAGCCAGGGCCGCGTCAGATAGTCCGACGCGGTGACGAGGAGCAGGATCGCCAGAAACAGAACGGCCGATCCGACGACGAGCGCCGTCAGCTTCGGCGAGTCCTTCAGGTGCATGAAGATCAGGGCCACGAGGGCCGCCTTCATCGTGGCGATTCCGAGCGCCACGGGCGTGTTCCAGATGCCGAGGTGCTGGTAGGCGGCCCAGACCGTCAGGAGCGTCAGCGCCATCAGGGTGAGGAAGACCCCGACGTAGGCCCCGACGCCGCCGTGTCCCTTTCCGTGCGCGCTCACAGCGTGTGCCTCCCGAGGAGATAGAGCAGCGGGAAGAGGTAGATCCAGACGATGTCGACGAAGTGCCAGTACAGGCCGACCATGTCGACCGGGGTGTTGTAGCGCTCGGAGAACTCGCCCCGCCGGGCGCGCATCACGAGCCACGAGACGAGCCCGAGCCCGATGATCATGTGGAGCGCGTGCAGGCCCGTCATACAGAAGTAGAGGGAGAAGAACATCTCGCTTTGCCTGGGCAGGGGCTGGTGCGTCTCCTCGTCGTGGGGCACGACGAAGTGCGGGCCGGGCACCTCGTGGCGGTCGAATTTCTGCTTGTACTCGACGTACTTGATCCCGAGGAACGTCGCGCCGAGGAGGATCGTCAGGATCAGGAACAGGACGGTCAGGTTCTTCCGGCTCCGGCCGCTCGCCCAGACGGCGAGCGCCATCGTCAGCGACGAAACGATCAGGACGATCGTGTTCGTCGCGCCGAGCTTCAGGTCGAGGAGGTTCGAGGCGCCCTCGAAGGCGCGCCGATAGGTCTCGCGGTAGATCGCGTACGCCGTGAACATCCCGCCGAAGAACAGGACCTCGGTGACGAGGAAGACCCACATGCCGAGCGAGGACGCCTCGCGCTGCTTCCCGAGGTCGGGGAAGTGGTGCCGGAGCTCCGGCGCCGCGTCGCCGTGCGGGACGGCGGGCGTGACGCTAGCCAACGGCGGCTTCCTCCGCGCCGGTCGCGTAGTCGTAGGGCCGTCCCGAGACGACCGGCGTCTCCGCGAAGTTCTCGGTCGGGGGCGGCGAGGGCGTCTGCCACT
>DATJXB010000107.1:0-4333 GCA_035500755.1 Thermoanaerobaculia bacterium | reverse complement strand
CGGCTCGGGCTCCTCCGCCGGCGGAGCCTCGGCCGCCGGCTCCGGCACGGGCGCCGGGTGAGCGCCGCGCGCGAGCGCGACAGCCTCGCGCGACAGCGGCTCGACGACAGCGGCATGGACCGAGCCGCGGGAGAGATCGTGGACGACCTCGTGGCCGAGCGCCTCGACGATCGCGGTCAGCGCGATCCGCCACTGCGGGTCCGGATCGCTGACGAGCACCCTTGCCACGGGCGAATTCATCGCATCCTCGGGCGGCGAAAAGCGGCTGTGCGCCGTATGAACCGGGTATGAATCAGCCGCCGAGGAGGCGGGCCAGGAACCCCGGCCGGGACTCCGGCTCGGGCTCCTCCGCCGGCGGAGCCTCGGCCGCCGGCTCCGGCACGGGCGCCGGCTCGTCGGCCCCGGCGAGCGTGCGCGGCACCGCCTGCCGCTCGCGCTGGGCGCGGATCGCGGCGCTCATCTCCTCGCGATGCGACTGCTCCGCCATCGCGGGACCTGTGTACGCCGCGGGCGCCGCCCCTCCTGCCGAGTGCACTAGAGTCCCGGGCGGATGTGCTTCGAGCTCGACTCCGAGCCGCCGATCCCGGTCATCTCCGGGGCGGCCGTGTCCCACGACGACCTGACGCTCGAGGCGGTCGACGGGAACCGGTTCGCGGCCTTCGTCGCCACCCCGGAGGAGCCTGCGGACGTCGGGATCGTCATCCTCCCGGACGTCCGCGGCCTCTACCGCTTCTACGAGGAGCTCGCGCTCCGCTTCGCCGAGCGCGGCTACGCGGCGGTCGCGTTCGACTACTTCGGCCGCACGGCCGGCGTCGCGAAGCGAGAGAACGACTGGGACTACATGGCGGAGGTCGCGCAGACGACGCCGGAGACGGTCCAGCTCGACGTCGGCGCGTCCGTCGCCGAGCTCGAGCGCCGCGGCTGCCGCGCGATCTTCACCGTCGGCTTCTGCTTCGGCGGGCGCAACTCCTGGCTCGCGGCCGCCGCCGGCCACGGCCTCGCCGGCGCGGTCGGCTTCTACGGGAACCCCGGGGAGCGAAACGGCGTGCTCGGGCCGACCCAGCGGGCGGGCGAGATCGCGGCGCCGATCCTCGCGCTCCAGGCGGGCGACGACCAGAACATCACGCCGGAGCTCAACGCGGCCTTCGACGCCGCGCTGACGGCGGCGGGCGTCGAGCACGAGGTCGTCACCTACGAGGGCGCGCCGCACAGCTTCTTCGACCGGAAGCAGGAGAACTTTCTCGCCGACTCGGAGAACGCCTGGGAGCGCACGCTCGCCTTCGTCGCGCGCCACACCTAGGCGGCCAGCGCCTCCTCCACGGCCCGCACGATCGCCGGCTCGACCGGGCCGGGCCGGTAGCCGAGCTCCCGCTCCGCCTTCGCGCTCGAGAAGAACATCGGCAGGCGGGCGAGCCTCACCTCCTCCCGGTTCGTCAGCCCGAGCGCCGCCGCTGCCCGGGCCGCTGCATAGGGGACGCGGAGCCGCGGCCGCGGCCTCCCGGCCGCCGACGCGATCGCGGCGAACAGCTCCCCGAGCCAGAGGTCGACGCCGCCGAGGAGGTAGCGCTCGCCCGCGCGCCCGCGCTCGAGGGCGAGCGCGTGCCCGAGCGCCACGTCGCGCACGTCGACGACGTTCACGCCGGTACTCGCCAGGTAGGCGCGGTAGTGCCCGCGCGCGACCCCGGCGACCATCGCCCCGGTCGGCGTCGGCCGCCGGTCGCCGTCCCCGACCGGGGTCGTCGGGTTGACGATCACGACGTCGGCGCCGTCCCGGGCCGCGGCGAGCGCGAGCCGCTCCGCGGCGAGCTTCGTCCGCTTGTACGGCACCGCCAGCTCGTACTCCGGCGGCCCGTCCGCCTCGGTCGCCGGGCGCCCGGCCACCGGCCCGCAGGTGCCGCAGGTGCTCGTGTGGACGATCCGCCGAACCCCCGTCCGGGCCGCCGCCGCGAGCACCGTCCGCGTCCCCTCGACGTTGACCCGCTCCATCTCGGCCGCGTCCGCCGCGCCGTAGCTGTAGAGCGCCGCCACGTGGACGAGCGCCTCGCAGCCGCGGAGCATCCGCTCGATCCCCTCGGCGTCGCAGAGGTCGACGAAGTCCGTCCGCACCCCGGCGCCCCGCTCTCGCAGGACACGGACGACGTGGCCCCCGATGAACCCGTCCGCCCCGGTGACGTAGACCTCCATTCGGCCCCTGAGTCTCGCAGGAGCCGGGCCGGACTTCCGCTACACTCCGCCGGCGCGGGGCGCCGTAGCTCAGCTGGTCAGAGCGCTGCACTCATAATGCAGAGGTCGGTGGTTCGAGCCCACCCGGCGCTACTCACGCGTCCCACCTCGAGGCAAGAGATATAGAGACATGGCAACCGGAGTAAGAGTCGCGATCACGCTCGCGTGCACGGAGTGCAAGCGGCGCAACTACCAGACGCAGAAGTCGAAGCGGAACTCGCCGGACCGGGTCGAGTTCAAGAAGTACTGCCGCTGGTGCGGCTGCCACACGGTCCACCGGGAGACCCGCTAAAGGCCCAGGTGGATGGCACGGCAGACGCGTCAGCAGCGGCGCGCGCGGCGCGCGCAACAGCAGCCGGCCCTCGCCGGCGGCTCGCCTCCGCCTCCTCCGGTACGGCCGGTCGAGAGCGGCGACGCGCGGCCGGAGCCGCGCAAGCCGAAGCGCGAGGGAGAGGAGCGGCACGCGCCCGGGTCGGGCACGGTGCGCTTCATCCGCGAGTCGTGGGGCGAGCTCCAGAAGGTCGAGTGGCCGAGCCAGAAGGGCGTCGTCAGCGGCACCGCGGTGGTGCTGATCGCCTGCATCATCGTCGGCACCTACCTGTACCTCAACGACATGCTCTGGAAGTACGTCGTCCAGCACATCCTGCTGAAGTAGAGAAGTAGAGAGGACGAGATGTTCCGCTGGTACGTGATCAACACCTACTCCGGGCACGAGAACAAGGTGAAGACGAACCTCGAGCACCGGATCGAGTCGATGAACCAGCGCCAGCGGTTCCGGCGCGTCGTCGTCCCGACCGAGCAGGTGATCGAGACGAAGGACGGCCAGAAGGTGCAGGCGGAGAAGCGCGTCCTCCCCGGCTACGTGCTCGTGAACATGGACCTGAACGACGACGCCTGGACGGTCGTGAAGAACACACCCGGCGTGACCGGCTTCGTCGGCGCCGGCTCGAAGCCCGTGCCGCTCTCGCAGCCCGAGGTCGACCGCATCCTCCACACCGGCGCAGGCGTCGGCGCCCCGGCGCGCGCCCAGGTGGAGTTCCAGCTCGGCGAGTCCGTGAAGATCACCTCCGGCCCGCTCGCCGACTTCGACGGCGAGATCACCGACGTGAACGCCGACGGCCAGAAGCTCCAGGTGATGGTGAACATCTTCGAGCGGCAGGTGCCGGTCGAGGTCGGATTCGACAATGTGAAGAAGCTCGACTAAGAGGAACAGACGTGGCGAAGAAAGTCCTGACGATCATCAAGCTCCAGATCCCCGGCGGGCAGGCCAACCCGGCGCCGCCGGTCGGCCCCGCCCTCGGCCAGCACGGGGTCAACATCATGGAGTTCTGCAAGGCGTTCAACGCGCAGACGGCCGACCAGAACGGCCGTATCACGCCGGTCGAGATCACGGTCTTCGAGGATCGTTCCTTCACCTTCATCACGAAGACGCCGCCGGCCGCCGTCCTGATCAA
This sequence comes from Thermoanaerobaculia bacterium, assembly GCA_035500755.1. GTDB lineage: Bacteria > Acidobacteriota > Thermoanaerobaculia > UBA5066 > Gp7-AA6 > DAHUXD01. Next base: position 656 of record DATJXB010000107.1, on the reverse strand, counting down.
GGAGGCGCTGCGGATCGAGAAGGGCTCGGCCGAGCCGAACCGGACGAAGGTGGGGCGGCTGTCGCGCGAGCAGGTGCGTCAGATCGCCGAGACGAAGCTGCCGGACCTGAACGCGCGCGACGTCGACCACGCGGCGCTGATCATCGCCGGCACCGCCCGCAGCATGGGCGTGGAGGTGGACCTCTAATGGCCCAGCACGGCAAGAAGTACAAGACGGCCCGCGCGGAGATCGACCGCGAGAGGCTGTACTCGCCGGTCGAGGCGGTGCGGCTGCTCAAGTCGTTCGAGGGCTCGAAGTTCGACGAGACGGTCGAGGTGCACTTCCGGCTCGGGCTGAACGTCCGCCACGCCGACGAGCAGCTGCGCGGGACGCTGATGCTCCCGCACGGCGCGGGCAAGGAGGTCCGCATCGTCGTCTTCGCCGAGGGCGACAAGGCCCGCGAGGCAGAGGAGGCAGGGGCGGACATCGTCGGCTCGGCCGACCTGGCGAAGCGCGTCGAGGAGGGCTTCACCGACTTCGACGTGGCCATCGCGACGCCCGACCAGATGGGCAACGTCGGCAAGCTGGGCCGGATCCTCGGCCCGCGCGGCCTGATGCCGAACCCGAAGACGGGCACGGTCACCTTCGACATCTCGAAGGCGGTCGGCGAGGCGAA
>DATJXB010000106.1:0-5587 GCA_035500755.1 Thermoanaerobaculia bacterium | reverse complement strand
CTCGATGATGCACGCGCGCAACCGGATCGGGGAGATCGCCTTCCACAACACGGGCCTCTACAACCTCGATGGCAAGGGCGCCTATCCGTCCGACAACACGGGGCTCGAAGAGCACACGGGACGGCCGGAGGACATGGGCCGTTTCAAGGCGCCGAGCCTGCGCAACGTCGCGGTCACCGCGCCCTACATGCACGACGGATCGATCCCGACGCTCGACGCGGTTCTCGACCACTACGCGGCCGGAGGACGCACGATCGCGGGAGGACCGCACGCCGGCGTCGGGCGGACCAACCCCTTGAAGAGTTCCTTCGTTTCCGGCTTCACCCTGACGCCCGAGGAGCGCGCGGACCTGCTGGCGTTCCTCCGATCGCTGACCGACGACGAATTCCTCAAAGACCCCGAGTTCTCGGATCCCTGGAGAAACGACCCACCGGGGCGATCCGAAGGAGGATCACGATGACGAAGCGGCGCTTCCTGTTCTGGCTGACGGCCGCGGTGCTCGCGGCGTTCGCTCCAAACGCCTTGGGCCATTCCACGGTCAAGCGCACGGTCCCGCCGAGCGGCTCGGTTCTCGGCAGCTCGCCGGACGAAGTGGTGATCGAGTTCAACGAAGCGGCGCGTATGACGTCGGTGGTGGTCGTCGCCGCCGGAAAGGCCGACCGCAAGCTCGCCTTCGAGCCGTCCGGAAGCGCGAAGTCCTTCGTCGTGCGGAGGCCGGACTTGAGCGCCGGACGCAACGAGATCCAGTGGAAGGCTCTGTCCAGGGACGGCCATCCGATCGGCGGCTCGATCATCGTCGTCATCAAGCCGGGGGCCGAAGCGAAGGCGCCGCCGTCGCCGGGCCACGGCTCGCGTTGAATCTCGAGCTTCTCGCCGGCCTCGCGAAGCTTTCCCTCTACGCGGGAACGCTCGTGGGGGCGGGGACGACGCTCGCTTGGGCGAGCCTGCGCGGCGACCTGGGCCCGGCGGAGCAGGAGGCGCCGCGGCGGATCGCGAGGGGCGCGGGCATCGCGGCGTCCTCCTCGGCCGCGGGTCTCGCCGTGCTCGCGATGCGCCTGGGGATCGGTTTCGACAGGTCGTCGCTGGCGGCGGTCCTCTCCGGGTCCATCGGCGCGGCGGCCGGGGCGCAAATCCTCGGGGCAACCCTGCTCTTCGTCGCGGCGGGTGGAACGAATCCCCGCCGGCCGCTGCGACTGATCGGAACCGCCTTGCTCCTTTCGTCGTTTGGAATGACCGGCCACTCGGCCGCCGCCGGCCTCGTGCCGGGATGTCTCGCGGCAGCCCACGTGGCGGGCGCGGCGTGGTGGCTCGGAGGCCTATTCCTGATCGGCTCGGCTTGCAGCACTGAGACCGGAGGGGCTCTGGCCGGGCTCGTCCGGCGATTCAGCCGTCAGGCCTTGGCCGTCGTGGCGGCGATGGCGGGGGCCGGCATCGTCGCGGCGTTCGTGCTGGTCGATCCGACGCGCGAGGGCTGGTGGACGCCCTACGCCCGGGCCCTGCTCGTCAAGGTGGCGCTGGCGGGCGCCGCCGTGGCCGTTGCGGCCTACAACCGGCTGCGGCTCGCGCCGAAGCTTTCGGCCGGGGAAGCCGCATCCGCGGTCGCGCTCCGCCGCTCGGTGACGGTGGAAATTGTCCTCATCGGCTGCGTCCTCGCCGCGACCGCTTGGCTGACCACCTTCCACTCACCCCATGAGGGACACTCGGCGGCGACGGAATGGGCCCGACGCGGCGCGTGTCTCGCGGCCGAGGCGCCGGCTCAGCCTGGCGCCGGGCTCCTCGAGGCCGCCGCCAGCCACGCCAGGGCGTAGCACGCCGTCCCCACCGCGAGCGTCAGGGTGAATCCGAAGGTCATCGCGATCATGAGGCTCGTCACCGTTCCGATGACCGTGAAAAACCCGTTGACCCCCCACGCCCACGGCACCAGTGCCGGGGCCCGGAGTCCGAGCGCCCGAATGCCGAGAGGGAATGGCATCCCCATGAGCGCCCCGAGGGGCACGAGCATGGCGAGGACGACCGCCAGGCGGGAAACAAAGGGCAGACCGAGAGTCCGCTGCAGGACGTGCGGCATGGCGAACGAGGCCGCGAGCGCCGCGGCGAGCAAGACGACCAGGAGCCATCTCAGGGCGGATGGCGATCGCAGCCGGCCGGCCAGGGCCGATCCGATGCCGCTGCTGACCAGAAGGCAACCGAGAACCACGACGATCGTGTAGGCCGGCTGGCCCAGGAAGAGCGTGATCCGGCTGATCAGGGCCATCTCGATCGTGATGAAGCCGAAGCCCACGGCCGAGAAGAAGAGCAGCGGCCGCCACTCCCGGGACACGGCCCGGACGCCGCCCCGTCGGAGAAGCGGAGCGAGGATGAAGATGCCCGCGACGACCGTCACTTGCACGAGGAGCAGAGTCAGGCTCGCTTCGGCGACCGGCCGATCCCCGAGCATGAAATCTCCGACTCGGCGGGGCGAGGTCATACCCCGCAGGGTCGCGAAGTCGAGACTGCTCCAACGGCTCAGGTGATTGAAGAAGGGCCGGTCGTCGGTGGCCGGCGCGAGCTGACGCCGCTCGCTGCGGTAGAGCGCCCCCAGATCCGGAGTGCTGGCGATGCGGTGATACGTCGGGAAGCGTTCCGGTGCTCGCGGCGAGTAGAGCGTCTCGCGAGCCGATTCGAACTCGGTACGGGGCGGAAGGCCGATCCTCGCGATCCCCTCGATCGCGGCGATCTCCTGGTCCGTGAGGGGCGATTTCTTGACGATGAGCTCCGCCTCGAAGGCCTTGCGCTCGGCGCCCAGCCATTCCTTCTCGCCCGCGTCCGGGACGGAACGGAAGAGATAGAGGTGCCGGGTCGCGTCCTCCACTCCCCGGGCCCGCAGCGCCTCCCGCGCCGTCGCGACGAGGCGGGGCATGTGCGGCTCCGGCCTGGAGAAGAGGATCATCCCATCCGGTCCCAGGCGATCCAGGTAGTCCTCGAACGCCTCGCGCGTGAGCACGAAGTTCTCGGTCAGCGCCATCGCTCCGGATGCCACCGCCGCGTTGCTGATCGTGTGGATGGAGATGATCGCGTCGAACACGTCGTACGAGCGGCGCAGGAAGCTGCGCCCCTCGTCCTCGACGAGCCGCACCTCCGGCTGCTCGAACAGGCCGCCCCAGTAGTCCCGCATGCGGCGGCTCACGGCATCGACGATCGTCGGGTTGACCTCGACGGCCACGATCTCGCGCGCGCCGAAGTGCAGCCCGTCGAGCACCTCGCTGCCGCCGCCGCTGCCGATGATGAGCAGTCGCGGCGCGGCCTTGCCCGCGTACGCCACGCCCGAGAGATAGTCGCCGTCGTCCGTGTGTGCGCGAAGATACTGGCGGACTCCGGTCCGGAGATCCTGGATCCCCGTGCCCGCCGTTCCCCCGTCGATGACGAACCGGCGAACGCTTCGATCGGACCCAGGTGGGCGCAGCTCGAAAATCTCGACGCGCGAGGCGGTGTTCCAGTGCGTTTCGAGAGGCCGCACGGCCGGACGTCGCTTCAACGCCGTGATGCGGATCGGAACGCGCTCCTCGGCAAAGGGCGCGGCGAGCATGGCCACGACGGCGAGCGCGGCCATCGCGAGGCGCGCCCGCCTGCGGACCGCGAAGAGCGCCGCCGCGACGAAACCCAGGGCGGCGACCGCGGCGATCGCGCCGGAGCCGCCCACGCCGGGCAGCACGACGAGCAGGAGCAGGCAGCCCGTTCCGGCTCCGGTCAGGTCGAACGCGTAGAGCCGAGTCGCCTGGCCGGAGAGGCGCGAGAAGAGGAGCGCGAGCCCGAGGCCGGCAGCAGCGAACGGCAGCGCGAGCACGAGGTAGTAGAGCGGCCCGAGCAGAATCTGTCGCGGATCGTCCAGGACCCGAAACGGATCGAACGGAATGCGCTGCATGAGCCAGAACGAGGCGACCGCAGAAGCCGCGAAGAGGGCCGCGAGCGTCGACAGGGCGCGGCCGAGAGGGGCGCGATCCCGGAGCCAGGGCCAGATAGAAAGCGTCGTCCCCGCCACGCCGAACCCGAGCAGTGCGGTCGAGATGACCAGGAACCCGAAGTGGTACCAGAGAGCGACCGACAGGATCCGCGTCAGGGACAGCTCGAGCAATAGGGTGGCGCAGGCCCACAGGAACAGTCCCGCGAAATACCTGGGAGCGAGGGTCCCGCCAGGAAATATCAGGGCTGATCTCCGCCCTTGTCGGGAGCTGAATGGAAACTCACCGAGGCCTTTCGCTGGCGCTCCCGGCGTCGAACGAATCGGGGCTGCCGTATGCGTCCCCGGCGCGCCTCCCGATCGTCTCACTGAGCGACCCCGCTGCCGGGCCGATCGCTTCGCGCGCCTCGAGCCGCCGTCGAGGCCGGCGATCTCGAACGCCGTCAGGTCGAGACCCGATGCCCATCGAATTCGAGCCGCCTACGGCAGGTGAGGGATATCGAAGGCCTTGACCAGGAAGACCGCCATCTGGGCGTTCGAAATGTTGGCGTTCGGGCAGAAATTTCCTCCGCCGCAGCCAGCCGTGATGTTCAGCGAGTAGATCGCCTCGATGTAGTCGGCGAAGAGCGACGGGCACGGAACATCCGCGAAGATGCCCGAGCACGAGGGAGGCGCCTGAGATCCGTAGAGACCCTTCCAGATGCAGACCGAGATCTGGGCGCGGGTGTTCGGCGCATCCGGACAGTAGTTCCCGCCGCCGCAGCCGACCGTGATGCCGTCGTCGAAGATGCCCTGGATGTAGAAGGCGTTGTAGTCGTTGAACGTCACGTCGCCGAAGATGTTCTGGTACACCGGCGGCGGCTGGCTGCGTCCGTGGATCGCGGAGAAGATGTAGCCCGCCATGTCGGCGCGGGTCACCACGCCGTTCGGGCAGAAGGTGTAGACCGTCGGCCCGCAGTTGGGCGGTCCGCCCGGCATGACGCGCTGGGCTGCCGCGCCGTAGATGTAGTTCCAGGCGAAGCTGCCCTCCGGCACGTCGTTGAACAGGACCGTCAGGGCCACCGGAACGCCGCCGACCGTGTACGGCGTGTCGGTGCCAAACTGGATCTGGCCCTGCCGCAGCCCGGGCAGCAGGCCGGTGGAGTTGAAGGTGAGAGTGATCGGCAGGCTCCCGCCCGACAATCCCGCTCCGGGCACCGTGCCCGCCGTCGGGCTCACGGTCAGCCAGGGGATGTCCCAGTTGCAGAAGCTCGACTCGGCGGTGGCAACCTTGTAGAGCATCTGCGTGACCTGGTTGACGACCCACAGATTCCCGAGGCAGTCGAACTCCATGCCCGCCTGCTCGTAGGGTGCGAAGACCGGCGCCCCGCCGTCCAGGATCTGATAGGTGTCGAGAAGGGCGTAGTCGTGGAGAGCGTCCAGAACGGCCACGTCCATGGGCGCGTCCGTGCTGAGCATTGCAAGGAGGTGACCGTTGCTCGCGTTGTACGCGAGACCCGAGATCGGCAGTCCCACGAACGCCGAGTCGAGAATCGTCCCGGTCGCGTCGATATGGTAAACGCTGAGATCATTCCAGCCGCCAACGAAGTACGTGTCGGTGGAGGCGTCGTATGCCACGCCGTGCTGCGACACAGCAGCCCAGTCGCCGCA
>DATJXB010000105.1:0-27254 GCA_035500755.1 Thermoanaerobaculia bacterium | reverse complement strand
CTCGTGGAGAACACGGAACGCGTGCTTCGCCTCGCTCTTTCACTTTCGAAGAAATTCTCGGTCCCCCTCCGTTCCGTCGATCTCGGCGGCGGCTTCGGCGTGCCCTATGCGGACTCCGAAGGGACCCTGGACCTGGGAATCCTTCGAAAGGGGCTGGGAGCGGTGCTGCGCGAGGCGCGCGCGAGCGGCTTCCCGGATTCCGTTCGGCTCGTCTTCGAGCCCGGAAGATTCCTCGTCGCCGAAGCCGGGACCTACGTCGTTCGCGTCCTCGGCACGAAGCGCAGCCGCGGCGTCGACTACGTGCTCCTCGACGGCGGCATCCACCACTTCCTGCGGCCGGTTCTCCTCGAAAGTCCACACGCGGCGAGGCTCGTCGAGCAACGCGCCGAGGCGGCCCGCCGCCCTTCTTCACCTTCTGAGGAAATCTTCGTGCTGTCCGGTCCCCTCTGCACGTCGCTCGACGTCCTGCATCCGCACGCGAAGCTGCCGATGCCCGCGCGCGGCGACCTCATCGCCTTCGCGAACGCCGGCGCGTACGGCTACACGGAGTCGATGCCGCTCTTCCTCTCTCACGAGTGGCCCGCCGAGGCCGGCGTACGGAAGGGCCGGCTCGCGCTCCTCCGCCGTCCGCCGCGCGTCGCCGAGCTGCAGGCGGCCCAGAAAATGCCGTTCTGACGGCGGTGCCGGCGCCGACGTCCGGGAGGATAATGCCCGGCCGCACGGAGGCCGTATGGACGTTCGTTCGCTCGGCACCCGAGGGCCCACGGTCTCGGAGCTCGGGCTCGGGTGCATGGGGATGTCGGAGTTCTACGGGGTCCGCGACGACGACGAGTCGATCCAGACGATCCACGCGGCCCTGGACGCCGGCGTGGACCTCCTGGACACGGCCGACATGTACGGTCCGCACACGAACGAAGAGCTCGTCGGCAGGGCGATCGCGGACCGGCGCGGCCGAGTCGTCCTCGCGACGAAGTTCGGGATCCTCCGCGACCCGTCCGATCCGGCGAAACGCGGCGTCTGCGGGAGGCCCGAATACGTGCGCGCCTCGTGCGAGGGGAGCCTGAAGCGGCTCGGCGTGGAGACGATCGACCTCTACACCCTCCATCGCGTCGACCCCGCGACCCCGATCGAGGACACGGTCGGCGCGATGGCGGGTCTCGTCGCGGAAGGGAAGATCCGGTGGATCGGCCTCTCGGAGGCCTCTGCGGCGACGCTGCGCCGGGCCGCCCGCGTCCATCCGATCGCCGCGCTCCAGAGCGAGTATTCGCTCTTTTCGCGCGACGTCGAGGCGGAGGTCCTGCCGGCGTGCCGCGAGCTCGGCATCGGCTTCGTCGCCTATGCCCCTCTCGGCCGCGGATTCCTGACCGGGAAGTACCGGAGCCCCGCGGATTTTCCGGCGGGCGACTACCGGAGGACGGCGCCGCGCTTCATTGGCGAGAACTTCGCGAAGAACCTCGCGCTCGTCGCGAAGGTCGCCGATCTCGCGCGGCGGAAGAAGGGGACGCCGGCCCAGGTCGCGCTCGCGTGGGTCCTCTCCCGCGGCACCGACGTCGTGCCGATCTTCGGGACGAAGAGCCGGGACCGGCTGCAGGAGAACCTCGACGCGGCCGACGTCGTCCTCACGAAGGCCGATCGCGCGGAGCTCGAGGCGGCGTTCCCGCCCGGCGCGATCTCGGGAGCACGATACCCGGCGGCCGCGATGGCGACGGTCGGCCGCTGAGACGGCGTCGCCGCGCGCTCGCGGGCGCCCGGTAGAATCCCCGGCATGAGCGTCAAGGTCCCCGAGACCGCCGCGCCTCCCCTCACGCCCGAAGAGGAGCGCGTCCGCGCCGCGAAGGGGGTGTGGCGGAAGAAGGCCGCCGCCGCGTTCGCGAAGATCCCCGCGTGGCGGAGAGACTTCACGACGGTCTCCTCGGCCGAGACGAACCCTCTCGCGACGCCGGACGACCTCGGGGGCTTCGACTACGCGCGCGACCTCGGGTGGCCGGGCGAGTTCCCGTACACGCGCGGCGTCCAGCCGACGATGTACCGGGGGAAGCCCTGGACGATCCGGCAGTTCGCGGGCTTCGGCACGGCGCGGCAGACGAACGGGCGCTTCAAACAGCTCCTCGCGCACGGGCAGACGGGTCTCTCGACCGCGTTCCACCTCCCGACGCTCTACGGCTACGACTCGGACCACCCGATGGCGGCCGGCGAGGTCGGGAAGTGCGGCGTCGCGGTGGACACGCTCCGCGACTTCGAGGTTCTCTTCGACGGGATCGACCTCGGCGCCGTGACGACCTCCATGACGATCAACTCGACGGCGCCCATCGCGCTCGCGATGTACCTCGCGGTCGCCGAGAAGCACGGGACGCCGTGGACGAAGGTCGGCGGGACGCTCCAGAACGACATCCTCAAGGAATACATCGCGCAGAAGGAGTACATCTTCCCGCCGCGGCCGTCGATGAGGCTCGTGACGGACCAGTTCGCGTTCTGCGCCAAGCACGTCCCGAAGTGGAACACGGTGTCGATCTCCGGCTATCACATCCGGGAGGCCGGAGCGACGGCGCTCCAGGAGCTGGCGTTCACGCTCCGCGACGGGATGGAGTACGTGAAGTACGGGATCGACGCGGGCCTCGACGTCGACGAGTTCGCCCCGCGACTCTCGTTCTTCTTCAACGCGCACAACGACTTCTTCGAGGAAGTCGCGAAGTACCGCGCGGCGCGCCGGACCTGGGCGAAGGTCATGCGGGACCGCTACGGGGCGAAGAAGCCCGAGTCGTGGAAGATGCGCTTCCACTCGCAGACCGCGGGCGTCACGCTCACGGCGCAGCAGCCGTACAACAACGTCGCGCGCGTCGCGATCCAGTCGCTCGCGGCCGTCCTCGGCGGGACGAACTCGCTCCACGCGAACGCGCTCGACGAGACGCTCGCTCTCCCGACGGAGTTCGCCGCGAAGATCGCCGTGCGGACGCAGCAGGTGATCCTCCACGAGACGGGCGTCGTCAACACGATCGACCCGCTCGGCGGCTCGTACTTCGTCGAGGAGCTCACGAACCGGATGGAGGCGGGCGCGTTCGACTACTTCCGCCGGATCGACGCGTTCGGCGGGATGGTCGAGGCCATCGAGGCCGGCTTCCCGCAGAAGGAGATCATGGACGCCGCCTATCGGTTCCAGCGGGCCTTCGACGCGAAGGACAAGGTGATGGTCGGCGCGAACGCGTTCACGGAGTCCCTTCCGGAGGACGAGGTGCCGACGCTCGTGATCTCCGAGGAGACCGCCGCCGAGCAGGTGAAGCTCCTGAACGACGTCCGGCGCACGCGCGACGCGCGGACCGCGATGCAGAGGCTGTCGGACCTCAAGGCGGCGTGCGCGGGCGGCGCCAACGTGATGCCGCCGCTCGTCGAGGCCGTGAAGGCGTACGCGACGGTCGGCGAGATCTCCGACGTCATGCGCGAGGTCTTCGCGACGTACGAGGAGCCGGCGGTCTTCTGACCCGGACCCGGGGCGGGCCGCCGCGCGGCCCGACCGACGGGAGAGCGCGCTCGGGTGAGGGGCGTTCGCCCGTGAGACAATCGTCCCCTTATGTCCGAGAACCCGTTTTCCTCCATCGAAGAGGCCGTCGAGGACCTGCGCCGCGGCAAGTTCGTCGTCGTCGTTGACGATGAGGACCGCGAAAACGAGGGCGACCTCGTCCTGGCCGCCGAGAAGGCGACCCCGGACGCGATCAATTTCATGGCCCGCGAGGGCCGCGGCCTCATCTGCCTGGCCCTGACCGAGGAGCGCTGCGACGCGCTCGACCTGCCGCCGATGGTCACCGAGAACACGTCCAACTTCGGGACGGCGTTTACCGTCTCGATCGAGGCGCGCGGCCGGACGACGACGGGTATCTCCGCGGCGGACCGCGCGGCGACCGTGCTGACGGCGATCGACCCGTCGACGAAGCCGTCCGACCTGAATCGGCCCGGGCACATGTTCCCGCTGCGGGCGCAGCGGGGCGGGGTGTTGAAGCGCGCGGGCCAGACCGAAGCGTCGGTGGACCTCGCGCGGATCGCCGGCCTGAATCCGTCGGCCGTCCTCTGCGAGATCATGAACGAGGATGGGACGATGGCGCGCGTTCCGAACCTCGCGCAGTTCTGCGCGAAGCACGACCTCCGCATGGTGACCGTCGCCGACCTGATCCGCTACCGGCTGAAGACCGAGCGGCTCGTCGAGCGAATCGCGTCGCCGCACCTGCCGACGCGCCTCGGCGACTTCCGCCTCTTCGCGTTCCGCAGCGCCGTGACCCAGGAGGAGCACCTCGCGCTCGTCCACGGCGAGATCCGGGAGGACGAACCGGTGCTCGTCCGCGTGCACTCGCAATGCCTGACCGGCGACGTGTTCGGCTCGGCGCGCTGCGACTGCGGCGAGCAGCTGGAGCTCGCGATGGAGAAGATCGCGGAGGCCGGCCACGGTGTCTTCCTGTACCTCCTCCAGGAGGGGCGCGGCATCGGCCTGCTGAACAAGCTGAAGGCCTACGAGCTGCAGGACCAGGGGCACGACACCGTCTCGGCCAACGAGAAGCTCGGTTTCCCGCCGGACATCCGCAACTACGGGGTCGGGTGCCAGATCCTGCGCGACCTCGGCGTGCGCCGGATGCGGCTGATGACCAACAACCCTTCGAAGTACGTGGCCATCGACGGCTACGGCCTCGAGATCGTCGAGCGCGTGCCGCTCGAGGTGCATCCCACCGACCGCTCGCGGAAGTACCTCGAGGCCAAGAAGAACAAGATGGGGCACCTGCTCAAGCTCGTCTGATCCGTCCCCGGCCCTGCTAGCATCCACTCGATGAGGCTGCCGATGCCCGCCGCCGTCCTTGCCGGCGGCGCGTCGCGACGAATGGGCCGGCCGAAGGCGGCGCTCCCGTACGGGGCGGGGACCCTGCTCGAGCACCAGACCCTGCGCCTCGAGCCGCTCTTTGCCGAGGTGCTCGCCGTCGTCAAGGAAATGCCCGCGTTCCCTATCGGTCCCGCGCGCGTCGTCCTCGACGGCCACTCGACGCACGCCGCGCTTCACGGTCTCGTCCGCGCTCTCGAAGAGGTCGAGGACCGCGTCTTCGTGCTCGGCGTCGACCTGCCCGCGGTGCCGGCGCCGGTGATCCGGGCGATCGCGGAGCGGTCGCTCGCGAGCCGCGCCGCCGCGGTGCTGCCGCGCGCGGACGGGCGCCTCCAGCCGCTCGCCGGCGTCTGGCGCCGGGCGGCGCTGCCCGCGGCGCGGCGGCGGCTCGACGACGGGCGGTTCGCCCTGCACGAGCTCGCGGCGGAGGTCGGCGCGGAAATCGTCGACGAGGCGGCCTGGCGCGCCCTCGATCCGTCCGGAACCGCCTTCGCGAACCTGAACACGCTCGAGGAATACTCGGCCCTGCGGGAGCGCGCGTGAGCGAGCCCGACGAGCCCAAGCCCCGCCGCGAGAAGCCGCGCCGGCCGCGCGGCACCGCGCCGCTGCGCCGCAGCGTCCTGCACGTGGACGCCCGCGGCCGGGCGCGGATGGTCGATGTCGGCGAGAAGGGGGCGACGCGCCGCGTGGCGATCGCCCGCGGCACGGTCGGCCTCGGCGCCGCCGCCTTCGATGCCCTCGCCTCGGGACGGCTCGCCAAGGGCGACGCGCTCGCGGTCGCGCGGCTGGCCGGAATCCAGGCCGCGAAGCGGACCTCCGAGATCGTGCCGCTCTGCCACCCGCTCGCGCTCGAGTCGGTCGAAGTCGACGTCGCGCTCGCGCGCGGCAAGCGCGAGGCGGTCGTGACGGCGACGGCGCGCACGACGGGGAAGACCGGCGTCGAGATGGAGGCGCTGACCGCGGTCGCCGCCGCGTGCCTCGCGCTCTACGACATGGTCAAGGCCCTCGACCGCGGCGCCGTCATCCGCGAGATCGTGCTGCTCGAGAAGACGGGCGGCCGCTCGGGCCCGTACCGCCGCGCCTGACGCGGCGCCGCACGGCCATGCGCTACCGCTACCTGCACTGCGACGTCTTCACCGATACCGTCTTCGGCGGCAATCCGCTCGCCGTGCTGCCGGACGCCCGCGGCCTCTCCGACCGCCGTCTCCAGCAGGTCGCGCGCGAGTTCAACTTCTCCGAGACGGCGTTCGTCCTGCCCGCCGAGGCCGGCAACACGCGGCGCGTGCGCATCTTCACGCCCTCGGTCGAGGTGCCCTTCGCCGGCCACCCCAACGTCGGCACGGCCTTCGCGCTGGCCGCCACGGGCGAGCTCGGCCCGCTCGAGGCGCAGACGGTGACCTTCGAGGAGAAGGCCGGGCTCGTTCCCATCCGGATCGAGCCTCGGGCCGGCGGCGCGATCTTCTGCGAGCTCTCAGCGCCGCAGGCGCTGCGGCTCGGGGCGGAAGTCCCGGCGGCGGAGGTGGCGGCCGCGGTGTCGCTGTCGATCGGAGACGTCCGAACCGACGTCCACGCGCCGCGCGTCTTTTCGGTCGGGCTGCCGTTTCTCTTCGCCGAGCTCGTCGACGCCGCCGCGCTCGCCCGCGCCCGGAGCAACGCCGCGGCGCTCGACGCCATCGTCGCGCGGGGCGTGACGCCGGACATCCACCTCTACGTCCGGAGCGGCGATGCCTTCGACGTCCGCGCCCGCATGTTCGCGCCGCTCGACGGCGTGCCCGAGGATCCGGCCACGGGGAGCGCGAACGCCGCGCTCGCGGCGGCGCTGGCGGCTTTCGACGCGCGGTCCGACGGCGACTACCGCTGGCGGATCGCCCAGGGCGTCGAGATGGGCCGTCCGAGCCTGCTCGAAGCGCGCGTCGAGAAGCGCGGCGGCGCCGTCGTCAGCGCGAAGATCGGCGGTACCAGCGTGCTGGTCGCCGAGGGATGGATCGAGGTTCCGTAGGCAGGAAGCGGGAGTCGGGAGGCAGGTCTAGCCGCCCCGCGTGTGCATCTCGAGGTGCGGATCCCTCTGCAGGTCCGCCGCCGGCAGCAGCGCCGAGCGCTCGCGGAGCCCGAGTCTTTCTTCGGCGCCGCGGTCGGCGCGGAAAGTCCAGGCACCGGCGATGAGCGCGCGGAGCTGCTCGACGGAGGCGCCGGCGCGCAGGGGCTTTCGCAGGTCGAGTCCCTGGGCCGCGTAGAGGCAGAGGTACCAGAGGCCGTCGGCCGTCAGGCGGCTGCGGTCGCACGCTTGGCAGAAGGGCGCCGTGGTCGAGGCGATGACGCCGAAGACGGTGCCGTCGGGGAGCCGGAAGCGCTCGGCCGGCGCGGAACCCTTTTCCTCGAGCGGTTCGACGGGGCCGTACGCGTCGGAGATGGTTCGGAGGATGCCCTGGCGCGACAGGACCTTCTCGCGCGACCAGTGCGTCGCGCCGCCGACGTCCATGTACTCGATGAAGCGCAGCTCCGCGCCCCAGCCTTTCGCGCGCTCGAGAAGCGCCACGATCTCGTCGTCGTTGACGCCGCGAATGACGACGGTGTCGAGCTTGAGGGCGGTGAAGCCGGCGCGCACGGCGCTCTCGATGCCGCGCAGGACGCGCGGCAGCTCGTCGAAGCGGGCGAGCTCGCGGAAGCGCTCCGGGCGGAGCGTGTCGAGGCTGACCGTGACGCGGTGCAGGCCCGCGGCCTTCAGCGGCGCGGCATGCTCTTCGAGCAGCACGCCGTTGGTCGTCATCGCGAGGTCCCGCAGCCACGGCTTGCCGGCGAGCGTGCGGACGAGCGTCGCCAGGTCCTGGCGCACGAGCGGCTCGCCCCCGGTCAGCCGGAGGCGGTCGACGCCGAGGCTCCCGAACACGTCGGCGAGGCGGCCGACTTCCTCGAAGTCGAGAATGTCCCGCCGCGGCAGCCACGCGTAGTCGCGCTCGGGCATGCAGTAGGCGCACCGCAGGTTGCACCGGTCCGTCACCGACAGGCGGAGGTTGCCGAGCGGGCGGCCGAGGCGGTCCTGGATCGCCATGGGCGGTCTATATTAGCCGCGTGAGCCTGCGCGTGGCAGTCCTGACGGTCTCCGACGGGGTCGCTTCGGGCGCCCGGGAGGACCGGGGCGGGCCGGCCTGCGAGGAGGCGCTGGCGGCCTCGGGCGTGCCCCACCGCGTGGTTTCGCGCGGCGTGATCCCCGACGGCGCGGACCGCGTCGCCGGCGCCCTCCGCGAGCGGGTCGACGCCGGCGAAGCCGACCTGATCGTCCTGACGGGCGGGACGGGCGTGGCGCCGAGCGACCGGACGCCCGAGGGCGTGCGCGCGGTGATCGACTACGAGGTCCCGGGTCTCGCCGAGAAGATGCGGGCGGACACGGGACGCGCCTTTCCGGCGGCCTACCTGTCGCGCCAGGTCGTGGGCGTGGCCCGCCGGACGCTCGTCGTCGCGCTGCCCGGCTCGCCGAAAGGCGCGGCGGACTGTCTCGCGTCGATCCTGCCGCTCCTGCCGCACGCCGTGGCGCTGCTGCGCGGCGAGCGGCCCGAGCACCCGGCCGCGTCGCGCTAAGATCCCCGGCGAATGACCATCGCGCGGTTCGGGATCGACGTCCTCCTGGAGAAGCCCTGGCCGGTCGCCGGCAAGCGCGTCGGCCTGATCACGAACCCCTCCGGCCTGACGTCGCGCGGCGTGCCGACGTGGAAGGCGTTGCGCGCGTCGCCGAACGTCCGGCTCGTGCGCCTCTTCGGGCCCGAGCACGGCCTCGCGGGCGGCGCGGTCTACATGGAAGCGGTCCAGGGCTCGATCCACGCGCCGTCGGGGCTGCCGGTCGTCTCGCTCTACGGCGCGGCGGCCGAGAGCCTGAAGCCGCGGCGCGAGCACATTGCCGATCTCGAAGCGATCGTCTTCGACGTCGCCGACGTCGGCAGCCGCTACTACACGTACATCTGGACCATGCTCCTCGCGATGGAGGCCTGCGCTGCCTCGCGCTTGCGCTTCGTCGTCTGCGACCGGCCGAACCCGATCGGCGGAGACGTCGAGGGCGCGCCGGCCTCCGCGGGGTACCTCACCTTCGTGGGTCTTCACCCGATCCCGGTCCGCCACGGCATGACGGCGGGCGAGCTCGCGCGGCTCTTCGCGGCCGAGCGGCGGCTCGACCTCGATCTCGTCGTCAGCCCCGCGGCCGGCTGGGCGCGCGAGATGAGCTACGCGGAAGCGGGCCTGCCGTGGACGCCGCCCTCGCCCAACATGCCGACGACCGACACCGCGCTCGTCTATCCGGGGATGTGCCTGCTCGAGGGGACGAACCTTTCGGAGGGCCGGGGCACCACGCGGCCGTTCGAGATCTTCGGCGCTCCCTGGCTCGACGACGCCGCGTTGACCGACGCGTTGAATGCGCTCGCCCTCCCGGGCGTGACGTTCTTTCCGGCGCAGTTCCGGCCGATGTTCGACAAGCACGCCGGCAAGGCGTGCGGCGGCGCGCGTCTCCACGTCACCGATCGCGCGACGTTCCGCTCTTTTCAGACCGGCCTTCGGATCGTCGAGACCGCGCGCAAGCTCGCGCCGCTCGACTTCCGCTGGCGGACCGAGCCCTACGAGTTCGACGAGCGCCCCGCGATCGACCTGCTGACGGGGTCGGCGACGTTCCGCGAGACGGTGGAGGCGGGGGAGAGCCTGCGCGGCGAGATCTCCCGGCACTACGAGGGCGCCCGCCAGTTTCACGCGCGGCGCGAGGGGCACCTGCTCTATCCCGATCGCCGGCCCGCCGTCGTCGCCTTCGTCGGGGGCCACGACTCGGGCAAGACGTCGGTGCTCATCGAGCTCGTGCCGCGGCTGAAGGCGCGAGGCCTCGTCGTCGGAACGCTCAAGCACACGACGCGCGACGTCGAGGACGACGTGGCCGGCAAGGACTCGCAGCGCCACGCGGCCGCCGGTGCGGCGGTGGCGGCCTTCGTGACGCCGGCGCGGACGACGGCCCGCCGCTTTGGCGAGGAAGAGGCGCTGACCGAGATCATTCGCCGCGAGTTTCGCGAGTGCGACCTCGTCCTCGTCGAAGGGTACAAGTCCCTGTCGATGCCGAAAATCGAGGTGATGCGCACGGGCATCGCCCGGCCCGAAGTCGTCGAGCCGGTCGCCCGGATCTCCGACGGGCCGTTCCAGGGGAACGTGCCGACGCTGTCCTTCGGCGACTGGGACGCGATCGTCGCGACCGTGCTGCGGGCGGCGGGCCTCGACCGCGAGAGCCGCGAAACCGGCAACGGCAGCCGGAAGACGGCGTGAGCCGCCGCCCTTTCGTCGTCTTCGACCTCGACGGCACCCTCATCGACGGCTACGCGGCCATCGGGGACGCGCTCGGCTACGCGATGGAGCGCCTCGGCGCCGTGCCGCCCTCGCCGGCGGAAGTCCGGCGCATGGTCGGCCACGGCCTCGAGCGGCTGCTCGAGAAGGCGGTCGGGCCCGAGCGCGCGGCCGAGGGCGTCCGGCTCTTCCGCGAGCGTTATCCGGAAGTCGCCGTTGCGAAGTCGCACCTGCTCTCCGGCGTGCGCGAGACCGTCGAGGCGCTCGACCGGAGCGGCTATCCGCTCGCGGTCGCGTCGAACAAGCCCGCGGCGTTCTCGCGGATGATTCTCGAGGCCAAGGGCGTTGCCGACCGCTTCCGCGCCGTTGGCGGACCGGACGCCGAGACGCCCGCCAAGCCCGACCCCGCGATGCTCGTCCGGCTGATGGGCGGCGTCGGCGCGGCGCCGGCCGAGACCGTCGTCGTCGGCGACATGGAAGTCGACTTCGAGTTCGCGCGCGCGGCCGGTTGCCGTGTCGTGCTCATCCCCGGAGGCTCGCGCACGCGCGAAGAGCTCGAAGGCGTCACGCCCGACGCGTTTCTCGGCGAGATCGCCGAGCTGCCGGCGTGGCTGACGGACGCCGCCGTTCGCAAGTAGAATCGCGCTCCCATGAGCGCGTCTTTCGATCCCACCGGGGGAAAGCCCGGCCAAGTTCGATTCTTTCTGCCCGGTCCCGTCTGGGTGCGCGACGCGGTGCGGCAGGCGATGGCGCACGAGGCGATCGGCCACCGCGGCAAGGCGTTCTCGGATCTCTACTCCCGGATCCCGCCGCGTCTGGCCCGGGTCTTTCGCACGAAGGGCTTCGTCTTCACGACGACGTCGGCCGGGACCGGATTGTGGGAGGCGGCGCTCCTGAATCTCGCGCCGAGCCGCATCCTCGCGCTCGTCGGCGGCGCGTTCTCCGAGCGCTGGGCCCAATGCGCGCGGGATCTCGGCTTCGAGACCGACGTGCTCGAGACGCCGTGGGGCGCGCCCGTCGACGCCGGCGAGGTTCGCCGCGCGCTCGGGAAAGCGCGCTACGAGGCCGTGACGATCGTGCATTCCGAGACGTCGACGGGGACGCTGAACGACCTCGCCGCGATCGCTCAGGCGGTGCGCGAAAGCTCGGAGGCCTTCGTCCTCGCGGACGTCGTGACCTCGGTCGCGGGCTCGCCGGTCGAGTGCGACGCCTGGGGGCTCGACTTCGCGCTGTCGGGCTCGCAGAAGGCGCTCGCGCTCCCGCCGGGCCTCGGCGTCGCGTTCGCGTCGGACCGCTTCCGGGCCCGGGCGAAGGAGAAGTCGCGCGCGCACTACTTGCGTCTCTCGGAGGCCGAAGCGTTCGCCGCGAAAAACCAGACGCCGTACACGCCGTCGACCCCGCACCTCTTTGCGCTCGACGTCCAGCTCGACCACATCCTGACCGAGACCATCGAGGGCCGCTGGGCCCGCCACGACGCGCTGCGCTCCCGCGTCGCCCGCTGGGCCGCCGAGCGCGGCCACACGTACGCGCCGCCCGAGGGCGCCCGCTCCTGGACGGTCTCGTGCCTCGCGCCGCGACCCGGCGTCCCCGCCGAGGCGCTCGTCGCGAAGGTCAAGGAGCGCGGCTTCACGATCGGCGGCGGCTACGGGAAGTGGAAGGCCTCCACGTTCCGCATCGGCCACATGGGGGACGTGGACCTGGCGTCGCTCGAGGCGCTTCTGGGCGCTCTCGACGAGAGCGCGGCCGAGGCGGCGGCGTGAGCCGCGTCGTCGTCGCCGAAAAAATCTCCCCGGCCGGCCTCGACCTGCTGCGCCAGGCCGGCCACGAGGTGGTCGACCTCGCCGGGGCGAGCCGCGAAAAGCTCCTGGAATCGCTGGCGAACGCCGACGCCCTGCTGGTCCGGAGCGCCACGAAGGTCGACGCGGCGCTCCTGGCCGCGGCGCCGAAGCTCACGGTGGTCGGCCGCGCGGGCGTCGGTGTCGACAACGTGGACGTGCCGGCGGCCTCGGCGCGCGGCGTCCTCGTCCTGAACTCGCCGACGGGCAACGTCGTCTCGGCCGTCGAGCACACGTTCGCCGTGCTCCTGGCGCTCCTGCGCCGGATCCCCGAGGCGGCCGCGTCGATGGCGGCGGGAAAGTGGGAGAAGGCGAAGTTCGTCGGCACGGAGCTCGCCGGGAAGACCGTGGGCATCGTCGGTCTCGGCCAGGTGGGATCCCGCGTCGCGGCGCGCGCCCGCGCGTTCGAGGCCCGCGTCCTCGGCCACGACCCGTACCTGCCGGTCGAGAAGGCGCGCGAGATGGGTGTGCCGCTCGTCGCCCTGGGCGAGCTGCTGGCGCAGTCCGACGTCATCACGCTCCACTCGACGGCGACCGGGCAGGGCAAGGCGCTCCTCGGCGCGGAAGAACTTTCCCGCATCAAGCCCGGGGCGGTGCTCGTCAACGTGGCGCGCGGGAGCCTCGTCGACCGCGGCGCGCTGCTGGCGGCGCTCGCCGACAAGCGGCTGGCCGGCGCGGCCCTCGACGTCTTCGAGCCCGAGCCGCCCGACCCGGCCGATCCGCTCCTGAGACTGCCGAACGTCGTCGCGACGCCGCACCTCGGCGCCTCCACGCTCGAGGCGCAGGAGCGCGTGTCGATCCAGACGGTCGAGGCGTTGCTCGCGGCGCTCGCGGGCGCGGCGTACGTCCCGGCCGTGAATCTGCCGTTCCGAGGCCCCAAGGACACGGAGGGCGCGGCCGGCTGGATGCGCCTGGCCGAGCGCGCCGCGCACTTTCTCTCGGCGCTCGTCGGCGGCCACCTGCAGCGCCTCGGCGTCGAGACCTGGGGCCTGCCGGAGGACCTGCTGCGCCCGATCGCGGTCGCGGCCGTCAAGGGAGCTCTCGAAAAGCACACGCCCGAGACGGTCAACTACGTCAACGCCCTCTTCCTCGCCCAGGACCGGGGCCTCGCGGTCTCGGAAACGCGCCACGAGGCCGCGGCCACGTACGCCCGGTCGCTCCGCCTCACGCTTTCCGGCGGGGGCCGGACCTCCAGCGCCGACGCGACGTTTTTCTCGGGCCGCGACGCGCGCGTCGTGCAGGTGGACGGCCTCCCGCTCGAGTTCCACCCGGAGGGAACCGTCGTCTTCCTGCGCAACCGCGACGTTCCGGGTGTGGTCGGCAGCGTCGGCACGATCCTCGGCGAGGCGGGCGTCAACATCGCGAACTTCTCGCTCGCCCGGGGCGCGGGCGACGCCGCGGCCGCCGTCATCGCGGTCGACTCGCCGCCGCCCGAGGCCGCGCTCGAACGGCTGCGGAAGGTCGCGGCGGTCGAGGAAGTGCGCGTGGTGAGCTGGTGACGCGGATCCGCGTGGCGGTGCTCTTCGGCGGCAAGTCCGTCGAGCGCGAGGTCTCGCGAATCTCGGCCCGCACCATTGCGGGGGCGCTCGACCCGTCCCGCTACGAGGTCGTCCCGATCGCGGTGACGGAGACCGGGCGCTTCCTGCCTCCGGCGGAGTCCGGGACGCTGCTCGCCGCGGGGACGGTGCCGGAGCGGTTCCGCCGGCCGGACGCGGCCGGGACGGCGATCGTGCCGTCCGAGATCGCCCCGGGGCGTGTCGACGTCGTCTTCCCGATCATCCACGGGACGACCGGAGAAGACGGCGCGCTCCAGGGTTTCCTCGAGACGCTCGGCGTGCCCTACGTCGGCGCCGGGGTGACGGCCTCGGCCGTCGGCATGGACAAGGCGGTCTTCAAGGCACTCCTGCGCGATGCGGGAATTCCGACGCCGCGCGCGGCCGTCCTCGCCTCGGCACGCGAGGTCGCGAAGGCCGACGCGCTGCCGCTGCCGCTCTTCGTCAAGCCGTGCAACGGCGGGTCCTCGGTCGGCGTCGTCAAGGTCAAGAGACGGGAGGACCTTGCGGCCGCCGTCGCGTCCGCCCTGCGATACGACGAGCGAGCGCTCGTCGAGGAGGGCGTGGACGCGCGCGAGCTCGAGTGCGCGGTTCTCGGCAACGACGAGCCGCGGGCGACGATGCCCGGTGAGATCGTGCCCGGCCACGAGTTCTACGACTACGACGACAAGTACCGCGACGACAAGGCGAAGCTCCTCGTGCCGGCCGACGTCCCTCCCGGCGTGGCCGCCGAGGCGCAGCGCCTCGCCGTCGCGGTCTTCCGGCTCTGCGCCGTCTCGGGCATGGCCCGCGTGGACTTCTTTCTCGAGAAGGGGAGCGGCCGGGTTCTCGTCAACGAAATCAATACGCTCCCCGGTTTTACGGCGATCTCGATGTACCCGAAGCTCTGGGAGGCGAGCGGCCTGCCGCTGCCGCGTCTGCTCGACGAGCTGGTCCGCCTGGCCCTCGAGCGGCACGAGCGCCGGAGCCGGCTCCTCACGAAGCCGCCGGCGGAGCTGGCCTAGCCGCCGAACGCCCGGAGGGCTCCGGTCTTGCTACGCTCCGGAGGACATGCCGGAGCTGCCGGACATCGTGGCCTACCAGCGCGCGCTCGAGCCCCGGGTCGTCGGCAAGCGCCTCGAAGGGGTTCGCCTCGGGAGCCCGTTTCTCCTGCGCTCGACCGAGCCGCCGCTGTCGGAGGCGTCGGGGCGGACGGTCGCCGCGGTCGAGCGGATCGGCAAGCGCCTGGTCTTCGCGCTCGACGGCGACCTGTTCCTGGTCCTCCACCTCATGATCGCCGGGCGCCTCCACTGGAGAAAGCGCTCCGCGCGCGTCGGCGGTCGCGGCGCGGTGGCCGCCTTCGACTTTCCGGACGGCGCCCTCGTCCTGTCGGAGGCGAGCACGAAGAAGCGCGCCTCGCTCCATGTCGTCCGCGGACGGGCGGCACTCTCCGAGTTCGACCGCGGCGGCCTCGAGGTCCTCGGCGCGGACGCCGCCGCGTGGCGGGAGGCGCTGCGCCGCGAGAATCACACGCTGAAGCGCGCGCTGACCGATCCGCGCCTCTTCTCCGGCATCGGCAACGCCTACTCCGACGAGATCCTGCATCGGGCCAGGCTCTCGCCCGGCAAGCTCACGAGCCGGCTCACGGAGGAAGAGGTCGAGCGTCTCGGCGCGGCGACGCGCGCGGTGCTGACGGCGTGGACCGAGCGTCTTTCGGCGGAAGCCGCGAGGGCGTTTCCGGAGAAGGTCACGGCGTTCCGCGAGGGAATGGCCGTGCACGGCCGGTACGGCAAGCCGTGTCCGGAGTGCGGCACGCCCGTCCAGCGCATCGTCTACGCCGAGAACGAGGCGAACTACTGCCCGACATGCCAGACGGGCGGAAAGCTCCTCGCCGACCGCGCGCTGTCGCAGCTGCTGCGCGGCGACTGGCCGAAGACCCTCGAGGAGCTCGAGGAGCGCAAGCGCGGATGAGAGCCGCGCTCCTCGCGGCCGCGCTCGCGGCGTGCGCCGCCTCCGGAGTCGCCGACGACACGGACCCGATTCCCGCGGGCCGCCCTCCCGAGTGGAGCCTCGCGGCGGGGTACGGCTTCTCCTTCAAGGTGAACGGCGGCCGCGCGGACGAGCACCTCGTCCTCTTCGAGCCGGGAGTTTCCTTCCGACTCGGCCGGCGGCTGGAGTACGTCGTCGAGGGGCACTTCGCGGGCTACTTCTCGCCGTCCGGCTACATGCTCGGCGTCGTGCCGATCGGGCTGCGATACTCGATCGGCAACGGGCGCCTTCTTCCCTACGTGATGCTCGGCGCCGGGGCCGGCTGGACCGACCTGACGGCGCTCGACGAGATCAGCCGCCGATTCAATTTTCTCCTCCAGGGCGCGGTCGGCGTGCGCGGGGCGCTCCCGAACGGACAGGCCTGGACGCTGGAGTGGCGCTGGGATCACATCTCCAACGCCGGGACCGTCGATCCCAACCTGGGCCTGAACGCGTCGGTCTTTCTTCTCGGCTGGCGCTTCTAGCGCCTAGGTCGCCTCGGCCAGGATCGCCGCGAGTTTGTCGGCGTCGATGTTGCCGCCCGAGACGACGCAGACGACGCGGCGGCCGAGATCGCCGCGCGCGAGCGCCGCGGCGACGGGAACGGCGCCCGCGCCCTCCGCCACGACGCGGGCCCGCGAGGCCAGCCGCCGCAGCGCCGCCGCGGTCTCGTCGAGCGAGACGACGAGCGACCCGGCGAGGAGCTCCTGTGCCATCGGCCACATCTCCGGGAGCAGCCCGCGGGCGCCGATGCCGTCGACGAAGCTCGGCACATAGTCGACGCTGACGGGGCGTCCCGCCGCGAGCGAGGCCGACAGCGGGGCCGCGGTCGAGACCTCGCAGGCGAAGACGCGCGCCGCGGGCCGCAGGGCCCGGACCGCCGCGGCGATCCCGCACGAGAGGCCGCCGCCGCCCCACGGGACGAGGACCGTGTCCACGTCGGGAAGCTCCTCGACGATCTCGAGACCGATCGTGCCGTTGCCCGCGACGACGGCGGGATTCGCGACGGGATGGAGGAAGAGGCCCTCGAGGCCGGGGTAGCCGTGCTCGGCGAGCACCTGCCACCAGCGGTCGACGGGCACTTTGATGAAGCGCCCGCCGAGGCGTTCGACCGCGTCGAGCTTGGCCCGCGGCGCGTGGTCGGGGACGACGACGGTGCACGGGATCCCGAGCCGCCGCGCGTTCCAGGCGACGCCCTGCGCCATGTTGCCCGCCGAGGCCGTCGACACGCCGCGCGCGAGCGACTCCGGTGAGGCGAGCGCGATGGCGTTGCCCGCGCCGCGGAGTTTGAACGACCCGATCGGCTGGAGGTTCTCGAGCTTCAGGAAGATCTCCGAGGGACCGTCGGTCTCGAGGCGGACGAGCGGGGTCCGAAGGCAGAAATCGCGGACGCGCCGCCCGGCCGCGCGGATTTCCTCGAGCGCCGGCGGCGCGAGGGCCTCAATCGGCGTCGTGGCGCCCCCCGCCGAACTCGAGGAACTTGCCGAAGCCGGAGCCCCGCGCCTTCCCGTAGATGTGCTGCGCGGCCGCAACGTCCTCGATGGCGAGACCGACGGACTTGAAGAGGGTGATCTCGTCGGCGCTGCGCCGCCCCGGGGACGACCCGAGCACGACCTCGCCGAGGTCGGCGACGATGTGGCCGTCGCCCACGGCGCCCTCCTGCCGCGCGAGGAGGAAATCGCCGGCCTCGGCGAGCGCCGCCTCGCGCCGGTCCACGAAGAGGCGTGCGCGGGCGACCGCGGCCGCGTCGAGCTCACGCGCCGACGCGACGCTCGAGCCGACGGCGTTGACGTGGGCGCCCGGGGAGAGCCAGCTCCCGACGATGACGGGCTCGCGCGACGAGGTCGTCGTGCAGACGAGGTCCGCCCCTTCGAGGGCCTCGCGCACCGTCTCGCACGGCGTGATCGGGATCCCGTGCCGCTGGGACTCCCGTTCGGCGAACGCCTTCGCGCGCGCCGGCGTCTTGCTCGCGACGCGGACGCGTCGGACGTTGCGGACGAGCCGCATCGCCTCGAGGTGGGTCCGTGCCTGGACGCCCGAGCCGAGCAGGGCGAGGTCGCCCGCGTCCTCCCGGGCGAGGTGCCGCGTCGCGAGCGCCGACACCGCGGCGGTGCGCACCGCGGTGACCGAGGTGGCGTCGATGATCGCGAGCAGCCGGCCGCGGCCCGCCTCGAAGAGGAGCACGGCGCCCTGGTGCGAGTCGAGGTCGGTGCCCTCGTTGCGCGGGAAGAACGTGACGGCTTTCAACCCGATGGCCCCGAGGCCCGTCAGGTGCGCGGGCATCAGGCCGAGCGCCCCGGTTCGGTCGGGCAGCCAGACGATCTGACGCTGCGGCATCGTCGCCTCGCCGCGGGCGAGCGCGGCGAAGGCCCGCGCCATGACCTCGATGCATTCCTTCATCGGAAGCAGGCGCGGCACTTCGCTCTGGTTGACGACGAGCGTTTCCATGGCGCTCCTCCGGGAGTCGGGGGCGGAGACCGGCCCGGAGAGTATCGCCGCGAGGCGGCGTTACTGCCAGCGGAAAATCTTCAGCGCCACGGCGAACGACGCCGCGCCCCACAGGACGATGACCAGGAGTTCCGCGCCGACCGCGGCCATCCCGTGGCCCTCGAGCATCACGGCGCGCAGCGCGTTGTTCAGGGCCGTCAGCGGGAGCGCCTGGATCAGAGGCTGGACGGCTTTCGGGAAGCGTTCGGACGAGAAGAACACCCCCGAGAGCAGCCACATCGGCACCATGACGAGGTTCATGAGGCCGTTGGCGGCCTCGAGCGTGCGGGCGCGCGAGGCGACGAGCAGGCCCATGCCGCCGAAGCACAGCGCGCCGAGAATCGTCACGAAGCAGAGCAGCGCGACGGAGCCGCGGACCGGGACCTGGAACGCGAGGACGCCGAAGAGGAGGATGACGGCGACCTCGACGACGAGGAAGACGAAGCGCGAGAAGATCTGGGCGAGCAGGTAGTGGGACTTCCGCATCGGGGTCGCCACCATCAGCTTCAGGGTCTTCTTCAGGCGGGCGTTGACGATCGAGAAGCCGATGCCCCAGATCCCGGTGCCCATCAGGTTCAGGCCCAGGATTCCGGGCAGCAGAAAGTCGATGTACCGCGATCCCTTCTCGTGGACGAGCGTTTCCCGCGCCGGCGCGGGGTCGGTGCGGCCGCGCGCGCGCTGGATCGCGTCGTCCACCTCGAGGCGGGCCAGGCGCGAGTCCGGACGCGTCGCGTCGAAGTGGTAGATGGGCCCGTTGAGCCCGCCCGGCTCCTCGACGAGAAGCGCGATCTTTCCGGTGCGGAGCGCCTCGAGGCCGGCGGGGAGCGTGCCGTAAGGCGACGGCTTGACCGTGCCGGCCGCCGCGAGCGCCTTCGAGATGTCCGCCGCGGTCGGTCCGTCGACGACGCCGACCGGAACCGGGTCGGGCGGCCGGTCCCGGAACGCGAAGCCGAGGACGAGGGCCATCAGGATCGGGAATGCGAAGACCCAGAACAGGGCCTCGGGCTCGCGGACGAACTCGAGCAGGCGCGTCTTCGTGAGCGCGGCGAGGGGATGCTGTCGCTCACTCATCGCGCAGCTCCCGGCCCGTCAGGGAAATGAAAACGTCCTCGAGCGTGGCCCGGTGGGTCGAGAGGGTGACCAGGCGCGCGTCGGCCGCTTCGAGCGCCTCGACGAGCGCCGGGACGGCCTGCGCGAGCGAACCCGCGGCGAGAAGCCACCGTCCGTCGCGCTGGCGCCGGTCGCCGATGCCCGGGATCGCCGCGAGGAGGGCGTCGTCGACGGGCGGCTCGGTCGCGAACTCGATGATGTGCGGCGCGCGCAGCCCCGCGATGAGCTCGGCGGGCGAGCCCTGCGCGATGATCCGGCCGTGGTCGACGACGGCCACGCGGTCGCAGAGGCGCTCGGCCTCTTCCATGTAGTGCGTCGTGAGCAGGACCGTTCGGCCCGCGGCCTTGTAGGCGGCGATGCGCTCCCACAGCTGGAGGCGGCTCTGCGGGTCCAGGCCGGTGGTCGGCTCGTCGAGAAAGAGCAGCTCCGGGTCGCCGGCCAGGGCGCAGGCGACGGCCAGGCGCTGGCGCTGGCCGCCGGAGAGCTTGCCGACGCGCGCGTCGCGCTTCTCCTCGAGCGAGAGGTCCTCGAGGAGCTGCTCGGGAGAGCGGCCGCGGACGTAGAAGGACCGGAACAGCGAGAGGGTCTCGTAGACGGTCAGCTTCTCGGTCAGCCGGCTCTCCTGGAGCGAGACGCCGAGCTTCTCCCGCAGCTCGTGCTCCTGGCTGCCCCAGCGGCGGCCGAGAATGACGACGTCGCCGGCGTCGGGTTTCGTCAACCCCTCGAGAATCTCGATCGTCGTCGTCTTGCCGGCGCCGTTGGGTCCGAGCAGGCCGAAACACTCGCCCGCGCGGACCTCGAGGTCGAGGCCGTCGACGGCCTTCACGTCGGCGTAGTACTTCTTCAGGCTGCGGCAGGAGATTGCCGCCGGAGTCGCGCTCATGGGAGCGGGGATTCTATCGTCGGGTCGGCGCGACGGTGCGAAGAAACGCTACTTGTTCGCCGTCACCACGATGCCCTCGAACCCCGCCTGCTCGATTTTCGCGAGCTCGGCTTCGGCGTCGGCGCGCGAGCCGACGGGACCGACCTTGACGCGCGTGAGGCCCTGGTAGGCCTCGAAGTAGACGATGAAGCCGGCGGCCCGGACGCGGTCGGCGTGGCGGTCCGCGCGCGGCCTCTCGGCGAACGAGCCGACCTGCACCGCCCACGGCCCGCCCGGCGGCGACGGCGTCGGCTCGGGACCCGGCTCGAGGACGACGACGCGCACGCGCGCGACTCCGGGCCCGATCATCGCGATCGCGGTCGCCGCCGCCTTCGAGAGGTCGATGATCCGGCCGTGGACGAACGGGCCGCGGTCGTTGATGCGGACGCGGACGACGCGCCCGTTGTCGAGGCTCGTGACCTCGACCTCCGTGCCGAGGGGAAGCTCGCGGTGCGCCGCCGTCAGCTTCGAGGAGTCGTAGATTTCGCCGGACGCGGTCGGCTTGCCCTCGAAGCCGTCGTCGCCGCCGTACCAGGAGGCGAGGCCCTCCTCGGCCCAGCCCTTCGACGTTTCGGAAGATGCGGCCGAGGGCGGGGCCGGGCGCGTGGCGGGGCGCGATCCGGAAGCGGGGGCAGACGCGGATCTGGCGGAACGCTGCGAGGTGCAGGCGCCCGCGAGGGCGCCGATGAGGAGCAGGGTGGCCCGGGCGGCGCGCCGCCGAGCCGGCGTCACACGCGGATGGAGACCGTCGCGGCGGCCTCGGCCCCGGCGAGCGCGGGGTCGAGCTCTTCCCGGACGAACGCGTCGACCTGCTCGGCCGAGCGGCCGACGAGACGGTCCGGAGCAGCCGCGGCCGAGAGGTCCGCGCGCGTCAACCCGAACGCGGGATCGCCGGCGAGGCGGTCGAGCAGGTCCGCGGCCTCGCCGGTCGCGGCGCGCGCGTCGGCGGAGGCCCGGGTGTGGACGCGCAGGCGCTCGTGGAGCTCCTGGCGGTCGCCCCCGTGGCGGACCGCTTCCATCATCAGGTTCTCGGTGGCGAGAAACGGCGCCTCGGCCTCGAGGCGGCGCCGCGAGATTTCCGGGTGGACGACGAGGCCGCCGAGGACGTTCTCGAGCAGGATCAGGATGGCGTCGCTCGCGAGGAAGGCTTCGGGGACGGCGATGCGCTTGTTGGCCGAGTCGTCGAGCGTCCGCTCGAGCCACTGGGTGGCGGCGGTCATGGCCGTGTCGAGCGAGAGGGCGATGACGTGGCGCGCGAGCGAGCACACGCGCTCGGCGCGCATCGGGTTGCGCTTGTAGGGCATCGCGGAGGAGCCGATCTGCGAGCTCTCGAAGGGCTCCTCGAGCTCGCCTTCGTGCTGGAGGAGGCGCAGGTCGCTGGCGATCTTGTGGGCGGACTGCGCCAGACCCGAGAGCGCGTGGACGACGCGGTCGTCCTGCTTGCGCGAGTAGGTCTGTCCCGAGACGCGCTGGCGGCGCGCGAACCCGGCCCGCACGGCGAGCGCCCGGTCGAGCTCTTCGACCCTGGCCGAATCCCCGTCGAAGAGGCGGAGGAACGAGGCCTGCGTGCCGGTGGCGCCCTTGGCACCGAGGAAGCGCAGGTCCTCGCGGGCCGACCGCGTCTGTTCGAGGTCCATGATGAGGTCGGACGCCCAGAGCGTGGCGCGCTTGCCGACCGTCGTCGGTTGCGCGGGCTGGAAGTGCGTGTAGGCGAGGGCGGGCAGGCTCCGATGCTTCAGGGCGAACTCGCGCAGGTGGCGGAGCACCGCGACGAGGCGGCGCTCGATCAGGCCGAGGCCGTCGCGCATCTGAATCAGGTCGGTGTTGTCGGTGACGTAGGCCGAGGTCGCGCCCCAGTGGATGATGCCCTTCGCGGCGGGCGCCGCGGTGCCGAAGACGCGGACGTGCGCCATGACGTCGTGCCGCGTCTTCGCCTCCTCCGCGGCCGCGGCGGCGAAGTCCACGTCGTGGAGGTGGGCGCGCATCTGGCCGAGCGCTTCCTCGGCGATGGGCAGCCCCAGCCGGCGCTCCTCTTCGGCGAGCCACAGCCACAGGCGTCGCCAGGTCGTGAACTTGAAGGCGGGGGAGAACAGGGCGGACATCTCCGCCGACGCGTAGCGCTCGGTCAGAGGGTTGACGTAGGACTCAGTCATCGTCCGGGCCGGCTTCCTCCCCGAGGTTGAACAGGCGCACTTCGTCGTTGCCGCAGACGAGGCAGGTCGCTTCCGTGATCCGGCCGCCGTCCATCTCGAAAACGTAGCACGGCGTCCCGCACTGCGAGCACATCAGGTAGTCGACCTCGCGGAACTCGTCGGGCTTCTTTCTCGGGTTGAGGGGCTTCTGCGGACCGTCGAGCGGCATGGACCAATTGTCGCACGGTCGTCACGGAGGCGGGAGGCGGGAGGCGGGGAACCGGAGGCAGAAGACAGGAGGCGTCCGGCAAGCCCGGACATCATTTGTCCGGCTCGGGGGCTATTCTGTGTTCATGTCCTCATCGGCCATCCTGATCGGACTGGCGGCGTTGATCTTCGCCGGCGGCGCGGCGGCGGCGGCCCTCGGGCTCGCCCGCTCCCGGGAAACCGGGGCGCGGATCGACCGTCTCCTCGCCGAGACGGCGCGGGCGCGCGAGGCGTCGCAGGCGGTGGACCGCCGCTTCGAGGAGCTGCGGGGCTCGGTCGAGACGCGCGTCGGCGGGGTCGAGAAGCGCCTGGACACGGGCCAGCGCTCGATCGCCGAGCACCTCGGTCAATCCGGCCAGCTCCTGCGAGAGGTCGGGGAAAAGCTCGGCCGCCTGCACGAGGCTTCGCAGCGGATCGAGCAGCTCGCCGGGGAGGTCACGCGCCTGGAGGACCTGCTCAAGCCCCCGAAGTTGCGCGGCACGCTCGGCGAAATGTTCCTCGAACAGGCGCTCGCCCAGGCCCTGCCGCCGGGCGGATTCGCGACACAGCATCCGCTCGGAGGCGGCGTCATCGTGGACGCGGTCGTCTTCGTGCGCGACAAGATCGTTCCGATCGACAGCAAGTTTCCGCTGGAGAACTACCGTCGCGCTCACGAAGCCGAGGACGAAGCCGAGAAGCGCCGGGCCCGGCAGCAGTTCGCCCGCGACGTCCGCAAGCACGTGGACGCGATCGCCGAAAAGTACATTCGGCCGGCCGCCGGCACGTGCGACTTTGCCCTGATGTATGTCCCGGCCGAGGCGGTGTACGCGGAGATCGCGGCCGACGGTGAGGAGTCGGCGCTCGCCGACTACGCGGCCTCCAGGCGCGTCGTCCCGGTGTCGCCGAGGCTGCTGTACGCCTACCTGTCGACCGTGGCGATGGGCCTGCGGGGAATCGCCCTGCAGGAAAATGCGCGCGAGGTCCACCAGAACCTCGCCGAGCTCGCCCGGCTGACCGACCGCGTCGGCGGCCCGCTCGAAAAGCTCGGCGGACACCTGGAAAACGCGTCCCGCCAGTACGAGGAGACCGCGCGCGCCTTCGAGCGGTTCGCCGCACGCCTCGACACGATCGCCGACAAGGCCGGCAACGAGGAAGAATCGTCCGATCGGCCGCTGCCGCCGCCGCTGCCGCCTTCCTGACGCTCCGGCGAGGTCGCGGCGATTTCGGCGTTTCGCGCGAACAGCGCTCGCCCCCTCAATGACTTGAGACGAAGCGACGGCGCGCGCGCCTTCCGCCCCGCGCCCGTCCTCGGGTAGTATCCGCCCTTCTTTCGCGAGCCCGCAATGTCCCTCAGAGTCACTTCCGAGATCGGCAAACTGAAATCGGTCCTGGTCCACCTGCCGGGACCGGAGATCGACCGCATGGTCCCGTCGATGATGGAGGAGCTCCTCTTCGACGACATCCTCTACGGCAACCGGGCCCGCGAGGAGCATCGCCGCTTCCAGCAGGTTCTCGGCTTCGTCGCCGACGAGGTGCTCGAGATCCAGGATCTGCTCGAGGAGGTCCTCCAGATCCCGGAGCAGCGGGGCGCGATCATCGACGACCTCTCGCGGACGCTCGGTTGGGTGCCGGACATGGAGGCGCGGCTGCGCGACCTCTCCGCCGAGCAGCTCGCGGCGGCCCTGGTCATCGGGATCGAGAAGGAGTCGCCGGGCAACGCCAGCGTGGCGGCCGAGCTCTTCGAGCTGCCGCCGATCCCGAACTATTTCTTTCAGCGCGACCCGCTCGTCGTCGTCGGCGAGCGCGCGATCCGCGGCTCGATGGCGACCTCGGCGCGCCTGCGCGAGCCGCTCCTCTCGGGTTACGTCCTCTCGCTCCATCCGCGGTTTGCCAACCCCGAGGGGGGCAAGTTCTGGTTCCAGGAGTTCTCGGCCGACTACGGAAAGCCCTCGTCGTACGCGCGCATGCGGCCGACGCTCGAAGGCGGCGACGTTCTCGTGCTGCGCGACGACCTGCTCGCGATCGGTTACAGCGAGCGGACGGAGAAGACGACCATCGAGCGCCTCGCCGAGGCGTTCAAGAAGCTCAAGTCGCCGATCAAGCGCATCCTCGTGGTGGCGATTCCTCCCGAGCGCTCGTTCATGCACCTCGACACGGTCTTCACGATGATTTCGCAGGACGAGTGCCTCGTGTACGGGCCGATGATCCTGCCCGACGGGGCCGAGGAAGCCGACGTCTACGAGTGCGACCTGACCAAGCGCGAGATCACGTGGACCACCGAGAAGGACCTGCTGTCGGCGCTGAAGGTGCAGAAGCTCGACCTGAAGCCGATCCGCTGCGGCGGCCAGGACGCGATCGCCGAGCGCCGCGAGCAGTGGACCGACGGCGCCAACGCCTTCGCGCTCGCGCCGGGCGTCGTCCTGATCTACGACCGCAACGAGGCGACGGTGGCGGAGCTCGCGCGCTCGGGTTACACGGTCGTCGACGAGTCGGACCTTCTTCTGGGCCGGGACGAGCTCGAGCTCTGGAAGCCGGGGAAGAAGTACGTGATCCTCCTCGCGGCGCACGAGCTCTCGCGCGCCCGCGGCGGCCCGCGCTGCATGACCATGCCCCTGGTGAGGGAGGACGTGAAGCCTTGAACCGTGAACCGTCAACCGGGAACCGGCGAGCGGGTCTCGATCGGTTCCCGGTTCCCGGTTCCCGGTTTTCGTCCGCCGCATGAACCCCACTCCCTTCTTCTCTTTCGTCCGGCCGCTCGCGGTCGTGGCATTCGGCGGCAACGCTCTCCTGCGTCCCGAGGACGACGGCTCGACGGCGAAGCAGCTCGAACGGGCGCGCGAGGCGGTGCGGATGTTGCTGCCGATCATCGGGAAGGGCTACGAGCTCATCGTCGTGCACGGCAACGGGCCGCAGGTCGGCAACATCCTCATGCAGGCCGAGGAAGCCGCCGACCGGATTCCGCCGCAGACGCTCGACTTCTGCGTCGCGCAGACGGAGGGCTCGATGGGATTCCTGCTCGAGCTCGCCTTCGACAACGAGCTCCCCCGGGCGGGCTTCCGCAAGCAGGTCGTGACGATCATGACGCAAGTCGAGGTCGACGCCGCCGATCCCGCGTTCCTCAAACCGTCCAAGCCCATCGGCCCGTTCTTCGCGAAGGAAAAAGCCGAGCTGATGCAGCGCACGGCCGGCTGGACGATGGTCGAAGACGCCGGACGCGGCTGGCGCAAGGTCGTCGCCTCGCCGAAACCGCGCGAGGTGCGCGGCGTCGAGATCGCGGCCGCGCTGATCAACCGCGGACACATCGTCATCGCCGCCGGCGGCGGCGGGATCCCCGTCGTCATCAGCGACGACGGGCACGTCCGCGGCGTCGAGGCCGTCATCGACAAGGACTACGCCGCCTCGATGCTGGCGGCGTCGCTGTCGGCGAACCTGTTCATCGTCCTCACCGGTGTCGACCGCGTCTCGCGCGACTTCGGCAAGCCGACGCAGAAGGCGCTGGCGGAGCTCGACGTCGCGACGGCGAAGGCGCTGCTCGCCGAGGGGCAGTTCCCGCCCGGCAGCATGGGCCCCAAGATCGACGCGGCCATCCGCTTCGTCGAAGCCGGCGGCCACGAAGTGCTCGTGACGCGCGCGGAGTCGCTCGCCGAAGCGCTGGAGGGACGGACCGGCACCTACATCCGCGCGGGGCGATGAGCGAGGACGAGCCTCCCGAGTTTCCGCTGCCGGCGTTTCTTCCTCCGGAATCCCCGTCTTCCGACCCCCTGGCGCCGCCGCCGCCGGAGCCGAAGCCGCGCCGCGCGCCTTTCGGCGGCGCCTGGCCGTTCGTCGCCGTGGGAGTCCTCGTCGCCGGCGCGCTCGTCGCGGTCTTCGCCCTGCTGCACCCGCGGCAGCGCGGGGCGGCGGCTTCCGACGAGGCGCTCGCCACGGTGACCGCCGAGACCGCGAGCCTGCGCAAGGAACCGTCGGCGCGGGGCGCGGTCGTCGCGACGCTGACGCAGGGCCAGCGCGTGCACGTCCGCGCCGAGGCGGCGCCGTGGGTGGACGTCGCCTCCGACTCCGGAAGCGGATTCCTGCCGGCCGACGCGGTCGAGAAAGACGCCGACCGGGACGCGCGACAGCGGCGCGCCCGGACGCTGCTCGAGCTCGCGCCCGTCTACGGCGTCGTGGCGGAGGATGCGGAGATCGCCCTCGCGCCCGATCCCGCGGCGGCGCGCGCCGGAACGCTCGCCAAGGGAACCGTGATCGCGATCCACTCGGTCGACCACTCGTACTTCGCCTTTGCCGACAAGAAGTGGGGCGTCGCGTTCGTCGACTCGGCCCGCGTCGACCTCGTGCCTCCCGATCCGCGGCAGCCCGTGATCACGCCGGAGAAGGTCCGGCCGCTGAAAGACCTGACGGTGATCGACCTCGCCGCCGAGCCTCCGCCCGACGAGGGCGAGGCGCCGGGCGAGGAACCGGCGGGCGGGAGCACCCCGCCGGCGGCACCCGCGGCCGCGGTTCCCGCCGAGCCGGCACCCGGCCTGCTCGAGCCTCCCGCCGCCCTGACCCGGGTCGAGCCGGCGTATCCCGACATGGCCAAGCGCGCCGGTGTGGAAGGGACGGTCGAGCTCGAAGTGTCGATCGACGCGGCCGGCAGGGTGACCGACGTCGAGGTCGTGCGCGGCCTGCCGATGGGTCTGTCGGAGGCGGCGACCGAGGCCGTGCGCCAATGGACCTGGCGCCCCGCGCGCGCGGCGTCCGGACCCGTCGCCTCGCGCCGGACGGTCCGCGTCCGCTTCCTGCTCCACCCGGAGGACGAGCACT
>DATJXB010000104.1:0-19731 GCA_035500755.1 Thermoanaerobaculia bacterium | reverse complement strand
GACTCCCGGGAGCCCGGAATCGGTCGTCACCTGGTACGCCCCGCCCGCCGGTCCGTTTGTCGTCCACACCCCGACGCCGGCCTCCGCGCCGGCGCTCGCGAGCGCACCCGCCAGGACGAGGACGGCCCGAATCGCGCTGCGGCTCATGCGGTCAATCAGCATTTGTACGGCGCTCAGCGGAATTTCGCCAGGTCCCAACGCATCCAAAGCACACTGGCTCGTGTTTGAGGAGCTGTGATGCCCAGACGCCGAGCCCTCTACGCCCCCTGCTTAACCTTCTCCCGCACGGCCTGCACCTCGGGGTGCTGGAAGCCGAGGAGCTCGGCGATGCGGCGCGCGAGCTGGTTCTCGACGGCGGTCAGCTGGCCGTCGGCGTACACGACGCCCCAGATCACCTCGAGCAGGCGCAGGCGTTGAGCCCGTGTGAAGTTTTCTCCCACCAGCTTCGTGAACTGGTACAGATCGACGCTCTCGCGCCGCTCCTCTTCGGCGAGGCGCACGACCTCCTCGACGTCCTCGGCCGGCACGCCGAGGTCCTCTCGGACCGCGCGGAGGATGCGCTCGCGCTCCTCCGGCGCGAACACGTCGTCGGCGTGCGCGATCTCGAGAAGCAGGGCGCAGGCCGCGATGGCGACGGGGTCGGGGCGATGCGGCTCCGCCGGCGTTGAGAGTCTGGACAGGAAAAAATGACGGATTCCTTGCACACCCATCGGGACAGTCTATGCCCCCCTTTGCGAAACTTTCCTCCGGGCACGTGCGTACAGGAAGGGTGAGGAAAACGATGACGCGCCGCGACCTGGAAACCCTGCTCCTGACTCTCGAGTCAACGCCCGCCCTGCTGCAGCAGGCGGCCGCTTCGTTCTCGCCCCGCCAGGCCCGCGTGCGGCCCTGCAAGGGCGGCTTCTCCTTCGTCGAAAACGTCTGGCACCTCGCCGACCTCGA
Organism: Thermoanaerobaculia bacterium; assembly: GCA_035500755.1. Classification (GTDB taxonomy): domain Bacteria; phylum Acidobacteriota; class Thermoanaerobaculia; order UBA5066; family Gp7-AA6; genus DAHUXD01. The sequence goes on along the minus strand of DATJXB010000104.1, from coordinate 18,789 downwards.
GCGCGAGGGCTACGGCGCGCGCATTTCGCGAATTCTCTCGGACGAGAATCCGGCTCTCGAAAACTTCGACGGCGAGAAAGTTGCCCGCGAGCGCGCCTACCAGGACAAGGACGTCGCCCGCGGCATCGCGGCCTTCACCCGCGCGCGCCACGCGAACCTCGCGGCGCTGCGCGCGGCGGCGGGTGCCCAGTGGGATCGGTCGGGCTCGCAGGAAGGCGTCGGCCGCGTCACGCTCGCCGATCTCCCGCGCATGATGGCCGAGCACGACCGCGCGCACGGCGACGAGATCGCGGACCTTCTGGCGCTGGTTCGCGGGACGCCGCGCGCGGACCGCCCGAACGGCGGCAGCGCGGTCGCGTAGCCCCTCACCCCAGCCCCTCTCCCGGAGGGAGAGGGGTGGAGGCGGGCGACTGCTACGCTCTCTCCTCCGCCCTCTCCCGCTTCCCCTTCATCCACTCCCGCCCCGCCGCGATGACCCCGGGCAGGATCGAGAGGAAGATGACCGCGATGATGACGACCTCGATGTGCTCCTTCACGCCGGGGATCTGCCCGAGGAAGTAGCCGATCAGGGTCATCGAGAGAACCCACAGGGCCCCGCCGAAGACATTGAACCCGAGGAAGCGCCGGTACGGCATGTTCCCCATGCCGGCGACGATCGGCGCGAAGGTCCGCACGATCGGCATGAACCGCGCGAGCACGATCGTCTTGCCGCCGTGCTTCTCGTAAAAGTCGTGCGCGCGCTTCAGGTGCGCGGGGTTGAAGAGCAGCGATTTCGGCCGCTTGAAGAGCGCGGGACCGGTCTTGCGCCCGAACCAGTAGCCGACGGTGTCGCCGAGGATCGCGGCCGCGATCAGGATCAGGTTCAGATGCAGGATGTTCAGCTGCCCCGTCCCGGCGAAGACGCCGGCCGTGACGAGCAGCGAGTCGCCCGGCAGGAAGAACCCGATGAGCAGGCCCGTCTCGGCGAAGACGATGATCGTCATCGCCGTGATTCCGCCGACGCGCACCAGCGTTTCGACGTCGGTGAGCTGATGGAAGATGTGTTTGAACCACTCCATGCGGCTGCGGGATGGTAGCAGGGTTCGGATAGGATCTGCGCCCATGCCGGAATACACCGACGAGCACGCGCGCTCGGGCATCGACGCGGCGCTCCCCGCGATCGAGACGTGGCCCAACCAGTACCCCGACTACGAGATCGCCGTCGAGATCCCGGAGTACAACGCCATCTGCCCGAAGACCGGCCTGCCCGACTTCGGGCACCTGACCATCCGCTACGTCCCCGACCGTCTGTGCCTGGAGCTCAAGTCCCTCAAGCTCTACATCGTCGCGTACCGGAACGTCGGGATCTTCTACGAGAACGCGGTCAACCGAATCCTCGCGGACTGCGTGGCGGCGTGCCAGCCCAAGCGCCTGACGATCACCGGGACGTTCTCGTCGCGGGGCGGGATCTCGTCGACGGTCGAAGCGCGCTACCCGAAGTAGGAGCCAGCGCCCCCCTCACCCTTGCCCTCTCCCCCCGATGGGGGGAGAGGGGATCCCGGCGGCGCCGTGAAACTCCTCGAGCAGGGCTTCGCGGATCATCCGCGTCACCGGGCCGGGCTTCCCGCCGCCGACCGGGCGGCCCTCGACCGCGATCAGCGGGTACGTCCACAGCGTCGTCGAGGCGAGAAAGACCTCCTGCGCGTCGTGCATTTCCTCGACGCGAAACGCGCGCTCCTCGACCGCCAGGCCCAGGCGCCGCGCCGCCTCGATGACCGCGCCGCGCGTCACGCCGGGGAGGATGCGCGGCCCGTTCGGCGCCGTGCGGAGCGTTCCCTTCGCCACGAGAAACAGGTTCGCCTTGGTCGCCTCGAGGGCGAAGCCGTCGCGGACGAGGATCGCGTCGATCGCGCCGGCCTCGCGCGCCTTCTGCGCCGCGAGAACGTTCGGCAGGAGCATCACGCTCTTGATGTCGCACCGGCCCCAGCGCTCGTCGGTCAGCAGGATCGCGCGGCCGCCCTCGGGCGGCGGCGGCGGATCGGTGCGGCGCGCGAAGGCGAAGACGGTCGGCGTCGTGCCCTCGGGAGGGAACGCGTGGTACCGCGGCGCCGCGCCGCGGGAGACCTGCGTGTAGACGAAGGCGTCGGCGTCGGCGAGGCCGTTCTCGGAAAGCAGCCGCTCGGCCATCGCCGGAAAGTAGTCGGGCGTCGCCTCGATCCGGATCGCGTCGAGACCCTCGCGCATGCGCTGGAGATGCTCGGCCATCCGGTAAGGCCGGCCACGGTCGAAGCGGACGACTTCGTAGATCGCGTCGGAAAAGAGAAAGCCGCGGTCGAGCGGCGAGATGCCGGCTTCCGACTCGGGCACGAACCTCCCGTTCAGGTAGACGGTCGACATGGCCGCGGATGCTATCAGCGCGGGCGCGCTTCGAATTCGCGCACGGCGCGCTCGAGGTCGGCGTCGCCGGCGAGCCTCCGGTAGGCCGCCTCCGCGGCGGGCAGCCGGCGCGCGAGCGCGTCGCGCCGCGGGCCACGCAGAACTTCGAGCGCGGCCCCGAGCGCCGCGGGCGAGGCCGCCAGCAGCCGCGCGGCGAGCGCCTCGGCTTCCTCGGCGAGCCGGGCGGCCGGCACGGCGCGCGACGCGAATCCTGCCTCCGCGGCCTCGCGCCCGGAGACGCGGCGCCCCGTCAGGATCCAGTCGATCGCCCGCGCCTCGCCCACCCTGACGGGCAGCAGCGCCGCAGCGCCCGGCGGAAAGCAGGCGAGGCCGATCTCCGGAAAGCCGATCCGCGCGTCCTCGGCGGCGAGCACGACGTCGCAGGCCGCGACGATCTCGGCGCCCCCGCCGAGGCACGCGCCCGACACGACGGCGAGCGTGGCCGCGGGGGACGCGACGAGGGCCTCGAGCGCGCCGCGCATCGCCGCGAGCATCCGCTCGATCGCGGCGGGCTCGGGCCGGTGCTCGGCCACGTCGACGCCGGCGGAAAACGCCTTCGGCAGGCCCGTCAGGACGAGCAGGCGCGCCGGCGGCGCCTCGCGGACGCGCGCGGCGAGAAGGTCGAGGTCCGCCGCGCGGAGGACGTTGACGGGCGCGATCCCGAGGCTGACGTCCGCGCGCTCGCCCGAGCGGGAGCGCGACAGCGTGATCGCGCCCGAGCGGGTCACTTCGCGGCGTGCGTCGGCGTGGGCGTCGGCCTGGCCAGCTTTTCGCGCTCGGCACGCACGGCCGCCTTCACGTTGGCGACGTGCGCCTCCGAGACCTGGACGTTCGGCACCTCGTTCTCCGGCGCGCGGATCTGCGCGTCGAGCATGTCGTCCCGGTAGTTGGCGTCGAGAAACTTCTTGACGAGCCCGTTGACGGCGACGAGGTACGCGAGCGAGTCGTTCAAGCCTGCCGTCGAGCCGATCCCGCCGTGGCCCGGCACGAGCTTGTCGACGGGGACGTGCGAGAGCATGGCCAGAGCCCGCTCCCATCCCATGGGATCCACGTCGGAGGACCCGAGGTACGGGATGCGGCCGTTCGAAGCGAGGTCGCCGGCGTAGAGAACCTTGTCGACCGGCAGGTACACGACGAGGTCGCCCTTCGTGTGCGCGGCGCCGAGAAAGAAGATCTGGGCCGTGTGAAGGCCGTCGAGGAGAATGACGCGCTCGGCGATCGACTCGACCGTCGGACGCAGGCCGGTCTTGCCCGCCATCGGGTCGTCGCCGCTCGCCGGCGGCTGGGTCACGAACGCGAGGACCTGCCCGGCGATGTTCTCCTGGCAGAGGACGCGGGCTCCCGCCGCGGCGAAGGCGCGCGCGCCGCCCGCGTGGTCGGCGTGGGCGTGCGTCACGACCAGCGTGCGGACGGGTTTGCCGCCGGTCGACTCCGCGATCGCCTTGAGGATCGCCGTGCCGTTGGCAGCGTCGCTCCCGGAGTCGACGGCGACGACGCCGTCGCCGAGGAGGAACCAGCCGACGTTGGCGCCCTTCTCGGGCTCCCCCGCCCAGACGCCGTCGGCGAGCTTGTCGACCTTGACCTTCGGCTGCGCCAGGACCGGCGCCGCCAGCAGAACGAGCCCCCCGAGGGCGGCCAGAACGCGAACTCTCATGCGAAACACTCCTTCGAAAACTCTATCGCCGGGACCCGGGAAGACAACGCCGAGGCGCGCCGTCTATTCCCCGGACGGGCCGCCGCACGCCGCGAGGCGCGCGCGGGCCGCGCGCAGGAACTCCGCAAAGAGGCGCCGGGAAAGCCCGTCCTTGGCGAGGTTCTCGGGGTGCCACTGGACGGCGAGCAGCCACGGCTCGCCCGGGGCCTCGACCGCTTCCGCGACCCCGTCGGGCGCGGTCGCCGCGACGGCGAGCCCGGGCGCCACACCGTCGATCGCCTGGTGATGCCGGCTGTTGACCGCGGCGTCCGGGGCGTCCGCGATCGCCGCCAGACGCGTTCCGGGGACGATCGCCACGCGGTGGTCGAGCCGCGTCTTCTCCGCCTTCGTGCGCTGGTGGACGACCGCCGAGGGACGCTCGCTCGGAATGTCCTGCACGAGCGTGCCGCCCAGGGCGACGTTGACGACCTGGAGTCCGCGGCAGATGCCGAAGACCGGGACGCCCGCGCGGCGCGCCTCCTCGAGCAGCCGGAAGTCGAGGGTGTCGCGGTCCGCATCAACCTCGACCGTTCCGTTCTCGAGCGCGGGCCGGCCGTAGCGAGCGGGATCGACGTCCACGCCGCCGCCGAGGACGAGCGCGTCGAACGGGCCGACCTCGGGCGACAGCGGCGTGGCGACGGCAATGGACTCGCGTGGGACGCCGGCTTCGACGAGCGAGCGCACGTAGTCGTTCGTCTCGGAGAGATCGGCGTCGCGGTCGAGCGTCAACGCGATCCGCATCAGCGCTCGAACAGGACGGCCATACCCATCCCTCCCGAGACGCAGAGCGTCGCGATGCCGCGCCGCGCGCCGCGGCGCTTGAGCTCGTGGAGCAGCGTCGTCGCGATGCGCGCGCCGGTCGCGCCGATCGGATGCCCGAGCGCGATCGCGCCGCCGTTGACGTTGACCTTCGCCGGGTCGTAGGCCAGGTCGCGCGCGCAGGCGAGCACCTGGGCCGCGAAGGCCTCGTTGAGCTCGATCAAGTCGACGTCGGAAAGCGTCAGACCCGTCTTCTCGAGAAGCGCGCGAATCGCCGGCACCGGTCCGATCCCCATGCGCGCCGGATCCACGCCCGCGGAGGTCCAGGCCGCCACACGGCCGAGCGGCTCGACACCCGCGCGCCGGGCTGCCTCTTCCGACGCGAGCACGAGTGCCGCCCCGCCGTCCGTGATGCCGGAGGAATTGCCGGCGTGCACCGTGCCCTGCGGGTCGAAGACCGGCGGCAGCTTTCCGAGCGCCTCGACGGTCGTCTCGGGACGCGGGTGCTCGTCCTCGGCGACGAGGACGTCGCCCTTCTTGCCGGCGACCGCGACGGGCACGATCTCGTCCTGGAAGCGCCCGGCCTTCCACGCCGCGCCCGCCCGCCGCTGCGACTCGACGGCGTAGGCGTCCTGCGCGGCGCGGCCGATGCCGTACTCCTTCGCGAGCGTCTCGGCGGTCTCGCCCATGAGCTGGCCGCAGAGCGGACAGAGGAAACCGTCGCGGTACATGCCGTCGACGACCTCGGTGTGACCCATCCGCGTCCCGAACCGGGCGCGCGGAAGCAGATAGGGCGTCGCGGACATGCATTCCGTGCCGCCCGCGAGGACGACCTCGTTCTCGCCCGCGCCGATGGTCAGCGCGCCGAGCGTGATGGCCTTCAGCGACGACGCACAGGCCTTGTTGACCGTGAAGGCGGGCACCGCGTCGGGAACGCCCGCGCGGTGAGAGACCTGGCGCGCCGTGTTCGGGCCGCCGCCCGCCTGCCGCGCGTGCCCGAAGATGGTCTCGGTCACGGCGCCCGCCGGCAGGCCCGAGCGCTCGATCGCGGCCCGGGCCGCTGCTCCCCCGAGCTCGGCCGCCGTGAGGCTCGACAGCGCGCCCCCGAATTTGCCGATCGGCGTGCGGACCGCGGAGAGGACGAAGACGGGGCGCAAGGGAGGCGAACCCTATCAGATGACGGGCAGCCGCACGGTGAACGTCGAACCCTTCCCGGGCGTGCTCTCGGCCGTGATGCGCCCCTTGTGGGCCTCGACGATCCAGCGCACGATCGAGAGCCCGAGCCCGGAGCCGCCGGGGTTGGCCCGCCGCGAGCGCTTGCTCCGGAAGAAGCGCTCGAAGATGTACGGCAGGTCGTCCTCCGGAATCCCGATCCCGGTGTCCGACACCGCGAGCGTCGCCTCGCCCGGCGCGGACGCCACGCGGACGTGGATACGACCGCCGGGCTCGCCGTACTGGAGCGCGTTCTCGATCAGGTTGTGGAGGACCTGCTGGAGCCGGCCCGCGTCGGCGAAGACGTAGACGGGCTTGGCCGGTCCCGCGGCTTCGAGGTGCATCTGGCGGTCGGCGGCCGCGGGCGCGAGGTCCCGCACGGTGTCGGCGGCGAAGCGCCCGAGGTCGAGGTTCGCGAAGGAGAGCGTCACGCGGCCGCTCTCGCCGCGGGTGAGGAAGAGGAGGTTCTGCGAGATCCGGGTCAGGTGGCGCACCTCGAGAAGGGCGTTGCCGATCGACTCGCGGTACTCCTCCGCCGGCCGCTCCTCTTCGAGAGCCACCTCGAGCGAGCCGCGGAGCACCGTCAGCGGCGTGCGCAGCTCGTGCGACACGTCGGCGATGAACTGCTGCTGCTCCTTTTCCGACGCCGCCAGCGCGTCCAGGCGCCGGTTGATGTGCTCGGCGACCTCGCGCGCGTCGCCGGCCAGGTCGTCCGACGGGATCCGGAGGAGCGGATGCGCCTGCGTCTCGGAGAGGCGCGCCTTGAGCTTCGCGAGCGAGGCGGGATCGGCGGGAGCCGGACGAGACCGGCCGAACAGGGCCACGCGCGCCTCCTTACGCCTCCGGAGCGCCCGGCTCGCGCACGCGGTAGCCGACGCCGCGGACCGTCTCGATCAGCTTGTCGCGGTCGCCGCCGTCGATCTTCTTGCGGAGCGCGTTGATGTAGACGTCGATGATGTTGGTCGAGAGGTCGAAGGAGTCCTCCCAGATCCGCGCCTGGATCTCGGACCGGGAGACGACCTTGCCGCGGCGCCGCAGGAGGAGCTCGAAGAGCGCGCCCTCGCGCACGGTCAGCCGGACGGTGTCGCCGCCGCGCACCATCTCGCGCGACTCCGGCTCGTACGAGAGGTCGTCGAACACGAGCGGGCCGGCCTCGACGACCTCGGTGCGCCGCAGCAGCGCCCGGATGCGCGCCAGCAGCTCGCGGAACGAGAACGGCTTGACGAGGTAGTCGTCGGCGCCGGCGTCGAGGCCCTCGATCTTGTTCTCGACGGTATCGCGCGCGGTCAGCATGAGGACCTTGGAGCGCACGCCGCGGGCGCGCAGCTCCCGGCAGAGCTCGATGCCGTCGCGCGAGCCCGGCAGGAGCAGGTCGAGGATCACGAGGTCCGGCGCGGCCGCCACGACCCGCTCGAGCGCGGCGTCGCTGTCGCCGGCGACGTCGACCGTGTAGCCCTTCTCCGTCAGCCCCTTCTTCAGGAACTGAGAGATCCGTTGCTCGTCCTCGACGACGAAGACCTTCACGGGCGTTCCTCGCCCGCGTCGCCGCCGTCGCCGGGCTCCGGCTCCGGCCGCCGGGTCTTGACGAACGACACCACGAACACGGTGCCGGCGCCCACCGCGAAGCCGGCCGCGAACGAGGAGGTCGGCTGGGGCGCGGCCACGGCCACGATCGCGCCGGCGGCGAGCAGGCCCATCAACAGCGGGCGGGAGACGGCGATCGGCGGCACGGTCGGCATCGTCGAAGTCGAAATCATAGAGGACCGACGCTTGTATTATGACCGCCTTAATCAGAGGAGGACGACGATGAAAAAAAGCACCTGGGCCGCCGCCGGACTCGCCGCCGCCGCGCTGGCCTGGACCTGGGCCTGCGCGAGCGCGCCGCCGGACCCGACGGCTCTGGCGATCATCGAATCGCGCAGCGGATCCACCGTGACCGGGAAGGTCGTATTCACGCAGCTGTCCTCGGGGCAGACCCGGGCCGAGATCTGGATCCAGGGCGCGGCGCCGGGCAACCACGGCATTCACATCCACGACAAGGGCGACTGCTCGGCGCCGGACGCCGCGTCGGCCGGGGGCCACTTCAACGCCGCCGGGAACCCGCACGCCGCGCCGACCGACCCCAAGCGCCACAACGGCGACTTCGGCAACATCGAGATCGGCGCCGACGGCAAGGGCCACACCGTCATCACCACGGACATGCTGACGGTCACGCCCGGGCCGAACAGCGTCGTCGGCAGGTCGGTCGTCTTCCACGAGAAGGCCGACGACCTGACGACGCAGCCGACGGGCAACTCGGGCGCGCGGTTCGGTTGCGGCGTCGTCGTGTTCACGCCCACGGGCAGCGCGAACGCGCAGAAGGTCTACAAGGGCCGTTGACCCGGTCTCCGTTCGATCGGCCGCCGGAGGAGCTGCGGCGGCTCGGCGCGCTCGCCGCCGACGCCGTCGCCTCCCACCGGGAGCGGCTGCTCGAACGTCCCGTCTTCGGCAAGGTCGGCCGCGACGCCGCGCTCTTCGACGAGCCGGTGCCCGAGGAGGGCCGGCCGTTCGAGGAGGTCCTCGCCTTCGTCCGCGAGCATGTCCTCCCCTTCCCGATGGGCAATTCCCACCCGCGCTTCTACGGCTTCATCAACGCGACCGCGGATCCGGTCGGGATCCTCGCCGACTTCATGGCCGCGGCGATGAACCCGAACTGCTGGGGCGGCGACCATGCCGCGATCCACGTCGAGAACCGGGCGCTCTCCTGGATCGCCGAGATGCTCGGCTACCCCGCGACCGCCGAGGGCATCCTCGTCTCCGGCGGCTCGATGGCGAACTTCACGGCGCTCGCGGCCGCGCGGCGGGCCGTCATGCCGGGGAACGTGCGCGAGGACGGCGTCGGCGAGCCGAACCGGCCGCGGCCGATCGTGTACGCGTCGGATCAGGTGCACCACTGCGTGGACAAGGCGGTCGACCTCCTCGGCCTCGGCACGAACCAGCTCCGCAAGATCCCGACCGACGGGCGCTTCCGCATGCGCACCGACGAGCTCGCGCGCACCGTCGCGGCGGACCGGGCCGCAGGGCACGCGCCCGCGATCGTCGTCGGCAACGCGGGGACGGTCAACACCGGCGCCGTCGACCCCCTCGACGAGCTCGCCGACTTCTGCGCGCGGGAGAAGCTCTGGTTCCACGTCGACGGCGCTTACGGCGCTCTCGCGTCGATCGTGCCGGAGCTGGCGCCGCTCTTTCGCGGCATGGCGCGCGCCGACTCGATCGCCGCCGATCCCCACAAGTGGCTCTACGTCCCCTACGAGGCCGGCGCGGCGTTCGTCCGCGAGCCCGGGCGCCTGGCGGCGGCCTTCCGCAAGTTTCCCGAATACCTCGCCTCCGACCCCGAGAGCCCGTTTCCGGGACCGGCGTGGTTTGCCGAGCGCGGCGTCGAGCTCTCGCGCGGCTTCAAGGCGCTCAAGGTCTGGATGGGACTGAAAACGCACGGCCGGCGCGGCTACCGCGAGCAGATCGCCCGCGACGTGCGGCTCGCGCACGTCCTCGCCGCCGAGGTCGACCGGCGGCCGAACCTCGAGCGCCTCGCGGAGACCGTCCTGTCGATCGCGAACTTTCGCTACCGGCCGGCGGACCGCGCGCTCGACGACGCGGCGCTCGACGCCGTCAACCGCCGCATCGTCAATCGCCTCGTCGGCGACGGCACCTTCTTCCTCGCGCCGACCATCCTGAAGGGCCGCGCCTCGCTGCGCGTCTCGATCACCAACTTCCGGACGCGCGAGGAGGACCTGCTCTTCCTGCTCGACGAGATCGAGCGGGTCGGGAAGGAACTCGCCGGGTGAACCTGGCCGCGGCGGCCTAAGCCTGCCGCGCCTTCCAGGCCTCGAGATTGCGCTCGATCTGGCGCGTGTGCTTCTCGAGGTGCTCGGCGTAGACCCGCAGCCAGTTCTCGCCCGTGTAGCGGCCCGACTCGGTGTGCGTGCCCGCGGCCGACCACGTGGACTCCGGGAGCCGCTTCAAGAGGTCGGCCGTGTTCGCGCGCACCGCGTCGACCGTCTGCAGCGCGAGATCGGGCGAGGCGGCGTGGTAGTCGAGGTTCTTCGCCCAGCGCTCCTGGTCGTAGCCGAAGATGGTCGGGTTCGGATCCGCCGCGAGAAAGCGGATGCGGACGTACGCGTTCGACTCGGAGTCCGCGGCGTGACAGACGACTTCGTGGGCCGACCACTGGCCCTCGGCCGGCCGCCACTTCCGGGCCTCGGGCGGCACGCGGTCCCAGGCCGCGCGCAGATTGGCGGGGCCGTCTTCGTAGCGGCGGATCAGGTCGGAGCGTTCGGACGCGTTCAGGGTCATGAAGACCTCCCTCTCACCACAGCGTTCCGTCGAGCGACAGCACCGTCACCGTGCCGACGACCGCGGCGGCGTGCCGCGTGCCGGCCGGCACGTAGATCCGGTCGCCCGCGCCGAGGTCGAACTGCTTTTCGCCCACCGTGACGCGGAGCACACCCTCGAGGACCGCGTCGCACTTGGCATGCGTGTGCGCGTGCTCGGGAAAGACGGTGCCCGGCCGGTAGGAGTAGACGAGCACCTCGTAGCCTTCGAACTCGAGCGCGCGCATCAGCCGTTTCTCGGTCAAGGGTCCGTCGGCTCCGGACCAGCGCTCGAGCCGGACCTCTTCCATGCCGCGAGAGTCTAACGAGCCCGAAAAGAAAAAGGGGGGCTTTCGCCCCCCCGTAAAGTCACGTGCGAATCGGAGATCAGTAGCGCCCGCGGCCTCCGCCGCCGCCGCCCTGCGTCTTCGGACGCGCCTCGTTGACGGTCAACGCCCGGCCGCCGTACTCCTGGCCGGAGAGCGCCGAGATCGCGCTGCGCGCCTCGTCGTCGTTGCCGAACTCGACGAACCCGAAGCCCTTGGAGCGTCCGGTGTCGCGGTCGGTGATGATGGCCACCGACGCCACGGCCCCGTACGTCGAAAAGAGCGAGCGGAGATCGTCCTCACTGGTGTTGTAGGGGAGGTTACCAACGTAAAGTTTCATCGAAACAGAATCCTAAAATCCGGCGTCACATCTTCCGGATCCGTCGCGCCGCTCGGCGAATCCGACTTCCCGTTGTGATTCGTCGGACTTCAGCCAGCGCGGAAAGCGTGCGTGGAAGCGGAGCGACTTACGAGAAGGCGCGCAGTATAGCAGCGGCCTCCCGGGTGGGCAAGCCGTCCTTAAGAAATCCTTAAGCCGTCCGGCGGGAGCCCGAGGAAAGGGCCGTCAGGGCCGCCGCGACCCACTTTCCGGTCATCTCCTTGCGCCACAGGAACGAAAAGTCGGTGTTGTCCATGGGCCGCGACGGGACCGCCGCTGCCCGGGCCGCCTCGGCGATCGAGGCCTCGTCGAGCGGCCGGCCGACGTGGATCTCCTCCGCCCGGACCGCTCGAATCGGGGCCGACGCGACGGCGCCGAGGACGATCCGGGCTTCCGCAACGCGTTCGCCCTCCCGCCGGACGGCCGCCCCGACGGCGAGGACGGGAAAATCGAACGCGCCCCGGCGGCGCAGCTTCCGGTACGACGCCGACCAGCCGTCCGCCGCCGGCACGCGAATCGCCGTCAGGAGCTCGTCCGGCCGCTTCGTCAGGTACGCGATGCCGTCGTTGGCGTAGAGGGTCTCGAGGGCGATCTCGCGCTCGCCGTCGGGCGAGACGAGCGTGGCGCGGGCGCCGAGGGCGATCAGGATCGGCACCGAGTCGGCCGACTGGACGGCCAGGCAGCGCGGCGAGCCGGGCGCGACCCAGCAGATCGCGCCGTCCTTCTTCATGCAGAAGTCGATCGCCTGGCGCCACTCGTAGTTCTGGTCGTAGTAGTTGCAGCGCGTGTCGAGCAGGACGTTGCCGCCGAGCGTGCCCATGTTCCGCAGCGGCGGCGTCGAGATCTCGGCGATCGCGTGCACGAGGGCCGGATACTCGCGCCGCACGCGGCGATGGTTCTCGATCGCCGACAGCGGCACCGCCGCGCCGATCGAGAGCCCGTCTTTTCCCGCGCGCAGCTTCCGGAGCGCCGCGATGCGCGCGAGGCCGATCACCGTCTTCGGCGTCTGCTGCCGCCGCTTCATGTTCGGATACAGGTCGGTGCCGCCGGCGACGAAGGCGGCATCGGAGCCTTCCCCCGACTTGATGCGGAGCGCTTCCTTCACGCTCGCCGGCGCGAAGTAGCGGAACTTCGGGAGACGCATCATGGGCGGCCGCTCCTCACCGCACGCCTCCCGCCGCGGTGACCGGCGCGTCCTCGGCCCTGCCGTCGCCGCCCTCCTCGGGCGTGCGGACATGGATGGGCGGCGGATAGGGGATGACCGGAAACGACGCGGGCCCGAAGCGCGCGGGTTTGCCCTGCGCCTTGGCCTTGAGCGCCGCGAGGATCTTCTCGGGCGTGACGGGGATCTCGTCGACGCGCACGCCCACCGCGTCGTAAACGGCGTTGGCCACCGCGGGCGGAATCGGCAGGAGCGGTCCCTGGCCGACTTCCTTCGCGCCGTACGGACCGTGCGCGTCGGGATCCTCGACCAGAAGCGTCTCGACCTCCGGCATCTCGAGGGTGGTGGGGCTCTTGTACTCGAGCATCGACGGGAACTTGTGGACGACGTTGTGGTTGGCGTCGCTGCGGTACGTCATCTCTTCCATCATCGCTTCGCCGAGGCCCATGTAGACCGAGCCTTCGACCTGGCCGACCACGAGCGCGGCGTTGATGCACTTTCCGACGTCGTGCGCGATCCAGATCTTCGGCACCGTGTAGATCCCGGTTCCCGGATCGACCTCCACTTCGACGACCGCCGCCGAGTAGGAGTACGCGGGCGACGGGCCGACGCCCGCGCCACGGTAACGTCCCGCCGACGGCGGCGGCGTGTACGAGCCCACGGTCCCGAGCGTGCCGAACTTCGTCTCGGCGGCGACGGCGGCTTCCGGGAACGTCAGCCCCTTCTCGGGGTTCGTCACGTCGAAGACGCGGCCCTCCGAGAGCCGGACCCGCTCGCGTGGAATCTCGAGCTTCGCGGCGGCGGCGGCGACGATCATCTCCTTCGCGCGCTCGGCCGCCTGAATCGCGGCGTTGCCGGTCATGAGCGTGACGCGCGACGAATACGAGCCGAGGTCGACCGGCGTCAGGTCGGTGTCGCCCGTGACGACGCGGATGTCGAGCGGGTCGATGCCGAGCACCTCGGCCACGATCGCCGCCAGGATCGTGTCGGACCCCTGGCCGATGTCGGTCGAGCCGCAGAACACGGTGACGCCGCCGCCGCGGTCGACCTTCAGCTGCACGCCGGACTGGGGCATCGTGTTCCAGTAGATCGGCAGGCCCGCGCCCGTCAGGTACGAACCGCAGGCGAGGCCGAGGCCGCGCCCGGGCGGGAGCTTGCCGCGGCGGCGTTTCCAGCCCGAGGCGGCGACGACTTTGTCGATGCACGCGCCGAGGCCGATCGAGCCGACGCGCAGGAAGTTCGCCGTCAGCGAGTTCGCGGGCTGGAGATGGTCGCGCCGGATCGCCGCGGGGTCGAGACCGAGGTCGCACGCGATCCGGTCGAGCTCGGCTTCGAGCGCGAAGCGCGGCTGGGGCGTCCCGTGGCCGCGCTTGGGACCGCAGGGCGGCTTGTTCGTGAACACGCGCGCGCCTTCGAAGCGGTACGTCGGGACGCGGTACGTCACGGTCTGCAGCGCGCCCGTGTAGTACGTCGACGCCACGCCGTAGGAACCGTACCCGCCGCCGTCCAGGGCCGTCTGGAAGTGGAGCGCCGTGATCGAGCCGTCTTTCTTGACGCCGGTCTTCACGCGCATCAGCGTCGGATGGCGGCCGCGGTGGCAGTAGAAGACCTCCTCCCGCGTCAGGCAGATCTTCACGGGGCGGCCCGTGACGCGCGAGAGATGCGCGACGACCATCTCGTGGTTGAAGACGTCGGACTTGCCGCCGAAACCGCCGCCGTTGGGCGCCGCGATCACGCGGATCCGCGCGGCCGGCATCCCGAGAACCTTCGCGAGCGCGCGGTGGACGTAGTGCGGCGTCTGCGTCGAGGACCAGAGCGTCAGCTTGCCGTCGGGCCCGAAGTCGGCGACGGCGGCGTGCTGCTCGAGCGCCAGGTGCGTGTTGCCTTCGTAGAAGTAGACGTTGTCGTAGACGCGGTCGGCGCGGGCGAAACCTTCCTCGACGTCGCCGAACTCCATCGCGACGAGCTTGTGGATGTTGCCGGCGTCGCCGTAGTCGTGGATCGGGACCGCCGCCGGGGCGAGGGCGTCGGCGATCGACGCCACCGGCGGGAGCGGCTCGTAGGCGACGGCGATCAGGTCGAGGGCGTCGAAAGCGGCGTCTTCGCTGACGGCGGCGATGGCCGCGACCGGGTCGCCGACGAAGCGGACGCGGTCGACGCAGAGCGCGTGCTCGTCCTGCGAGACCGGCAGGATGCCGAAGGGCGTCGGCAGGTCCTTTCCCGTCGCGACGGCCAAGACCCCCGGCGCGGCGAGCGCCTTCGAGACGTCGATCGAGACGATCCGCGCGTGCGCCACCTTGGAGCGGAGGAGCTTGCCGTGCAGCATCCGCGGCAGGACCACGTCGTCGGCGAACTTCGTCTGGCCGGTGACTTTCGCGGCGCCGTCCACCTTGGGGAACGGACGGCCGACGACGCGGGTGGGAGTGCGGGTCACGAGTGCCCCCTCACCCTCGCCCTCTCTTCCCGTTGGGGGGAGAGGGTAAAGAGGTCGGGGCACCCGGGTGCATCGGCAAGAGCCCGCTCTCGTCGAAGTCGACGCCGTAGAGCGATTCCTTCCTCGGTTGCGCTTCCTCGCCGCGCATCCAGGCGGCGGCGAGCTCGACGGCCTCGAAGATCTTGACGTAGCCGGTGCAGCGACAGAGGTTTCCGGAGAGCGCCGAGCGTATCTGCGGCAGCGTCGGCCTCGGGTTCTCCTCGAGAAGAGCCTTCGCCGTCAGGAGAAAGCCGGGCGTGCAGTACCCGCACTGCGCCGCGCCGAGGTCCGCGAACGCTTTCTGGAGCGGATGGAGCCCGGACGCTCCCGCCATGCCTTCGACCGTCTCGACGCGGCGCCCCTCGCACTCGAGGCCGAGAACCAGGCACGACAGCACCGGCTGGCCGTCCACGAGGACGGCGCACGTGCCGCACTCGCCGAGCTCGCACCCGTGCTTGGTGCCCGTCAGGGCGAGGTCCTCGCGCAGCACCTCCAGAAGGGTCTTGTGCGGCTCGAAGAGCGCCTCGACGGCTTCACCGTTGAGCCTGAAGCGGGCGCTCGCCTTCGAGAGATCCCCTTCGCGACTTTTTGCTCGGCGCGCCATGATCGCGCCACTGTAATCCCTTTGTTTTGTGAAGGAAAGAGCTGCTAGTGTGACTGACCGGTCAGATCTTGCGTCAGCACAGGAAGCGGCCACGCCGGTAACTTCAAGAGGAAAAGCGGGTTGATCCGCGCGTCGTCCAGCCGCGCGCTCCAGTGAAGATGAGGTCCGGTGGCGCGGCCCGTCGCTCCGGCGGCGCCGAGCCGGTCGCCGGCGGCCAGCACGTCGCCCGGCTTCACGTCGATCCGCGACAAGTGGAAGTAGCTCGTGAAGAGGCCGGCGCCGTGGTCGAGGATGACGGTCCCGCCCGAAAAGTAGAGATCCTCGGCGAGCGCGACGCGGCCGGCCGCCGGCGCGTCGATCGGCGCGCCCGCCGGGGCCGCGAGGTCCAGGCCCGAGTGCGGCGACCGCGGCGTTCCGTTGAAGACGCGGCGCGAGCCGAAGCTCTTCTCGCGCACCGGCGCGTCGACGGGAAGCCGGAAGGGGCCGCTCCAGCGCCGGGCGGCGTCGCCGCTCTTCCAGACGTGCGCGACCTTCTCGCGGTCTTCGCGAATCCGGTCGAGCTCGCTCGCCGGCGGCTCGACATACTCCGGCGCGACCTTCAGCCTCTCCTCGGCGAACTTGCCGGATTTGACGTCGATCGTCCGGTGGAGCGCGTGGCGGTCGCCGCACAGGCCTTCGACCTCGAGCGCCAGCGCCGCCGGTCCGGTCGCGCTCTCGAAGTCGACGCCGACGAGCCCGCGAAACCGGCCGTCTCCCCCGCTCTCGAGCGTCGAGGCGTGGCCTCCGAACGAGGCCGAAGCGCGCGCGAGCACGACGTCGCTCCGGACCGTCACGACGACGATCGCGCCCTGTGTCGCGGCGGCGCCGGAGAGCGTCACGTCCAGGCGCGGCGCGCGGCAGTCGCCGCCGGACGCCGCCGCGCCGGCGAGCACGAGCGCGCCGAGAGAGGTCACGCGCTCACGATACGCCCGGGCTCAAGGGCCGTACAGCAGGAGCCCGAACGTTTTCGCGAGAAACACGGCCATCTGGCCGCGCGTGTTGGGCGCGTTGGGACAGTAGTCCCCGCCGCCGCAGCCGGCCGTGACGCCCTCGTGGGCGAGCTCCTCGATGAAGTCGACCGCGAAGCCGTCCGGGCACGGCACATCGGTGAAGACCCCCGTGCACGCCGGCGGCGCGTAGCTCGCGCCGTTCTTGCCCTTGAGCAGGAAGACGGCCATCTGCGCGCGCGTCACCGCCGTGTCGGGACAGTAGTCGCCGCCGCCGCAGCCGGCGGTCACGCCCTCGGTCGCGAGCGTCTCGATCCAGTCGGCGAAGAGCGACGGACACGGGACGTCGGCGAAGACGCCGGTGCACGCCGTGGGCACGAAGTCGGATCCGTGCTCGGCCTTCAGGATGAAGACGGCCATCTGCGCGCGCGTGACGCTGGAGTCCGGACAGTAGATGCCGACGCCGCAACCGCCCGTGATCCCGTGGTGGAAGATGTCTTCGACGAACGGATAGAACGGATTTGCGAGCGTGACGTCCGTGAAGCTCTCGCCGATGTGGAGCGTCCACGTCTTCGACGGCCCCGCGGACACCGTCTCATCGAACGTCGCGTCCCAGTGCAGCGCCGGCCGCGTGGCGGGCGCGTCGACCGAGAACGCGTAGCAGTCCGAGGCGGCCGCGCAGCTGCCCACCGCACCCGAGCCGATCGCCGCATACGCCGCCGTTCCGTCGACGATCGTGTACGTCGCCCCGGAGGGTCCGGCGAGGTTCGAGGCCGTCCCGCCGAAGCTGACGACCGAAGCCGTGTTGTTCGCCCACGACGGCTCGACCGCGACCGTCTCGCCGGGTTCCCACACGCCGTTGAGATTTGCCGGAGGGTTCGCCGGGTGAACGTCGACGGCGAGCGCGACCGGCGCGATCGCCGAGCAGCACGTCACGCCGTCCGAGAGCGAGATCGTGTCGACCCACCAGCCGGTGCCGGAAATGCCGTTGTCGGAACCCATCCGCCAGCGGAGCACGATCGACGTGCCCGCCGCGGAGGCCGGCAGGAGCGCCGTCGTGGTGACGTAGCCGCCCGTCGTTCCGGTCCAGGCGGCTCGTCCCGCGAGCGGGTTGCCCGAGGGGGAGAGGGTCGCCGTGTAGCCGCCGGCGACGAAGCTCCCGCCCGCGGCGACGATGTCGGCGAAAGGCCCGCCGCCGATCGAGATCTCGAGCACCCCGCCGTCGAAGTCGGTCTCCAGGCCGTAGCTCGAGCGGAAGCTCACGCGGGCGTACGGCGTCGCCACGGCGAGCGGCGGCGAGTAGAGGGACTTGTCCGAGACCGTCGCGGGGTCGGCGACGAACGCCGCGCCCAGGCCGGAATCGGGCGTCGTCGACGTCGTCGCCCAGAGCGGCGCGCCGCCGGCGTCGTTCGACGCGGTCCAGCCCGCCGGCAGCGCCGGCGGAACGACGTTGAATCCCTGGGTGTAGACGA
This sequence comes from Thermoanaerobaculia bacterium, assembly GCA_035500755.1. Classification (GTDB taxonomy): domain Bacteria; phylum Acidobacteriota; class Thermoanaerobaculia; order UBA5066; family Gp7-AA6; genus DAHUXD01. The sequence continues at coordinate 959 of DATJXB010000104.1, read as the reverse complement.
CGAGCGGCGAGCCCGTCGGAAAGACCGCGTCGATGCTCCCGAGGGACGTGGCGCCGTCCTGCAGGGCGAGCGTCGCCGTGACCGAAGCGCCGCAGACGAGCGCGGGGTCCACCGTGAACACGAGGTCGCGGCACACCGGCGCGCCGCCGGCCGACACCTGGCCGTAGTCCGCGGGAGCCGGCGGGTCGACGACACCGCCGGTCGCACCGAGCGTGCCCACCAGCGCGGAGGTTTCACCACCGCCCGTGTTCCGGATGCAGAAACTCACCGTGACCGTCTCGCCCGGGTCGAGGACGCCGTTGGGCGGCTGACAGCTCTCCGCGACGAGCGTCGTGCTCGCCAGCTCCAGCGCCGGGATCCCCGTCAGGCAGACGTCGAGGGTGACCGTCGAGCCGTTGAAGACGGAGACGGGGCCGCCGCCGGACGTGAAGCCGGGTTTCGTCACCGTCAGCGTGTACGGGCCCGGCGCGACGACGATCGCGTACGTGCCGGACGCGTCGGTGACGCGAACGTGCCCGAGACCGTCCGTCACGACGGCGCCGGCGAGCGGTAGACCCGTGACGCAATCGGTGACCGTTCCCGAGATCGTGCCGCGCGGCCCGGGCGTGCACGACGGGTACGCGAATTTCGCCACGCTCGTCGCCCAGTCGAACGAGTTGCTGGTGACGTAGTACTCCTGCGTGTAGAAGAACGTGCAGTCGTCGGAGGGGTCGACCGACATCGCGCTGTAGTCGCCCCATCGGTTCGACGACCCGAGCTGAGAGCCCGTTCCCGCGACGACGTTCGCTTCGCCTTGCCCGAGCGTGTTGGCCGGATCGCTCACCAGGCGCCCGGCCCAGATCATCGAGGGAAAGAGCGTCGTGCTCGACGCCGAAAAGCCCACGGCGCTGTTGCCCTGGTTGTCCTGGGCGGCCGAGCCCATCCAGAGGTTGCGGCCGGTGCCCGGACTCCCCGAGCCC
>DATJXB010000103.1:0-11236 GCA_035500755.1 Thermoanaerobaculia bacterium | reverse complement strand
GCGCCCCGCATGGGGAGAACCCGTCCCGCCGGCCTGGAAGCGGCCACCGCCGCTTCGCGGGCGGAAGCGACCGCGGGTTCGAGAACCGCGAGCAGGCGCTCCACTTCCCGGGCCAGGGTCACCGTCCCGCGCCACTCCGCGTCGGCCTTGCTCTCCGCGAGCCGCTTGCGGAACACGCGCAGGTCGTTCCAGCGGCCGAGCGTCTCCTGGAGGGCGCGTTCGCGGCCCGCGTCGGCGGGCTCCGGCAGCCCGAGCGCCGAGAGGTCTTCGGCGAGATAGCGCGCGCGCTTGACCGCGAGGCGATAGCGGTGGAGCGTGGCGTCGTCGCGGCCCTCGAGCGAGCGGGACAGGGCCGCCTCCGCTTCGGCGCGCGCCGCGGTCAGCCGCTTCAAGCCGTTGCCCGCACCCTTGCGCGCGAGGCGCGCCAGGCGCCGGCGCAGGCGGCTCATCTTCTTGCCGTCCGACGCGCGCACGAGGCGGCGCGCGGCACGGCCCTTCGTCTTGTCCCAGCGCGCGGCGAGCGCGGTCAAGGCGTCCGGCGAGAGCAGGCCGAGGCGGCCGATGCGTTCGAGCAGCTGACGATCGACCTCGAGCTGCCGCGGCCGCGAAAGCGACTTGGCCAGGCGTGTCGCCTGCCGCGCCAGACGCGCGCGCCGGAGGGCGGTGGCCGTCGCGGCGAGGCGCCTCAGGGCGACGCGCAGGTCGTGCAGGCCCTCGGGGTTGCCGCGCCGGACCGCGAGCCGCGCTTCTTCGAGGGCGCGGACACGGAGCTTCCATAACGCCGGCGGCTGCTTCACGGGGCGCTATTATAGGGACCAAACACGGGGAGGTTCGCTTCACGTTCTCTTCACGCCGCCTTCACGAAGTCCCGCCGATCGAGCGGCAGACTGTGCCGCGCATGAAGTCGCTCGCGGCGATCGACGTCGGCACCAACAGCATCAAGCTCCTCGTGGCCAACGTCGAGGAGGACGGGGCCCTCGACATCGTCTTGAGGGAAAAGGCGATGGTGCGCCTCGGCAGCGAAACCCTTCGGACCGGCCGCCTTTCCGCCGAGGCGATCGAGGCGGGGGTCTCGACGGTCGAGCACCTGGCCCGGCTCGCCACGAGCTCCGGGGCCGAAGTCGTCCGGACCGTGGCCACCTGCGCCGTCCGCGAGGCCTCCAACTCGGACGACTTCGTCGCGGCGGTCAAGAAGCGGACGGGCCTGCGGGTGGACGTCATCTCGGGGGAGGAAGAGGCCCGCCTGATCAACCTCGCGGTCCGAAGCGAGTTTCCCCCCTCCAACGACCCGCTCTTTCTCGTGGACATCGGCGGCGGCTCGACGGAGTTCGTCATCTCCAACGGCGCGCGGGTCCTCCTGACGGAGAGCCTGCCGCTCGGCGTGGTGCGCCTGGCCGACCGCCTCGGCAAGAACGACCCGCCCTCCGAGCGCGACGTCCGCGACATGAAGAAAGCGATCCGCGCGGTCGCCCGGCGCGCGACGCAGACCGTGCGCAAGAGGGGCTTCAAGACCTGCGTCGGCTCCTCCGGAACGATCCAGTCCCTGTCGCTCGTCCACGAGGCGGCGGTCCTCGGGCGCGAGCCGAACCCGACCGGCCACCGGACGCTGACGCGCTCGGCCCTGAAAAAGGTGAACAAGCTCCTGCGGCGCACCAACGAGAAGGAGAAGCTCCGCATCCCCGGGCTCGATCCGCGCCGGCGCGACATCGCGGTGCCCGGAGGGCTGCTGCTGGCCTGGATCCTGAAGCGGGCCGGCGCGGATGCCATCGTCGTCGGCGAGCGGGGGCTCCGGGAAGGGCTGCTCCTCGACTACGTCGCCCGGCACGGCGAGACGCGGCTGCCCGTCAACCGCGACATCCGCGCCCGCAGCGTCGACCGGCTGCTGCGGCGCGGCAACGCCGAGGTTCTCCACGCGGCGCACGTGGCCCGGCTCGCCCTCGAGATCTTCGACCAGACCCACGCCCTCCACCAGCTGACGGCGACGGAGCGGGAGTGGCTGCAGTACGGCGCCCTCCTCCACGACGTCGGCTGCTACATCGGCTACGCGAAGCACCAGCGCCACTCGTACTACCTGATCACCCACGGCGACCTGACCGGGTTTTCGGCGGACGAGATCGAGGTCCTGGCGTCGCTCGCCCGCTACCACAAAGGCGGCCGCCCCAAGGCGACCCACGAGAACTGGCGGCGGCTCGACCCCTACCTGCGCGTGGTCGTCGAGAAGCTCGCCGCGATCCTTCGCATCGCCGACGGGCTCGACCGCAGCCACCGGCAGATCGTCACGGCCGTGTCCTGCCGGCTGCGGGCGCGCCGGCTCGAGGTCGAGGCGAGCGCCCGGGCCGACTGCGAGCCCGAGCTCGACGCGGCCCGCAAGAAAGCCAACCTGTTCGAGAGCGTCTTCGACCGTGCCCTGTCGCTCAAAGCGGTGCCGGTCGGCTCGGACGAGGCGGTGCATCAGAAAGACCTGGAGATCCTGTCCGCGGAAGCGCTCTGGAACTGACGCGGGCGCCAAGGAGTCAACGTGAAGGAACATTTTGCGGAACAGCTCGAAGACCTGAGGCGCCAGCTCATCCTGATGGGGGGCGAGGTCGAGCGGCAGATCCACCGCGCGATCGAGGCGTTGACGGACATGGACGCCGAGAAGGCGCGCGCCGTCGTCGCCGCCGACGAGGAGATCGACCGGATGGAGATGACGATCGAGGAGGCCGCCATCTCGCTGCTCGCCCTGCAGCAGCCCGTCGCGGTCGACCTGCGCTTCCTCGTCGCGGTCCTCAAGATCAACAGCGACCTCGAGCGGATCGGCGATCACGCCGTCAACATCGCCGAGGGGGCGGAGCGCCTGGCCGGCCAGCGGCCCTTCAAGCCGTTCATCGACATCCCGTACATGGCCGAGGTCGCCATGTCGATGCTCAAGCAGTCGCTCGACGCGTTCGTCAATCGCGACGCCGATCTCGCGCGCCGGGTCATCCGCAAGGACGACATCCTCGACGAGAAGAACGTCTCGATCATCCGCGAGCTCTTGACGTACATCGCCGAGTACCCGGCGCTGACGACGTACTGCATCGAGCTGATCTCGATCTCGAAGAACCTGGAGCGCGTCGGCGATCTCGCGACGAACATCTGCGAGGACACGATCTTCATCGCCGAAGCGCGCTGGGTGAAGCACCACGCGACGGAAATCAGCAGCCCGTAGCCTTCCTCCGGGGTTTCCATGGCCGACTCCTCCTTCCTCTGGGGCGTCGCGACTTCGGCGTACCAGATCGAAGGAGCCGCGGACAACGACTGGACCGACTGGGAGCGCCGCGAGCGGCTGAAGGTCCGCGACGAGCGGTGCGGCGTCGGCTCCGGTCACCGGGAGCGGTGGCGGTCCGATTTCGACCTGATCCCGTCCGTCGGCGCCAACGCCTACCGCCTCTCGGTCGAGCGCAGCGTCATCGAGCCCGAGCCCGGGTTCTTTTCGGAGGAGGCGCTCGCCTTCGAGCGCCGGCGCGTGGACGCGCTCGTCCGCCTGGGGATCGAGCCGGTCGTGACGCTGCACCATTACACGCACCCGCGCTGGTTCTGGGCGCACGACGGGTGGGAGGATCCCGCCAGCGTCGCGGCGTTCCGGCGGTTCACGGCGGTCGTGGCGGACGCGCTCGGACCGCGGGTCCGGGTGTGGGTGACCCTGAACGAGCCGATCGTGTTTCTGCTCGGCGGCTATCTCGGCGGCTTGATTCCGCCCGGCCGGCGCAGCTTCAAGGCCGCGGCGCGGGCGCTCGAGCACCTGCTCCGCGCGCACGCCGAGGCGGCGGCGGTCCTGAGGGAGCGGATCCCCGGCTGCCGCGTCGGGATCGCGCACAACATGCTCGACTTCGCCCCGGACCGGCGCACGAGCGCGCTCGACAAGCGCCTCGCGCGGGCCGGCGAGCGGCTCTACAACCTCGCGCTCCTCGAGGCCATCGCGACGGGGCGCATGGAGTGGTCGTTTCCGGGCGAAGGGCGCGTGCGGATCGAGGCGACGGACCTGCCGGGCGCCAACGACTTCGTCGGCGTGAACTACTACAGCCGGGTCCACATCCGCTTCCGGGGCGTGCCGGGAGCCGTCGGGCAGTTTCTCTACCGCGATCCCGAATCCCGCGGCCTGACCGACACCGGCTGGGAGATTCATCCGCACGGCTTCGACCGCGTGCTGCGCCAGGCCGAGCAGGCCGGGCGTCCCGTGCTGGTCACCGAGAACGGCATCGCGACCCGGAACGACGGTCTCCGCCGCGACTTCCTGCGGGAGCACGCCCTCGTCCTGGCGCACCGGCTCGCCGCGGGCGCGCCGATCCAGGGCTACTTCTACTGGTCGCTGCTCGACAACTTCGAGTGGCTCGAGGGCTTCCGGCCGCGCTTCGGCCTGTTCGAGGTGGACTACTCGACGTACGCGCGGCGGCGGCGCCCGTCGGCGGACCTCTTCGCGGAGCTCGGCCGCCGGTTCACTCCGGAAGCGGGTTCGAGATCTTCCGCCGCCGGTCGAAGGTGACGAAGCGGGTCACGCCGGCCGCGCGGGCGAGGGCGAGCGTCCGGTCGTAGTCGCGCCCGACCTCGGCCGGCGCGTGGGCGTCGGAGGAAAACGTGACGGGGATGCCGAGCTCGACGGCGCGCGCGAGCAGCCGCGGCTCCGGATAGGCCTCGCCGACCTTCTTCCGGAGCCCGGCGGAAGAGATCTCCAGGGCGCCGCCGTGAGCGCGCGCGGCCGCGAGCGCCTTCTCCTCGGCCTCCCGGCGCGGCGCGGCCGGCCGGTGGCCGTGCTTCTTCGGCAGGTCGAAGTGCGTGAGCACGTCGAAGAACCCGGTCGCGGCGGCCTTCGCGAGGAGGCGGTAGTACTCGTCGTAGAGGGCGTCGACGCCCTCGCGCTCGAAGCGGACCGGGGAGCGGGCGGGGTCGTCGATCCAGTCCCCGGCGACCCAGTGCACGGAGCCGAGAACGACGTCCCAGTCTGCCCGCGCGAGCCAGCGGGCGAGCGCCGCCTCGTGGCCTTCGGCGTAGTCGGCTTCGAGGCCGAGTCGTACGTGGATCCGCCCGGCGAACTCGTCGCGCAGCGCCCGCACCTCGGCGACGTAGTCGTCGAACTGGTCCTCCCGCATGGCGAGCTTCGGGTCGCGCTTCTCCGGGGGCAGAAAGTAGAGGGGGATGTGGTCGGTGAAGCCGATCTCCGACAGGCCGAGCTCGAGCGCCCGGAGCACGAAGTCGCGCGACGCCCCGCCCGCGTGGCCGCAGCGGAACGTGTGGACGTGGTAGTCGGGAAGCCCCCGCACGGGCCGATTATCGTCCCCGGCCGATCTTCACGCCGTCTTCAAACGGGTTCCGGAGGATGGGCGCCATGAGCGACGACGGCGGCCTCTGTTCCTGCGGCCTGGCGATTCTCGAGCCGGAGGGTTCGGTGCCCCTGTCCGGGTTCTCGCGGGAGCTCCGCGGCGCGCCCGACGTCCAGCGCTTCCGGTTCCCTTTCCCGCTGCGCGGTGATGCGGTGCTGCCGGTTCACCTCGTGTACTCGGCCGCGCGGCGGACCGCGGAGGTCAAGGCCGTGGACCTCAAGGTCTACCGGGTCGAGGACGTCACGTCGCCGTGCGACGCGCAGGCGCGCTGGGTCGCGTGGTGGCGGACGAGCCGCCCGGCGTCGGCCCGGGGGTTCCTCGCGCCGCGGCGGGTGGGACGTTTCCCCCGGCCGATGCCGCGCTTCATCGCTCCCTAACCCGGGCTTCCGCGGCTCCTTCCGCCGATCTCGCGGCGCCTTCGCACGCGCGGCCGAGAATGCGGGCGTTGCGATGCTGCTCTGTGACTTTCACATCCACACGACCTATTCCGACGGGGTTCTGCCGTTGCCGAAGGTCGTCGATCTCTTCGGCCAGTCGGGGCACGACGTCATCGCGATCTCGGACCACATCGTCAACCGCGACAGCGGCCTCGGCAAGGTCGCGCACCGGATCGGCAACAGCCTGAACCCCGAGTCGTTCCGGCGCTACCGCGACGAGATCGAGCGGGAAGCCGATCGGGCCTGGGCCGCCTACAGGATGCTGGTGCTTCCCGGCGCCGAGATGACGCGCAACACGATCAACCGCGACACCTCGGTGCACGTCCTCGCCCTCGGTCTCGACGAGTACCTGACGGCCGACGGCGACCCGCTCGACATGATCCGCGAGATCCGGGCCCGCGGCGCGGTCTCGGTGGCGTGCCACCCGCACGAGATGAGCGAATGGTTCGCCAACACCTGGTACCTGTGGAACCGGCGCAAGTCCGTCGCGCCGCTGCTGGACCTGTGGGAAGTCGGCTGCCGCTGGGAGCTGTACCCGGTGATTTCGCGCGAGAGCCTCCCCCACATGGCCAACAGCGACTTCCACCGTCCCGAGCACCTCTACGCCTGGAAGACGCTGCTGTCCGCGGAGAAGACCCGGGAAGGCGTTCTCGCCGCGCTGCGCCGCGGCACGGGCATCGGCGTCCTGCGACTTTCGCCGGAGAAGGCGGCGTCGGCGTGACCGTCCTCGCCGCGGTCGGGCTCGCGGGGCTCGCGGTCTCGACGCTGCTCTACGCCGTCGCCGCGGCCGAAGTGCGCTGGATGCGCAAGACGGCGCGCGGCCATCGGGTTCCCGGGTTCGCGCCGCCGGTGTCGATCCTGAAGCCGCTCCGCGGGCTCGACGAGGGGCTCGAGGAAAACCTGACGTCCTTCTTCCGGCTCCAGTATCCGCGCTTCGAGGTCGTCTTCTCCTTCGCCGACACGTCGGACCCGGCCTACCCGATCGCGCGCCGCGTCGCCGACCGGCATCCGCGCGTCCCGGCCACCTTCGTGTTCGACGCGCGCGACGCGGGCGGCAACGCCAAGGTGGACCGGCTGTCCGCCGCGGCCGAGCGCGCGCGCCACCGTCTCCTGCTCTTCTCCGACGGCAACGTGCGCGTGCGGCCCGACTTCCTCGCGCGCGCCGTTTCGGCCTTCGCCGATCCGCGCGTCGGCCTCGTCTCGCACCTCTTCCGCGCTTCGGGCGCGTCGAGCGTCCCGTCCCGCGTCGAGGCGCTCTATCTGAACGGCTGCCTCCTGCCCGGGACGGCGGCGATCGCGGGCGTCCTCAAGATGCCGTGCGTCGTCGGGAAGTCCATCCTGGTTTCGCGGACCGCCCTCGAGGTCGCCGGCGGGTTCCGGACGCTGCAGAACTATCTGGCCGAGGACTACCTCATCGGCCGCGAGGTGCGGCGCGCCGGCTACCGGGTCGTGCTGTCGGCCGACATCGTCGACACGATGGAGGTCCGCAAGAGCTCGCGGGCGGTCTGGGATCGCCACCGGCGCTGGGCCATGATGCGCCGCCGCCTGGGCGGCGGCCTGTACCTCGCCGAGGCGTTCTCCGGCGCGCTGCCGTGGGCGGTCGCGGCGGCGAGCGGCGGCGCCTGGCTGCCCGCGGCGTTCCTGCTGGCGCTGCGCTACGGAGTCGAGGCGAGCGTGGCTCAGGCCGTCGAGAGCCCCCTCGGTGCAGGCGACCGACTGCTCCTGCCGCTGCGCGATCTCGGCGCCGCGGCCGTCTTCGTCGCCGGCCTCCTGGGACGGTCGGTGCGTTGGCGCGGCCGCGCGATGTCGATCGGGCGGGATACGAGGATCGTCCTCCCGGCCGCCTAGCCCGGAATCCGAGCTACAGCGCGGGAACGGCCTTCAGGCCGCGGCGGGAGAGGCGATCGACGAGGTCGTGCTGCGCGTCGTGCGGCGTCTCGCCGGGCGCGGGGTGGCGGCGGACGTAGGTGCCGTCGCTCTGAAGGTCGCGGGCGCGCGCGTTGTCCGCGCGGAAGGGGCCGAAGACCTCCTGCCGGATCTTCTCGCGGGCCTTCTCGTCGAGGACCGGCACCATGAGCTCGACGCGGGCGAAGAAGTTGCGCGGCATCCAGTCCGCGCTCGTGACGTAGATCTCCTCTTCCTCGCCCACGCCGAACGCGAAGGCCCGGCTGTGCTCGAGGAAGCGTCCGACGACGCTCGACACGCGGATCGTCTCCGACACGCCCGGAACGCCCGGCCTCAGGCAGCAGATGCCTCGCACGAAGAGCTCGATCGGCACGCCCGCCTGGGAGGCCCGGTAGAGCGCCCGGATGACCGCGGGGTCGACGAGGGCGTTCATCTTGGCGAGGATGGACGCGGGCTTGCCGAGCCGCGCCTTTTCCGCCTCGGCGTCGATGAGCGCGAGCACCTTGTCGTGGAGCGCCGTCGGGGCCACCGTCAGCTTGCGGTACTTGGTCTTGCGCGAGAAGCCCGTCAACGAGTTGAAGAGCTCCGAGGCATCGTGGCCGAAGTCCGCGCGCGCCGTGAAGAGGCCGAGGTCGCTGTAGACGCGCGCCGTCGCGCGGTTGTAGTTGCCGGTGCCGACGTGGACGTAGCGCCGCATGGCGGTGCCCTCGCGGCGGACCACCAGGGCGATCTTGGCGTGCGTCTTCAAGCCCGCGACGCCGTAGGCGACGTGGACGCCGGCCCGCTCGAGGGAGCGTGCCCACTGGATGTTGTTCTCCTCGTCGAACCGGGCCTTGAGCTCGACGAGCACGGCCACCTGCTTGCCGTTCTCGGCGGCGCGCGCGAGCGCGGCGACGATCGGCGAGTCCGTGCCGGTGCGGTACAGCGTCATTTTGATCGCGAGGACGTCCGGGTCGTCGGCGGCCCGGTCGAGGAAGTGCAGCACCGGGTCGAACGAGTCGTAGGGGTGGTGCAGGAGGACGTCGCCCTTGCGGATGACCTCGAACACGTCGGCCGGCGGATCGAAGATCGTCCGCGAGGCCGGCAGGAACGGCGCGTCCTTCAGGTGCGGCAGGTCGAGCTTCAGGACCGAGATCAGATCGGCGGCGCCGAGCGGGCCGTCCACTTCGTAGACGTCTTCGGGCTCGAGCTCGAGCTCGACGCGGAGGAGCTCGCGGACGGCTTCCGGGCAGCGGCGCTCGACCTCGAGCCGGATCGCGGCGCCGAAACGCCGCCGCCGGACGTTCTCGGCCACGCTGTCGAGGAGATCGCCGGCCTCGTCCTCGCGGATCTCGAGATCGGCGTCGCGCGTCACGCGGAACGCCGACGCGTTCAGGATCTGCATCCCGGGGAAGAGCCGGTCGAGGTTCGCCTCGACGAGTTTCTCGAGCGGGATGAATTCGAGGGTCTTGCCGGGAGCGCCCGGAACCGGGACCCACCGTCCGAGGGACGCCGGGACCTTCACGCGGGCGAAGGCGGCGCGCTTCTCCTTCTTCTCGGAGAGCTCGACGGCGAGCGAGAGCGAAAGGTTCGACACGAACGGGAACGGGTGCCCGGGGTCGAACGCGAGCGGCGTGAGGACGGGGAAGACGACGTTCTCGAAATACGCCGCGAGCTCCTTGCGCCGGTCGGCCTCGATGTCCTCCCAGGCGAGGATCCGGACGCCGGCTTCGGCGAGCTTCGGCCGGAGGTCCTCGGCGAGGGTTCGCATCGCCAGCGCCGAATCGTGGTCGACGATCTCCCGGATGCGGCGCAGCTGCTCGGGGGCCGAGAGGCCGTCGGCGCTGCGCTCCGTCACCGAGGCCTCGAGCTGCTCGTGCAGGCCCGAAACCCGGATCATGAAGAACTCGTCGAGGTTCGAGTGGAAGATCGCGAGGAACTTGATCCGCTCGAGCAGCGGCCACGACGGATCGAGCGCCTCCTCGAGGACGCGCCGGTTGAACGCGAGCCAGGAGATCTCGCGGTTGAAGTAGAGAGTGTGATCGGTCAGGCGGTCATCCGGGGTACCCGCGCTTCCGATGTACTGGACTTCGCTCATCGTAAACGGCCACGGGAAGCTACCACCTCTGCCTCGGCGCGATGTGAAGAGAGCCTGTCGGAGCGGTGGGGGAGCCGGACCCGAGCGTCGGCTCTCGCGCTGCCAGGTGGCATCTCAAAGTCCTGAGGAGAAAAGGCTTGTTACGAGAATTGACCGGGAGGCGGCGGCCAGTCTCGATCAAAGTTTGTCGAGATATTTATCCAGACATATCATGGCCGCGATGGCGGAAGGCCCGCCACCCGGAGGCTTTCGATGGAACCCCGAGTCCGTCCCCGAACGACCGAGCCGCGCCTCTCGATCGGCGCGGTCGCCCGCGCCACCGGACTCTCGCCCGACACCCTTCGGGCGTGGCAGAAGCGCTACGGGTTCCCGGTGCCGCAGCGCCGGCCTTCCGGCCACCGGCTGTACGCGCTGTCCGACGTCCGGCGCCTGCGCCGGATCGCCGAGGCGCTCTCCCGCGGCCACCGGCCGGGCCAGGTCGTGCCTCTGCCGGACGCCCGCCTCGAGGCTCTTCTCGGCGAGGGCGCGCTCACGCTGGGGCCCGTGCCGGAGAGACCCGCGACCCTCGAGCCGCTGCTGGCGCTCGTCCGGGCCCATCGGGGACCGGAGCTCGTGGCGGCGCTCCTGGCCGAGGCCGGGCGCTCGGGGCCTCTCGAGTTCCTGCAACGCTGCGTCGTGCCGATGATCCACGCGATCGGCGAGGCGTGGGCCCGCGGCGAGCTCGGCGTCGCCCACGAGCACTTCTTCTCGGAGAGGCTCGAGGACGTTCTGCGGGCGCTGCGCCTTCCCTTCGAGCGAGGCGACGGGGCGCCCCGCGTGTTGCTCGCGGCCTTCTCCGGGGAGACGCACGCGCTCGGCCTGCAGCTGGCGGCGTACGTCGCGGCGGTGTCGAGCCTGCAGCCCCATCTCCTCGGCGCCGACACGCCGCTCGAGGAGATCGTGTCGGCGTCGCGGGCGCGGCGTCCCGCCGCCATCGGGATCAGCGTTTCGGTCTCGACCGCCGGAGCCGCCACGCGCGTCAAACTCGAAGGCCTGCGCCGCGCGGTGCCGCAGTCCGTTCCCATCCTCGTCGGCGGCCAGGGCGCGCGCCGGAGCCACCCACCGGGCGGGTGCATCATCGTCGACGATCTGCAGGCGACGCACGGCTGGATGCGCCGCCTCGCGGCTTCGCGCTAGCCGCGCTCGGCGAGGATCTGGCGGGCGAGCGTGCCCGGGGTCTCGGCGAAAGCTCCCTGGCCCTGCGCGATCAGCGCGGCCGCGCGCTCGGCGACCATCGCGTGAATCGCGCCGGTGAGCTCGGGCGCGTCCGGCATCGTCCCGGCGGCCATGCGGCGCGTGAGCGCCGCCTCCAGCAGGATCAGGTCGGTCGTCTCGCCGAGGTCCTCGGCCAGCCCGGAGAGCGCCTTTTCGCGCCGCTTGAGCGCGGCGCTTCCGGAAGAGGCGAGCATCTCGACCTGGTATCGGAGCTCCTTGACGCG
>DATJXB010000102.1:0-12688 GCA_035500755.1 Thermoanaerobaculia bacterium | reverse complement strand
CCCGTCCTGGCGCTCGCCGCGCTCGGAGCGGCGTCCGTGAGCCGCGGCCAGAGCTACGAGCCCCTGCCGACCCTCGAGGCGTCCCAGTTTCTGGAGCCGGCCTTTCTGAAGGGCGCGCAGTGGACGGTCCAGTCCGCGGTCACGACCGACGGCCTCTTCAACACCTACACGATCGACACGCCCTGGGGGATCTTCGTCGCGCCGAGCACGACGATCGCGATGATCCGCATCCACGAGGTCGGCGCGATCGCCCAGCTCGAGGACGTCGACAAGTTCGCCGTCGCGGCGGGGGCCGCGGCGCAGTCCGTCGTGGACATGGGCAAGGGCGCCTTCCACCTCGTCACCGACCCGGTCGGGTCGGCCAAGAACCTCGGCGACGGCGTCTCGCGCCTCTTCGGGCAGGTCACGCGGGGGGCCAAGCGCACCGAGGAGCAGGTCAGCTACAGCCCGACGCCCGGCACGACGCCGACTCCCTCCACGGGGGACAAAGTCGTCTCGACGAGCCGCGGCCTGGCCAAGAGCCTGCTCGGCGTCAACCGCGCTCAGCGCGAATGGGCCCACAAGCTCGGCGTGGATCCCTACACGAGCAATCCGGTGCTGCGCAACGAGCTCGAGCAGGTCGCCGACTTCGACGCCGGCGGGAGGTTCAGCACCCGGCTGCTGCCGCTCGGCATCGTCGGCACCGTGCTCGGCACCGCGAACACGGTCAACAACATCATCTACTCGGAGGATCCGGACCAGATCCAGACGTTGAACGAGACGCGCCTGAAGGAGATGGGCGTCTCGAGTGAAGACAGCGTCGCCTTCCGCCTCAACAAGGCGTACACGCTGTCGATCCAGACCCGCCTGATCGCGTCCCTGTACGCGCTCGAGGGCGTGGAAGGAAGGGCGGCTTTCGTGAAGCGCGCCGCGGGCGTCGAGGCCGAAGTGGACGCGCGCTTCTACCAGGAGAGCGCCTACATGGCCGAGATCTACCGCGAGAAGGAAGCGCCGATCCTGAGCATCGCGGACATGCCCGGCGCGTGCGTGTTCGCCCGCGGCGACCGGTTCGCCTGTCTCTACCCGGTGGACTACGTCGTCTGGACCGAGGGTGTGGCCGCTTCGGCCGAGAAGATCAATCAGCAGGTCGCCGCCGAGCACCCGAGCGCGCGGCGCGAGGTCTGGCTCACGGGCACGGTGTCGCCGCGGACGCAGAAGGAGCTCGAGGCCCGCCGCTGGGAGGTCCATCCGAAGAGCATGTACGTCCTGCCGGCGAAGCTCGCCACGCCCGCGCCGACGCCGTCCTCGACTCCCGCGCCCGCGGCGCCCTGAACCGCGGCGCGCCGCCATCGGCCCCGCCCGGACGGGGCTGCTAAACTCCCGACTCATGCTTCCGCTTCCGACCGAGCAGCTCGTTCTCGGTGTGTCCGGGCGCGTGGTGTTCGGCCTGCTGGTGCTCGCGGCGATCGTCGCGTTCACGTATTCGATGTCGCGCCGGGTGCGCGTCCTGCTCGCGGGGCGGCCGGACGACCGATTCACGCAGATCCCGCTGCGGGCCTGGCGGACGTTCCAGTACGCGTTCGCGCAGAAGCGGATGTTCCGCGACTTCTACGCGGGCGCCTTTCACATCCTCATCTTCGGGGGATTCGTCGTCCTCACGGTCCGGACGCTCGAGCTCGTCGTCGAGGGGCTGCTTCCCGGATTCGCGCTCCTGCCGGGGCGCGCGGGCGACGTCTACACGCTCGCCAAGGACGTCTTCGAGGTGCTGGTCCTCGTCGGCGTCGCGATGGCGGTCTTCCGCCGCCTCTTCGCCCGGCCCAAGCGCCTCGACCTGTCGATGGACGCGTGGCTGATCCTGTTCCTGATCGCCTACCTGATGGCGACGGACCTCGCCGCCGAAGGCGCGCGCACCGCGCTCCAGCCGGCCGCGGCGAGCGCGTGGGCGCCGGCGGTCGCGGCGGTCGCGAAGATGCTCGCCGGGACCTCGCCCGAACGCCTGCGCCATCTCTACGCCTTCTGCTGGTGGACGCACCTGCTCGACATCCTCTTCTTCGGCAACTACCTGCCGTACTCGAAGCACTTCCACATCATCACCTCGATTCCGAACGTCTTCTTCATGAACCTCGCGCCGATGGGACGGCTGCGGACGATCGACCTGGAGAACACGGAGCGCTTCGGCGCCGAGAAGGTCGAGGACCTGACCTGGAAGCAGATGCTCGACGGCTACACGTGCACCGAGTGCGGCCGCTGCCGGGTCGTCTGTCCCACGGCGCTGACCGGAAAGCCCCTCGACCCGAAGATCTTCATCGGCAACGTCCGCGACGCGGTCTACGAAGCGACGCCGTCGATCCTCGCGGCCGCGGATGGACGAGCGACAGCGGCCCCCGGCGGGCGCCGCGACCTCGTCGGCGGCTGGATCTCCGAGGACACGATCTGGGCCTGCACGATGTGCGGGTTCTGCACGACGGCGTGCCCGGTCTTCATCGTGCCCGCCGTCGACAAGATCGCCGAGATGCGCCGCTACCTCGTCCTCGACAAGGCGGAATTCCCGAAGGAAGTGCAGAACGCGTTCCGCGGCATGGAGACCAACGGCAATCCGTGGAACATCTCGGCCGCGTCGCGCGGCGACTGGGCCGACGGGCTCGACGTCGTCACGCTGGCGGAAGCGGGGGACAGGGAGATCGAGGTCCTCTTCTGGGTCGGCTGCGCCGGCTCCTACGAGGACCGGGCCAAGCGCGTCTCGAAGGCGCTCGTCGAGATCCTCAACGCGGCCGGCGTCTCGTTCGCGATCCTCGGGGCCGAAGAGACCTGCACGGGCGACTCCGCGCGGCGGATGGGCAACGAGTACCTCTTCCAGATGCTCGCGCAGCAGAACGTCGAGACGCTCAACGGCTACAAGGTCCGGAAGATCGTCACCAACTGCCCGCACTGCTTCAACTGCCTCGGCAACGAGTACGGCGACTTCGGCGGCAAGTACGAGGTCGTCCACGGCACGCAGCTCGTCTCGGAGCTCGTCGCCGGGGGCCGCGTCAAGCTCACGGCGCCGATCGACGAAACGATCACCTTCCACGACCCCTGCTACCTGGGCCGCTACAACGGCGCGTACGAGGCGCCGCGGCAGATCCTGCGCGCGATTCCGGGTCTGGAGCTCAAGGAGCTCGAGCGCTCGCGCGAGAAGGGCCTGTGCTGCGGCGCGGGGGGCGGCCGCATGTGGATGGAGGAGAAACTCGGCGAGCGGATCAACCAGGCCCGGATGCGGGAGATCGCCGACACCGGCGCCTCGTCGGTCGGCGTCTCGTGTCCCTTCTGCATGGTCATGATCGGCAACGCGAAGGACGAGATCGGCGTCGCCACGCAGCCCTTCGACGTGCTCGAGCTCGCCCGCCGGGCGATGGGGTAGGGAAGCCTCGCGACAATAGTCTCTGCGGGAGCCGCCGTGACGCCCCGCGCCCTGCTCGAAAGCCTCCTGCGATTCGTGCGGCCCGCCCGCCCGCGCGACTACCGCGGCCTGCGCGGCCGGGGCCAGGCGTGGGAGCGCCTCGCCGCGAAGCGCCTCGAGGCCGAGGGATACCGGATCCTCGACCGCAACTTCCGGGCGCGCGCCGGCGAGATCGACTTCGTGGCCGAGGAGAAGGGCGTCCTCTGTTTCGTCGAGGTCAAGGGAAGGTCGGGGCGCGGTTTCGGATTGCCCGCCGAAGCGGTGACGCTCGAGAAGCAGCGCCGGATCTTCCGCGCGGCCGAGGAGTACGTGCGGCGCCGGCGCCGCGGTCCGTGCCGACGCTGCCGCTTCGACGTCGTCTCCATCCTCGAAGCGGACGGAGGCACCGATGTCGTCGTGCTGCGCGGCGCCTTCGAGGAGCCGCCGCCGCGTCGTCGCCCTCGGTGATCGCGCGGCCGCGTGCTAAGATCGCGGCTCTTCGAGGAAATTTCGTTGAACGATTCGGATCTGCGATACGGATTCACCTGTCCCAACTGTTCCGGCAGCTTCTCCATCTCGCTGGCGAAGATCCCTCCGGTCCAGGCGCGCTTCAGCTGCCCGAAGTGCGGCAAGGCAATGGATTTCCCGTCCCGCGAGGAGGCGCGCGTCTACATCTCGCTCCAGGGCTCGGGGGGCTCGGCCCAGGCGCCGGCGCCGCCTCCCGCCGCGGAGCCGCCGCCGCGTCCGGTCGCGCGGGCCGCGCCCGGGCCCCCGTCCGACCCGACTCCGGCCTCCGCGGACTCGACGTCGACGTCCACGAAGTCCTACCGCGTCGAGAAGAAGGGCTTCGAGAACGACGTCTTCGACCGCCGCGCGATGCGCAACCTCCTCCGGAGCAGCGGCATCCTCGAGAACGACATGGTGTCCGTCGACGGCGATCCCGCGCGCCGCGCCGTCGAGCTGCCGGAGCTGAAGTCGCTGTTCGACCTGAAGAAGAGCTCGCGAGTTCAGCCGCCGTCCGTCTGCCGCAAGCACACGGAGCGCGTCGCGCACTACGTCTGCACCAACACCGAGCGGCCGCTCTGCGAGGAGTGCGCGGCCGAGAGGAAATACGGCGGCGCTTCGGTTCGCGTCTGCGATCACTGCGGCGGGACGGTCAACGAGCTGCCGGTCGCCGAAGAGCCCTGAATCCGGGCCGGCGGCGCGTGCCGCCGGGCGGCCGGGACGCTTGATTCGCCGCCCCTCCTCGGCTATCCTGCGCGTCCCCGAGCGGGAATAGCTCAGTGGTAGAGCGCCACCTTGCCAAGGTGGATGTCGCGGGTTCGACCCCCGTTTCCCGCTCCAACAACTCCACCCGGCACAGGCACTTGGTGAAGCTTCACCGGCGGACCACGGTGGTGGACCGAACCTCCGGGGCGGAGCCGCTACCTGTCCTCGGGTACAGGTATACTGACCGTCTCTGAAACAAGCGACGGGTCTCACCGACGTCAGGTGCGTCTGCGGCACGACTCTCCGCGTGCTGTGGGATCCCGCTTCGCCTCGCAGGATCAGCCGGTACAAATATCGCTGTCCTCGCTGCGAGGCCGTTCGGCCGGCGCCCGGCTCCATCTTCGAGGTCTCCCGCTATCAGGACGGGACGTGGAAGCGTCTCGCCTCCGACGAGTGGGACATCCCGCCCCGTCGGGGCCGACCGCCGCAGGCTCGTTCCTAGGCTCGAATCGGCCGTCGATTCGGCCGGCGGCTCCGCCGCCAGGCGATCCGCCAGCTCGAGGTCCTCGCCAACCCGACGGAGATCTCCGGCCAGAGAGTCGACGTCGCGGACCTCAACCTCGATAGCGTCGAGGTCCGGTTCGACGCGACGAGACGATACGAGGAAGGCGAGCGGTTCGCGATCGACGGACGCGCCGCTGCACGCAGGTAGGCCCGCCGGGCTCCTCTGCCGGGACGACGGAAGTCAGGGACTTCCAGGCTGGGAGCGCCTCGCCTTTTGTCCTATTCTCGGCGCGTGGCGAAGATCCGGCTCCTGAGCTACCTCGCGCCGAGCATTCCCTCGGGGCTCTTCGAGCTCGTCGCCGAGGAGATCGAAAGGCGCACGGGCGTTGCGGTCGCGCTCGACTTCGAGACCACGGTCTCGGGTCCGACGCCGGAGGCGGATCCGTTCGCGCAGGGCCGCGCCGACATCGCCTTCGTCTGCGGGCCGTCGCTGGCGCTGCTCCGCGCCGCGGGCCGCCCCGTCGAGATCGTGGCGGCCGCGCCCGTTTTCGACGACCCGCGCAACGGCGGACGGCCCGTCTATTTCTCCGACGTCGTCGTTGGCCGTGATCACCCGGCCGGAGAGCTCGCCGACCTGCGGCGCTCGGTCTGGACCTACAACGACCGGCAGTCGCTCTCGGGCTGGTTCCGCATGCTCTCGAGGCTGGAGGCGCTCGGATTCGGGCGCGACCCCGACGCCTTCTTCGCGCGCGCGTTCGCTTCCGGATCGCACCTTTCCTCGATCGACCTCGTGGCCCGCGGCGAGGCCGACGTTTCCGCGGTCGACTCCAACACGCTGCTGCTCGCCCGGCGACGGCGGCCGGACCTCGACGAACGGCTTCGGGTCCTCGAGACCTGGGGACCTTCTCCCGTCCAGCCGCTGATCGCGCGGTCCGGGCTTCCGGCGCCGCTGCCGGCGCGGATCGCGGCGGCGCTGCTCGGAATGGGGGAGTCTCCGGAAGCCTCGCGGCGGCTTCGGGAATTCGGGGTTCTCCGGTTCGCGCCGGTCCGCGAGCAGGATTACGACGGGCTCGCTTTCGACCGTTCCTGACCGGCGCGAAAAAATCGGCGACGATTCGAAACATTTCCTTCCCCATAGCGTCTAAGGGGAGTGGGAGGGACGATGCCGCCGAAACTGCCGCTCGTTCAGGGGACCCTCGACCTGCTCGTCCTCGGCGCCCTGTCCGGCGGGGCCCGGCACGGCTACGGCATCGCGACGCTCATCGAGGAGCGCTCGCACGGAGCGCTCGAGGTCGAGGACGGCGCGCTGTACCAGGCGCTCCATCGCCTCGACCGGGACGGCCTCGTCGAATCCGAGTGGCGCCCGTCGGAAAACAACCGGCGCGCCCGGTACTACGCGCTTTCGACGGCGGGCCGCAGGCGCCTGCGGCAGGAGGCCGTGACCTGGCGGCGGTACTCACAGGCCGTCGAGGCCGTCCTCCAGGAGGCCTGAGATGTCCGGAGACGAGCGGCGCGGCCGGCGGCGGCCCTTCTGGTACCTCCGGCGCCGGCCCGAGACCGTCGCGGCCGAGGTCGACGAGGAGCTCGAGAGCCACCTGGCGATGCGGGTCGAGGAGCTCCGCGCGAAGGGCCTGTCGGAGGCCGACGCCCGGCGCGAGGCGCTGCGCCGGTTCGGCGACCTCGACGCGGCGCGCGCGTCCTGCCGGAACCTGGACGACGGGAAGGAGGAGCGCGTGCAGCGAGGACTCTGGCTCGAGGACCTGCGCCACGATCTTCGGACCTGCCTGCGGGGCCTCGCGCGCGCGCCGCTCGTGAGCCTGACGATCGTCGCGACGGTCGGCCTCGGCATCGGGGCGACGACCGCCATCGCGACCGCCATCCACGCCGTCCTCCTGCGCCCGCTGCCGTACGCGAATCCGGAGGCGCTCGTCCGCATCTCCACGGACTCGCCGCCCAACAAGTTCCGCTTCTCGGTCGCCGACTTCCAGGCCCTCGAGGCTCAGCAGACGCAGTTCGAGCGCGTCGCGGGGTACACCGAGCGGTCCGTGGCGTGGAGCGACGGCGCGACCGCCGAGAAGCTGCGGGCCCGCTCCGTGTCCTGGCGCTATTTCGGGCTGCTCGGCCTGCCTCCCGCGCTCGGCCGGGACTTCACCGAGGCGGACGGCAAGCCGGGCGCGCCGCGGACGGCGCTGGTCAGCCACCGCTTCTGGACGGCGCGCCTCGGCGGCGCCGCGGACGCCGTCGGGAAGACGGTCCTCTTCGACGGCGTTTCATACACGGTCGTCGGCGTCCTTCCGCCGCGGCTCGGCCCGCTCGAGCACGGGATCGAGGCGTTCACCGCCGCGCAGTGGGCGCCGCCGCCGCGCAAGGGGCCGTTCTTCATCGTCACGCTCGGGCGTCTGAAGCCGGGCGCCGCGCGTCCGGCGGCCGAGGAGCTGCGCGCGATCAACAAGCGGATCTTTCCTCTGTGGCAGTCCTCGTACGCCGACCGGCGGGCGACGTGGGCGATGAACGACCTCAAGAACGAGATCGTCGGCCCGACGAAGACGCCCGCCGGCCTCGCGCTCGGCGCGGTCGCGCTCGTGTGGCTCATCGCGTGCGCGAACGCCTCGAACCTCCTCGTCGCCCGGGTCGTGAGCCGTCGGCGCGAGCTCGCCGTGCGCTCCGCGCTCGGGGCGACGCGCGCCCGGGTCGTGCGCCATCTCCTGGCGGAGAGCGCGCTGCTGGCGATCGGAGCCGCGGGCCTCGGGGCCGCGCTCGCCGCCGCGGGGATCAGGCTGTTGCGGACGCTCGGCGAGAGCTACACGCCGCGAGCCGCGGAGATCGCGATGGGCGGCGGCTCGGTCGCGCTCCTCGTTCTTCTCGCCGCGGCGAGCGCGCTCCTCTTCGGTCTTGCGCCGGCCGTGCACGGGACGGGCGGGGCGCCCGCGGCCGAGGCCCTGCAGGGATCGGGCCGGACCGCGACCGGGGGCGTCTCGGCCCGCCGCTTGCGGCGCCTTCTCGTCGGCACGCAGTTCGCCGTGGCGACGCCGCTGCTCGTCGTCGCGGGACTGCTGCTCGCGAGCCTCCACCGGCTCGAGCGCGTCGACCTCGGGTTCGACCCCCGCAATCTCGTCGGCGGATCGATCTACCTGCCGGAGGCGCCGTATCCCGAGGCCGACAAGGTGGCCGCGTTCTGGAACGAGCTCGAGCGGCGCGTGGCGGCGCTTCCGGGCGTCGCCGCTGTCGCCTTCGCCGACGGCCGGCCTCCCGACGAAGTCGGCAACTTCAACAACTTCGACCTCGAGGATTTCCCGACGCGGCCCGGAGAATCCGAGCCGGTCACGCCCTGGGTTCAGGTTTCGCCCGAGTACTTCCGCCTGCTCGGCCTGCCGCTCGTCGAGGGACGGACGTTCGACGAGCGCGACGGCGGGACCGGGTCCGTCGTGGAGGCCGTCGTCGACCGCGCCTGGGCGAAGCGCTTCTTCCCGAGCGGGAGCGCGGTGGGGAAGCGGTTCCACGAAGGCGGGTGCCGCGAGTGTCCGTGGACGACGGTCGTCGGCGTCGTCGGCAACGTCAAGTACGCCGGCCTCGGCCAGCCCGACGAAGGGAGCGTGTACTGGCCGATGCCGGGCCGCGCGACGAAGCCCAACTCGGACTCGATGGTGCGCTTCCGCTACCTGCTCGTCCGGACGAAGTCGGATCCGGAGAGCCTCGCGCCCGCGATCGGGCGCGTCCTCCACGATCTCGACCCGAGCATCCCGATCTCGAACGTCGCCACCCAGGAAGAGCTCGTCGCGAGCTCGGTCCAGGCGACGCGGTCGCTCTCGCTGCTCGTCGGCGGCCTCGCGATCGCGGCGCTGCTCCTCTCCGTCATCGGCATCTACGGGGTCATGGCGTATTTCGTCGAGCAGCACGCGCGCGAAGTCGGCATCCGGCTGGCGCTCGGCGGCAGCCGCAGGTCCGTACTCGGCCTCATCGTCGCTCAGGGGATGCGGGTCGCCGCCGGCGGCGTCGCCGTCGGGCTCGGCGCGGCGTTTCTGGCGACGCGCCTGATCACGAGCCTGCTCTTCGGGATCGGGGCGGCGGACGCGCCGACGTTCCTCGCGGTCGGCGCCGTGCTGTCCCTGGCGGCGCTGCTCGCGTGCCTGATCCCCGCGGCGCGCGCGGCGGCCGTCGCGCCGGCGGCGGTGTTGCGCGGCGACTGAGCGTGGCGGCCGGCGCTACGGACAGGCAAACGCGCCGGTGTCCTGCACGCAGCGCGGCGACGCCGTTGGTGTTCGAGTAGTGATTCGTGACGGAGGCCTGCGTGTCCGTCACGGTGACCGTGAAGCCGACGTTCGTTCCGGCCGTGATGAACACGTTGTTGCCGGGGTAGTTGGTGACGACGATCCCGCTGCCGAAGCGATCGTTCGGCGAGCCGCTGAACGGGCACGAGACGACGGTGCTCGCGAGGCCGGGTGCGGCGAAAGGGAGCGTTCCTGCGAGACAGGCGAGAATCAGGGAGGGCGCGAAGCGGCGGTGGAGCATGGCGGTATCTCCTCCGCGCCGCAAATACGCCTCGGGGGGTGAACGTTGGGTAAACGGCGCAAGAAAGCGGCCCTGATCCTGCTCGTCGCCGCAGGCGCGTGCAGCTACGGCCACACGAAGCCGGTCGTCGAATCGGGCAGGGACTTCCCATGCCGTTCGGCCATCGGCCTCGACGGCGAGCCGTCTCCGGCCGAGGTCGTCGCGATGATCGGCAATCCGCTGGAGCGGCGCGCGGGCGGCGCCGGCGAGATCTTTCGATACTCCGTTCGGGGCCGGTACGGCGATCACGTCAAGCTCTTCGGGCTCGTCCCGGTTTCCGAGCCGCACTACTCCTGGAGCTGCGACGTCCGCCTGGAGTTCCGCGACGGGCACCTCTACGCGATCACGCACACGCGCGAGAGCGTCGGCCCGGACGGCACGGAGAAGGACGGGCCCACGACGCGGATCGTGGCAGCGCCGGCGCCGGCGCGCTGAGCGTCTACTTCGGCTTCGGCGTGTCCTGCGCGGCCACGATCTGCCACGTTCCCCGGCGGCGGATCCAGGTGTCGGTCCAGAGCGCGGCCCCTTTCGTGCCGTCGGTCATCTCCCAGGAGTCGGTTCCCCGGGCGACGGCGGCGTCGCCGTAGACGCGCACGGTCACGTCGCCGACGACCATCGACTTGAATTGCCCCTTCGCCTCGACGATGTCCTGGAGAGCCCGGGCCCTGTCGTAGCGCGCGCCTTTCGACGTGGTCCCGACGAAGTCGTCCGCGATGAAGTCCTTCGCGGGGCCCGGCACGCCCGTGACGAAGCAATCTCCCCAGGCGCGTTCCAGCTGAATGATCTGCGCGGACGGATCGGCCGCGGGCGGCTCGGCTCCGGACGCGGTCGCGGCGATGGCCACGGCGAGGGCGGCGAGGAGGCGTTTCATTTCGATGACTCCTTTCGTCGTTCCGCGAACCTTATCGAACCGGCCGGCCCGTCGCCGGGTCGAGCGTGAGCCGGCGGCGTCGCGCCGCGCCCGGCTTGCGCCCGGCCTCGAAATCGAAGAGCCCCGACAGCGAGCCGGCCCGCGCGTCGAACGACTGATCTCCGATGCGGCCGAGGCTCCAGTTGTCCTCGATGAAGCGAAGGATCGACGTGGTGTCGAGAAGCGTGTGGTCGACGAAGTTCTTCCGGGCGTGGGGCGAGATGACGACCAGCGGCAGCCGCTGCCCGTAGCCGCAGCGGCCCGGGTACGCGCCCGGCGCCGGAAGGCCGCAGTCTCCCGACGGCGGCGCGCCCTTCACGCTCGGCCCCGTGAGCGCGTCGGCTGGCGTGTTCGACGGGCTCACGATCGGCGGCATCACGTGGTCGTACCAGCCATCCGAGTCGTCCCACGCGATGACGATCGCCATGTCCGCCCACTCCGGGAGCCGCTGGAGCCGGTTGATCGTCGCGACCAGAAACGCCTGCTCGGCGAGCGGGTCCGAGTAGCCGGCGTGGCCGTCCTGGTAGGAGGCCGCCTTCAGGTAGCTCACGTCGGGAAGGTGGCCGCTCTCGGCCGCGGCCCAGAAGTCCGCGAGGTCGTACTGGTGGTTCGCGGCGTCGGTGCGTCCGATCATCGCGACCGAGCTCGGCGGCAGGTGATGCGGATTGGCCGTCGAGGCGTAGTACTGGAACGGCTCGTGGTGGGGGAGATAGTCGTTCGTCGGCTGCCCGTCGCTGCCGATGTGGCTGGCCCCGCAGGTCGCCTTCCCGGCCGCGTCCCGCGCCGTCGGACGAAAGCCGCCCTGGAACCAGCCCCAGCGGATTCCGTGCGCGTTCATCAGGTCGCCGACGTTCTTCCCGGAGAGGCCCACCGCCTCGGTCGTGTGGCAGTCGTCGTAGTACGGCTCGGGATCGCCGATGAGCGTGGCGGTTCCCGGGATCACTTCGTCCGGCGTGATGGTGCCGCTGACGACGTCGACGCCGTGCGTCTGGCCGGAGACGAGGTTGACGTGGCCCGGCGTGGAGGGGCCGAACGTGGTGTCGAAGAGGTTGTCGCCGATGGCGTAGGCCTGCGCGTAGTTCCAGAGCGCCGTCACGGTGTTGCCGTCGAAGTAGCCCATGACGGTCTTCGGGTCGCAGGGAGACTCCGCGTTGCCGGTGAACTCGACGAAGCGGTCCATCAGGCCGCCGTGCATCGCCTGCTGCTCGGGGGTGTAGTCGTGGTCCTGGTCGCACGTGGCCGCCTGCGCCCGTGAGAGGCGGAAGGGCGGCGCGGCGTTGGGGTTGTTCGTCAGCAGCGCGCCCGAGAGGCCGTTGACGGTCGGCGTGCCCGGCGCCGCGCGGAAGGGCGGCTCGCCGGGAGGGTTGAGGGCGACGGGGTACGTCGCGAAGTAGTGGTCGAAGGAGACGTTTTCCTGAAAGATGACGACGACCTTCCGGATCGCCGTCGTGGTCTGGCCTCCGGCGGCTGCTGTTGCCAGCGCGCCGACCGCGCCGAGAGCCGCTCGGGCCGCAACTCTTCTGATGTCGTTCATGTCTTCCTGCCTCCGCGTCGGGGGAGAGTGCCCGCTCGAGGGGCGGAGATCAAGTCCGTCAGGCGTGGGGACGGTGCGCGGCTCGAAGGCTTCACGGGGCTCTAACAGGGCCCGTTCAGGCAGCCGGATCACGAAACGAAGAAAATCGCCCAAACGAGTTATAAGCTCGTTGCGAGCTTGGAGTCGCGAGGAGGCAGCCATGAAGAGCATCGTCGACCTGAAGCTCGAAGTCGTCGTCATTCCCGTCGCCGACGTCGACCGCTCGAAGAGGTTCTACGCCGGTCTCGGCTGGAGGCTCGACGCCGACTTTCCGTTCGAGAACGGTTTTCGCGTCGTCCAGTTCACGCCGCCGGGCTCCGGGTGCTCGGTTCAGTTCGGCACGAAGATGACGTCGGCCGCTCCCGGCTCGGCGTCGGGGCTGTACCTGGTCGTCACCGACATCGAGGCGGCGCGCGCGGACCTCGCGCGGCGCGGCGCGCCCGTCGGTGCGGTGTTCCATCCCGGCGCGCCCGGCGCGCAATTCCAGGCCGAGGGCTCGGGCGGGCGCGTGGCCGGAGCCGCGCCTGACCGGGGCAGCTACGGTTCC
>DATJXB010000101.1:0-17481 GCA_035500755.1 Thermoanaerobaculia bacterium | reverse complement strand
CAACGACTACTGCGCCCGCAAGCTGGCCATGCCGCTGGGGAGCCTGTCCGCCCTGGAGGGCGGGTGGCAGTCGGTCGACCGGGCCGCGGCGCTCTTCGGAGACGCGCTCGTGGGCATCGCCGCGTTCGGCTCCTGGGCGCGGCGCCAGGCGGCCGACGGCTCGGACGTCGACCTGCTCGTCATCGTCGAGCCGAGGGTCGCGCTCACGCGCGATCTCTATCGCGCCTGGGACGAGCAGCCGGTCGCGTGGGAAGGCCGGCCGGTCGAGCCCCACTTCGTGCACCTGCCCGCGGAGGGGCGCGTGGGTGCGGGGCTCTGGGCGGAGGTCGCCGTGGACGGGATCGTTCTCTTCGAACGCGGCCTCTCGGTGTCGCGGCGCCTCGCCGAGGTCCGGCGCGATATCGTCGCCGGAAAGATCGTGCGCAAGATCGCCCACGGGCAGCCCTACTGGGCCGAGGTGGCCTGAAGATGCGCAACACCGAGCTCGCGCTCGATCACGTCCGGCGCGCCGGCATTCGCCTCCGCGCGGTGAAGGTCCTCTTCGAGGCCGAGAGCTGGGCCGACGTCGTGCGCGAGTCGCAGGAGGTCGTGGAACTCGCGCTGAAGGGTCTCCTGCGCGCCCACGGCATCGAGGCGCCGCGGCTGCACGACGTGTCGGAGATTCTCCTCGCCGAGCGCGGCCGGCTTCCGGCGAGCCTGCGCGACGAGGTGGAGGCGCTCGCGCGGATCTCGAGGGACCTTCGCCGCGATCGCGAGCTCGCGTTCTACGGCGCCGAGGACCTGACGCCCTCCGGGTTCTACAAGAGGCCGGACGCCGAGCGCGCCTTCGAAGGCGCCGAGCGCGTCGTGCGCGCGGTGACTCCGGCGGTCGCCGGGACGAAGTGAATCCGCCGCCGGGCTTAAGATCGCTCTCGAATTGCCTCTGACATCCGGCAGCCGGCTGGGCCCGTACGAGATCCTGTCGCCGCTCGGCGCGGGCGGGATGGGGGAGGTCTACCGGGCCCGTGATCCGCGTCTGGGACGGGACGTGGCCGTCAAGGTGCTGCCGCCGTCGTTCGCCCAGGATGCGGACCGGCTGCGCCGCTTCGAGCAGGAGGCGAAGGCCGCGGGCGTCCTCAACCATCCGAATCTCACGGCCGTACACGATCTCGGCACGCACGACGGATCGCCTTACGTCGTGCAGGAGCTGCTCGAAGGGGAGACGCTCCGGGCGGCGCTGGCGGGAGGCCGGCTTTCGTCGCGCAAGGCCATCGACTATTCGCTGCAGATCGCGCACGGCCTCGCGGCGGCGCACGAGAAGGGGATCGTGCACCGGGACCTGAAGCCCGAGAACCTCTTCGTCACGAACGACGGGCGGCTGAAGATCCTCGACTTCGGCCTGGCCAAGCTGACGCACGTCGAGGAGGGCGGGCCCGGAACGAACCTTCCGACGGCGACGCGGGGGACGGAGCCCGGGGTCGTGCTCGGGACGCTCGGATACATGTCGCCCGAGCAGATCAAGGGAAGGCCCGCCGACGCGCGCAGCGACATCTTCGCCTTCGGCGCGATCCTGTACGAGATGCTCTCGGGGCGCCGGGCATTCCACGGCGATTCGGCGGGCGAGACGATGGCGGCGATCCTCAAGGAGGACCCGCCGGATCTCTCGCTCACGAACCAGAACATCTCGCCGGGCCTCGAT
Source organism: Thermoanaerobaculia bacterium (assembly GCA_035500755.1). Classification (GTDB taxonomy): domain Bacteria; phylum Acidobacteriota; class Thermoanaerobaculia; order UBA5066; family Gp7-AA6; genus DAHUXD01. The sequence goes on along the minus strand of DATJXB010000101.1, from coordinate 15,803 downwards.
CGGATCGTCCGCCACTGCCTCGAGAAGAATCCGGAGCAGCGCTTTCACTCCGCCCACGACCTCGCCTTCGATCTCGAGGCCCTGTCGAGCGTCTCGTCGGCCGGTCGTCCCGCGCCTTCTCCCGCGGCGGCGTCCCGGCGGCGCTGGATCGCTCCCGCCCTGACCGCGGCGCTCGTCCTCGCGGCGCTCGCGGCGGGATGGGCGCTCGGCAGGCGGAAGGCCAGTCCCCCACCCGGCGGTGTGCGGTTTGCTCAGCTGACGTTTCGCCAGGAGCCGATCTTCAACGCGCGCTTCTCGCCCGACGGCAAGACCGTCCTCTACAGCGCGGCGCCCTCCGGCAATGCCCCGCAGATCTTCTCGCTGCGGCCGGACTATCCCGGAACCGCGCCCACCGGTCAGCCCGGAATGCTGCTGCTCGCCGTCTCCTCGAAGGGAGAGCTCGCGGTCCTGACGCATCCGAAGTATCTGCGGCACAGCGTATTTCTGGGAACGCTCGCGCGGATGCCGATCGAGGGAGGCGCCGCGCCGCGCGAGATCGTGGACGGCGTGCGCGAGGCCGACTGGGCGCCCGACGGGTCGGACCTCGCGATCACGCGCGACGTCAACGGCAAGGATCGTCTCGAGTTTCCCATCGGAAAGGTGCTCGCCGAGACGGGCGGCTACTTCAGCAATCCGCGCTTCTCCCCGCGCGGCGATCGCATCGCGGTCTTCGAGCATCCGATCAAGTACGACGACCGGGGCACCCTCGTCGTCGTGGACCTCTCCGGGAAGAAGACGGTCCTCGCGGCCGACAACGCGGCCGAGGAGGGCCTCGCCTGGTCGGGCGACGGCAGCGAGGTCCTGTTCTCCGCCGGGTCCTCGTATTTCGACTTCGAGATCGACGCGGTCAAGCTCGACGGAACGCGGCGCAGCGTCGTCCAGAGCGCCGGCGGCCTCACCGTGCTCGACGCCGCCCCCGATGGCCGCCTCATCGCCAGCCGCGACGTGCAGTGGAAGGAAGTTCCCGTGCTCGGGCCGGGTCAGGACCGGGAGCGCAACCTCGCCTGGCTCGAGTTGACCTACGCGGTGGCGCTCACGCCCGACGGCAGGACGCTGCTCTTCACCGAGGAGAGCCCGCGCGCCGGGAAGCTCTACTCGGCCGGACTGCGCGGGACCGACGGCTCGCCGGTCGTTCGGCTCGGCGACGGCTCGGCCGCCGACATTACCCGCGACGGGAGGTTCGTGCTGGCGGTGGTCCCGACCGTCCCGGCCCAGCTCGTCGTCTATCCGACCGGAGCGGGGCAACCGCGCAGGCTCGAGCAGGGCGGGATCGTCAGCTACGAGACCGCGCTTTTCTTTCCCGACGGCAAGCGCGTCCTCGCGTGCGGCCACGAGGCCGGGCATGCCATCCGCTGCTACGTCCAGGACGTCGACGGTGGCAAGCCGCGCCCCGTCACGCCCGAGGGAACGACCGACGGGTTCGTGTCGCCCGACGGCCTGCAGGTCCTGGTCCGGGAGAGCAGCGGCGGGCAGAAGCTCTATCCGCTCGACGGCGGAGCGCCGCGCGCCGTCCCGGGCACGACGCCCGACGACGCCATCGTGCGCTGGACGCCCGACGGCAAGTCCCTGCTCGTGATGAACCTCTACTCGGAAGTGCCCCTGCGCGTCGAAAAGCTCGACATCGCGACCGGCCGGCGCGAGCCGTACAAGACGCTCGGGCCCGCCGACATGGTCGGCGCGCTCCAGATCTATCCGATCGCCCTGAACGACGACGGGAAAAGTTACGCGTACACGGTCCGCCGCCAGGCCTCGCACCTCTTCCTCGTGACCGGCGCCCTGGGCGCCGGCACCAGGCCGTGACGCTCGCGGCCGGCACCCGGCTCGGTCCGTACGAGATCCTGACGCCGCTCGGGGCCGGCGGCATGGGCGAGGTGTATCGGGCGCGTGACGCGCGCCTCGGACGCGACGTGGCCGTCAAGGTTCTCCCTTCGCACCTGTCATCCTCGGCCGAGGTTCGCCAGCGGTTCGAGCGCGAGGCGAAGACGGTCTCGCAGCTCTCGCACCCGCACATCTGCGCGCTCTACGACGTCGGACGCGAAGGCGACGTCGACTACCTCGTCATGGAGCTGCTCGAGGGCGAGACGCTGTCGGAGCGGCTCGTGAAGGGGTCTCTGCCGCTCGAGCAGACCCTCCGCTACGGACAGGAAATCGCGGGCGCGCTCGACAAGGCGCACCGCCAGGGGATCGTGCATCGGGATCTGAAGCCGGGCAACGTGATGCTGACGAAGTCGGGCGTCAAGCTGCTCGACTTCGGACTCGCGAAGGTGATGGCGCCGGAGGCGGCGAAGGGGAGCCTGACGTCGCTGCCGACACAGCAGGGACTCACCGAGGAAGGGACCATCCTCGGCACGTTCCAGTACATGGCGCCGGAGCAGCTCGAGGGCAAGGAAGCCGACGCGCGCACGGACGTCTTCGCCTTCGGCGCCGTGCTCTACGAGATGGCGACGGGCAAGAAGGCGTTCTCCGGAGCGAGCCAGGCCTCGCTGATCGCCGCGATTCTGGAACGCGAGCCGGCCCCGATCTCGAGCGTCCAGCCGACGTCGCCGCCGGCGCTCGATCGCGTGGTCAGGCGCTGCCTGGCGAAGGACCCCGAGGACCGGTGGCAGAGCGCGGCGGACCTGGGCAGCGAGCTGCGCTGGATCTCCGAGAGCTCGGCTTCCGGATCGGCCGCGCCCACGGCCGAAGCCGGCAGGCGGCGGGGGCGCGAGCGTCTGGCGTGGACCACGGCCGCCGGTTTCGCGGTTGCCGCCGCCGCCGCGCTGGTGTGGCTGCTGGCGCAGCGCGGATCCGGGTCTCTCCCGCGGGGCTCCGTGCGCGCGGTCGTCCCCCTGCCGGCGAAGGCGGAGTTCGAGGGGGCCGTGGTCCCGGAGATCTCGCCTGACGGCCGCACGATCGCGCTTTCCGGCCTGGGATCGAAGAGCCTGCTCTGGCTGCGAACGCTCGGGGCCGACGACGCCCGACCCGTCCCCGGCACGGAGAGCGCCAGGTACGCGTTCTGGTCTCCCGACGGCCGCTCCGTCGGATTCTTCGCGGAGGGAAAGCTGAAACGGGTCGACCTTGCGAGCGGCGCGGTGTCGACGATTTGCGATGCCGCCGAAGATCAGGCCCGGGGCGGCAGCTGGGGCGCCGACGGAACGATCGTGTTTTCGGGCGGGCGCGACACCGGTCTCTCTCGCGTGCCCGCGGCCGGAGGGAACGCGCAGGCGTTGACGAAGCCGGACGCGTCCCGCGGCGATACGAGTCACCGGTGGCCCTACTTCCTGCCGGACGGACGGCACCTGATCTACTTCGCGACCCCCAACACGAGCTCTCGCAACGCCATCTTTTTCGCCTCCTCCGACGGCCAGGAGAACCGGCTGCTTCTGGAGGACGCGTCCAACGTCGCCTTCTCGGCGGGCCGGCTGCTCTTCGTGCGGAAGAACAAGCTCTTCGCCCAGGACTTCGATCCCCGGCGCGGCCGACTCGCCGGTGCACCGGTGCTCGTCGCCGAAAACGTCGGGTCGGGCTTCGGCGTCACGCGCGCGATGTTCTCGGCGTCGGCGGATGGAACTCTCGTCTATGCTCCGAGTCCGCCGCCCCAGCGCTCGACCCTCGAATGGATCGGCCGCGACGGCAGGCGTACGGCCGTCGCCGAGGCCATGGAGTACTACACGCCGCGCCTCTCTCCGGATGGGACCCGGGTCGCGGTCGGCATCTTCGATCGGCGCTCCGGACAGGGCGACATCTGGATCCTCGACCTCCTTCGGGGCGGCCGGACGCGCCTCACCTTCGGGCCGGACTCGGCCTGGACTCCGGTCTGGTCGCCGGATTCGACGCGCGTCGCCTACGTCCGGTCCGACGACCACACGCGAGGAATTTTCGTCAAGGACGCCTCCGGAGGCGGTGCCGAGGAGAAGCTGCTCGCCCTGGAGTCGATGGGCGACGTGGGTGACGAGCACCTGCAGGACTGGTCGCCGGATGGAAGCCAACTCGCCTTCGGGGTCTGGAGGCCCGGCGCCGGAACCAACTACGACGTCTTCCTGCTCCCGCTCCACGGCGACCGCAAACCGGTCCCGGTGCTCGCGACGAAAGACGACGAGCACGACCTGCGATTCGCCCCCGACGGGCTTTGGATCGCGTACAGTGCCGACACGGGGTCCGGCAACCCGCAGATCTACGTCCAGTCGTTTCCCGAAGGGAAGGGCAAGCGCCAGGTGACGTCGGAGGGAGGCGGGGACGCGCTGTGGCCGAGGAAGGCCGGCGAGCTCTTCTTCACCGCGGAAGGGCGGCTTTCCTTTTCGGCCGTCGGACCGGGACCCTCCTTCTCCGCGGCGCAGCCGTTCTTCGCCGCGAAACAGCCGAGCGTGTGCTCCGACGTCGCTCCGGACGGTCAGCGGGTCCTCAACTGTTTCCCGGTCGGCGAGGACGCCGCGAGCGCCGTCGAGCTCATCCTGGACTGGCCGGCAGGCCTGAGGAAGTAGATGACCCTCGTCGCCGGAACTCGCCTCGGCCCGTACGAGGTCGTCTCCCCGCTCGGCGCGGGCGGGATGGGCGAGGTTTACAAGGCGAAGGACACGCGGCTCGGGCGGACGGTGGCCGTCAAGGTTCTGCCGCAGCACCTGTCGGCGTCGGCCGAGGTTCGCCAGCGATTCGAGCGCGAGGCGAAGACGGTCTCGCAGCTCTCGCATCCGCACATCTGCGCGCTCTACGACGTCGGGCGCGAGGGCGAGACCGAGTACCTCGTGATGGAGCTTCTCGAAGGCGAAACGCTCTCGGAGCGGCTCGGCAAGGGGCCGCTGCCGCTCGAGCAGGTGCTGCGCTTCGGGCAGGAAATCGCCGACGCGCTCGACAAGGCGCACCGGCAGGGGATCGTGCATCGCGACCTGAAGCCCGCCAACGTCATGCTGACGAAGTCGGGCGTGAAGCTGCTCGACTTCGGGCTCGCCAAAGCCATGGCGCCCGAAGCGGCGAAAGGGAGCCTGACCTCGCTGCCGACGCAGCAAGGATTGACGCAGGAAGGCACGATCCTCGGCACGTTCCAGTACATGGCGCCGGAGCAGCTCGAGGGCAAGGAAGCCGACGCGCGCACGGACGTCTTTTCGCTCGGCGCGACGCTCTACGAGATGGCGACGGGGAAGAAGGCGTTCTCGGCGTCGAGCCAGGCGTCGCTGATCACGGCGATCATGTCGTCGGATCCGCCGCCGATCTCGAGCGCCGTCCCGATGTCGCCGCCGGCGCTCGACCACGTCGTCAAGGCGTGTCTCGCCAAGGATCCGGAGGACCGGTGGCAGAGCGCGGCGGACATCGACCGGGAACTGCGCTGGATCCGCGAGCAGTCCGGCGCCGCGGAGCGACCGTCGGTCGAGAAGCGGCGTGGACGGAGCTTCCTGCCGTGGATCGGCTGGGCGGCCGCGGCGGTTCTCGCGGCGGCGCTCCTCTCGGCGCGCCGTCAGAGCGCCGCCCCTCCGCCGGCCAGCCCGGGGCCGCTGCGCTTCTCGCTCGAGCTTCCGAACGAACGGCTCCCGATTCCTTCGGCGGACGGCACCAATCCGATCGTCCTGCTTCCGAAGGGTCGAGGGCTCGTCTTCTGCGCCGTCAAAGGAGCCTCGACCGAACTGAAGCACCTGGATCTGGCGACGGGTCAGATCCGGTCGATTCCGGGAACCGTCGGCGCCACGAGTCCCTTCGTGTCGCCCGACGGGCGCTGGATCGGGTTCAACGTTTCCGACACGCTGCGCAAGGTGGCCGTCGAGGGCGGCACGCCGTTCGACATCTCTCCCGGCGCCGTTCCTCGGGGCGCCTGGTGGGGAACGGACGGCTCGATCTATTTCACGCCCCGGCTCTACGGGGGCATCTCCCGCGTGTCGTCGGAAGGCGGCCAGGCGCAGGCCGTCACGCAACTCGAGGCCGGCGAGCGTACGGAGCGTTGGCCGGAGACGCTTCCTGGCGGCCGCGCTCTCGTCTTCGCCTCCCTCGTCCACAACGCGCGATCCTGGGACGACGCCGAGATCGTCCTGAAGCGGCTCGATACGGGCGAGCGGCGTGTGCTCGTGCGCGGCGGAACGACGCCGCACTTCCTGCCGAGCGGGCATCTCGTCTACGCGCGCGCCGGGTCTCTCTTCGCGGTGCCGTTCGACCTGGAGACGCTGACGATCAAGGGGGCGGCCGCGGAGGTCGCCCGTGACGTCTACGTCGAGACCACGGGCGATGCGTTTGCCACCTTCGCCGACACCGGGCTTTTCGTCTACGCCGCCGCGAGTGCCGTGCAGGTCAACCGCGTCCTGACGCGCGTCGACCGGGGCGGCCGAGGAGAACGGCTCACCGATCGAGCCGAGGCGTACGTTCAGTTCTCTCTTTCGCCCGATGGAACACGTCTCGTGTCGGATTTCGACAACTCGATGTGGGTCTTCGACATTCGCCGGCAGAGCTTCACTCACCTGCCGGCCGCATTTCGCCTGAACGCGCCGACCTGGGCGCCGGATGGAAAGCGGCTGGTGTACTCGAGCGAAAAGAACGGGCCGTGGAACATCTTCTGGCGGGCCGCGGACGGCGCGGGCGAGGAGCACGACCTCCTGGTCGGACCGAAAGCCCAGGTTCCGATCGACGTCTCGCGCGACGGGCGCTGGCTCCTCGTCCAGGGCGGCGAGAACTTCGACGAGCTGGACGTCCTTCCGCTCTCCGACCTCAGCCCCGCCGGGCCGCCGAGGAAGGTCTCGGCCGGCCGCGCCCTGCTCGGCGCCCTCTCGCCCGACGGGCGCTGGGTCGTCCACGGAGCTCCGGAGTCGGGTCGGTTGGAGATCGTCGTCGTTCCGACGGAGGGAGGCGAAGGACGGTGGCAGATCTCGACGGCGGGCGGCAACCTGCCGCGATGGAGCCCCCGGGGAGACGAGATCTTCTATCTCGAAGGCGAGAAGCTCATGGCCGTTCCGGTTTCGGCCGGGCCGCGCTTCGAGGCCGGGACGCCGCACACGCTCTTCTCGAAGCCGGACCTTCGGGTCTTCTCCGTCGAGCCCGACGCGCAGCACTTCATCCTCGCGGAGCTCCCGTCGCCGTTGTCGGGGAACCTGGCCGTCATCGAGAACTGGTTCGCGCAGGTCGTCGCCCGCTCCGCGGAGGCACAGAAAAAATGAACCGTCTCGCGCTCTGCCTCGCACTCTCGCTGGCGGTTCTGCCGGCCTTCGCCCAGGACGACGTCGTCGCGCGGATCGCCGGCGCGGCGATGACGCAGGGCGGCGCCTCGGCGTATCTCGAGAAGCTGACGGACACGGTCGGCGCGCGCGTGACGGGATCGCCGCCGCTGCGCGCGGCCTCCGAGATGATCCTCGCGGCGCTGAAAGACGCGGGCTATACGAACGCGCACCTCGAGGAATACGACCTGGCGTCGCGCTGGCAGCGGGGGCCCGCGAGCGGCCGGGTCCTGGCGCCGATCGAGCGCGCCCTCGTGGTCGGCTCGTACGGCTGGGCGCCGGGGACGGCGGGGGAGGTATCGGGCGCGCTGGTGGATCTCGGAGCGCCGACGACGTCCGACGTCGCCCTGCCGCCGCGCGTGCGCGGCGCGGCCGTCCTGGTCGACCCGCAGAAGGTCGGCGCCGATCCGTCCTTCGTCATGCGCGCCGCCCTCGCGAAGAAGCTCGCCGGCGCCGGCGCCGCCGCGATGCTCATTCCGTCGGACAAGCCGGACCGGATGGTCTACACGTCGGCCTTCGGTTTCTATCCGCGGGCGCCGCTTCCCGTCGTCTCGGTCGCGAAGGAGGACTCGGCGCTGCTGCGGCGTCTCCTCGCGAAAGGGCCGGTGACGATCGCGCTGGACGTCCGGAACGCCTTCGACGTCGCCCCGTATCGCGAGCGCAACGTCATCGCCGATCTGCCCGGCGGCACGCTGCCGGACGAGGTCGTCCTCGTCGGCGCGCATTACGACTCGTGGGACTTCGCGCAGGGCGCCGACGACGACGGCTCGGGCGTCGCCGCCGTCCTCGACGCCGCGCGGATCCTGAAGGCGCTGAAGGTCGTGCCGCGGCGGACGATCCGCTTCGCCTTCTTCTCCGGCGAGGAGGAGGCGTGTCTGGGCTCGCGCGCCTACGTGGCCGCGCACGAGAAGGAGCTCGACCGGCTCAAGACCGTCCTGATCATGGACGAGGGCGCGCAGGCGCCGCGCGGATTCGCGATCCAGGGACGCACGGACCTCGATGCGGCGGCGAAGGCGCGCCTGGCGGCGGTCGCCGCGCTCGGCGCCGGCGGGGTCTCGCTCGACGCGAGCTTCGACCAGGACCACGCCCCGTTCGTCGCCGCCGGCGTCCCGGCCTTCACGCTCTGGGTCGACGCCGGCGACTACGACACGCGCCACCACGCCGCGATCGACACGTTCGAGAACGTGAACCTGCACTGGCTCGCGGTGGATGCGGCCGTGATGGGCGCGGCGGCGTGGTCGTTCGCCGACGCGCCGGAGCCGGTCGGGCGGCGCCTCTCGGAAGCCGAGGCGGAGGCGCTGATGGAGAAGACCGGCGTCGAGGGGACGCACCGGATGGTTTACGGGGCATCGACGCGGTAAGACCGAGTCCCCCCTCACCCCAGCCCTCTCCCCCCGGCGGGGGGCGAGGGAGTTTTTTTCGAAGGCGCGCGCGCCGCTTTTCTTCCCTCTCTCCCCCCTGCGGGGCGAGGGAGTTTTTTTCGAAGGCGTGCGCGCCGCTTTTCTTACCCCTCTCCCCCGACGGGGGAGAGGGCAGGGTGAGGGGGCGCTCGCCTACGCCGCGGCGCGCACCGGGACGACGGCGCGCAGCGCCGCCACGAACGCGGTCATCTGCTCGGGCGTTCCGATCGACACGCGCAGCCAGTTCGCCATGGACGGGAACTTGCGTCCGACCAGGATGCCGCGCTGCCGGAACTCCTCGCCGAGCGGCCCGACGTCGCGCCCGACGTCGATCATGACGAAGTTCGCCTGCGACGGGATGTAGCGGCGCCCGTCCTTCGCGAGCTCGGCGTAGAGTTCCGCGCGCGTGTCGTTCAGGAGCCGGCGCTGGCGGGGGACGACCTCGGGATCGGCGAGGCTGGCGAGTCCCATCAGCAGCGCGGCCTGGCTCGTGTTGTCCCAGGAGGCGCAGCGCTCCATGGCCGCGGCGTTCGCGGCGGTTGTGACGCCGTAGCCGAGTCGCATGCCCGCCATGCCGTAGATCTTCGAGAACGTGCGCGCGACGACGACGTTGGCACGGCCGGGGGCGACCTCGAGCGCGCTCTCGTAGGACGGGTCCTCGACGAGGTGGTGGTAGGCCTCGTCCATCAGGATCGTGCACGAGGGCGGAACCCTGGCGATGAACGCCTCGAGCTCCTTGCCGCTGACGATCGTCCCGGTCGGATTGTTCGGGTTGCAGACGTAGACGAGCCCCGTCGAGGCGTCGCACGCTCGCGCCATCGCGGGCAGGTCGTGCCGGAAGTCGCGGGTCAGAGGCACCTTGATGGCCTCCGCGCGCGTGACCCTGGCGTAGCCCAGAACGGCCTCGAAGGTCGGCTCGGCCGCGACGATCTTCTTCCCCGGCGCGAGGAACGCGGCGTCGGCCAGCCGCAGGACGTCGCTCGAGCCGCAGCCGAGGACGATCTGGTCGGGACCGACGCCGTGCAGGCGCGCGAGCGCCGACCGCGTGGCCTCGATCTCCGCGCCCGGATAGCGAGCCGCCACGCCGCCGCAGCCTTCGAGCGCGTCGAGGGCGGGCTTGCACGGACCGTACGGATTTTCGTTGGCGTTCAAGCGGATCGGCCCGGATGGCGCGGCCGGGGGAGCCTTCGCGGCGGCGGAAAGGCGCGGCGTCTCGAGCAGCGTGGCGCCGGCGGCGACGCCGATGAGGCGGGCGATCGATCGACGGGTGAGCGGCTGCGGCATGGACGTCTCCTCGCCGCCGATTCTCTCCCGGGAACGCGCTAAGGCGACGGTGGAAAGTGCGAGAGCAGGGTTTTGACTTCGCGGTTGAGCTCGCGGGCGACGCCGTCGGGATTGGAGCCTTCGAGGCGGTCGATCTGGCCGCGCCAGACGAGCTTGCGGTCCTTGTTGCGGATGTCGATCGTGACCGTCCGCTCTTTCTCCCAGTCGGTGGCGACGACGGCGCCGGTCCACCACTCGTAGTTGCCGAACTCGTCGCGCTCGCCGACGCCCGTGTCGCCCGTGTGGTACGCGACGAGCATCGTGGCGTTGGTGGACTTCACCTTCTCGTAGCCCTTCTTGTGGAGCGCGTCCTCGATGGCCGATCGGATGTGGCCGTCGAGGAAGGCGCCGTCGATGATCGCGTCGCCGTGAGGGACCTTGAACGTCGGGTCGTCGTACCAGGCCCAGTCCTTCATCGTCGAGAAGTTGGCGGCCTTGTCCCAGGCGTAGACGGGCTTGGGATGAGTGCCCGCGCAGGCGACGGCGACGAGCGCCGCGGCCGCGAGGAGGGCGAGAAGGCGAGCGTACCGGTTCACTTGACCTCCGTCTTCGGCGGTGGGAACTCTCTCAGGAGAAGGCTCACCGCGCCGTCGATGTCGTTGCCGAGAGCGTCGGGGTTGGTGCCGACGAGCTTGATCCGGACGCCGCGCCACACCAGCTCGCGGCTCGAATCGCGGACGTCGAGCACGAGCATTCCCTGCTTGCGGTACTTCGTGCCGTAGTAGTCGACGTAGCCCCAGCCCCACCAGCTGTAGACGCCGTACTTGTCCTGGCTGACGACGCCGGCGGCGTCGGTGTGGTACGCGACGAAGAACGTCGGCGTGCCGGAGTCGATCTTGCGGTAGCCCTTCTTCTGGAGCGTTGCGTCGACCGCTTCGCGGACGTGGCGGTCGATGAACTGGCCGTCCACGATCGAGTTGCCCTGGGGCATCTTCCAGTTGGGGTCGTCGTACCACGCGTAGGTCGAGAGGCCCGCGAAATTGGTCGCGTGGTTGTAGGAGAAATCGGGCGGCGGGTTCTGGTGGGCGCACCCGGCCGAAAGAAGCAGCCCGATCGCCGCGATTCGTAGAGCAATTCGCATGGTCGCGTCTGACGCGGCGCAACGATACACCAGCGCCGGACCGGCGAGTTCGCTCTATGCTTCCCCTCCAACGGACGACAGCCATGACCCTCGCGACCGGTTTCCGGCTCGGACCGTACGAGATCCTTTCCCCGCTGGGTGCCGGCGGCATGGGAGAGGTCTACCGGGCGCGCGACACGCGGCTCGGCCGGGACGTCGCGGTCAAGGTGCTCCCGGAGGCTCTTGCCGACGACCCCGAGCGGCTCGCCCGCTTCGAGCAGGAGTCGCGGGCGATCGCCGCTCTGTCGCATCCGAACATTCTCGCGATTCACGACGTGGGCCGGGAGGGCTCGGTGTCGTACGCCGTTCTCGAGCTGCTCCACGGTGAGACCGTCCGGGGGCGCCTGGCCAGGGGACCGCTGCCGTGGCGGGACGCGGTCGAGGTGGCGGCCGCGATGGCGGAAGGCCTCGCCGCCGCTCATGCCCGCGGCGTCGTCCATCGCGATCTGAAGCCCGAGAACCTGTTCCTGACCTCGGACGGGCGCCTCAAGATCCTCGACTTCGGGCTCGCTCGCCGCGTTCCCGGGAGCTCGCCCGCGGACCAGACCTCGGCGCCGACCGAGGCCGGCCTGACCGAGCCTGGAATGGTGCTGGGGACTCCGGCCTACCTTTCGCCCGAACAGGCACGCGGCGAGGCGGTCGACGGGCGCTCGGACATCTTCGCCTTCGGGTCCGTGTTCCACGAGATGCTCGCCGGGCGCCCGGCGTTCCGCGGCGGCTCGACGGCGGAAACGCTCGTCTCGATTCTCCGCGACGAGCCCTCGGACCTCGGCGGCGCCGCGCCGCCCGAAGTCCAGGACGTCGTCCGGCGCTGCCTGCGCAAGAGTCCGTCGGAGCGGTTTCAATCGGCGAGCGATCTCGCGTTCTCGCTCCGCGCGGTGCTCCACGAGCCCGGAGCTCCGGCCGCCACGCCGGCGGCCGGCCGCCGTTCGATCGCCGTGCTGCCGTTCAAGAATCTCGCCGGCAGCGCCGGCGACGAGCATCTCGGGGTCGCGCTCGCCGACGCGGCGATCACGGAGCTCGCGCTCGTGCAGTCGCTGCTCGTGCGGCCGACCGCGGCGATTCTCCGATTCCAGGGACGGGCCGTCGAGCCGGAGGAGGCCGGCCGCGAGCTCGGCGTGGACGCCGTCGTCGACGGGAGCTTTCAGAGCGCCGGCCAGCGCCTGCGCGTCACGGTCCAGCTCGTCGAGACGGCCGGTGCCCGGCCGCTCTGGGGCACGAAAATCGACGCCTCGCTCGAGGACGTGTTCGCGCTCCAGGACGAGGTGTCGCGCAAGATCGTCGAGGCTCTGCGGCTGCGCCTCACGCCCTCGGACGAACGGCGGCTCGCGGCCGCGGCGGTTCCGGCGCCGGCGGCCTACGAGCTGTACCTGAAGGGGCGCTTCTACCTCTTCTCCGACACCCGGCGGCCGGCCATCAACGCCGCGATCGAGTGCTTCGAGAAAGCGCTCGCGCTCGACGCGAATTCGGCGCTGGCCATGATCGGCCTCGCCGACGCGTGGACGCGCATGGCGTTCTCGTTCGACCCCGAGGGCGGCTGGTACGAGCGCGCCGAGGCGTTGACGGAGCGGGCCCTCGCGCTCGCCCCCGGACTGCCGGAGGGCCACAACCTGCGCGCCCGGATGCTCTGGAGCCCGCGGCGGCGCTTCGACCATGCCGGCGCGATGCGGGAGCTGTGCGCCGCCATCGACGGCAGCCCCAGCCTCGGCGAGGCGCACCACTGGCTCGGCATGGTGCTCAATCACGTCGGCCTGCTCGAGCAGTCCCGGGCGTCGTTCGAGCGAGCGCTCGCCATCTCGCCCGACGAGTACGCGGGGCTGCACCTCGGCATGGTTCAGCTGCTGCAAGGGCGGTACGAGGAGGGGCGGCAGGTGACGCAGGCCGCTCTTTCGGGAGCGACGTCGTCGTGGAGCTACTACCAGCTCGGCCATTGCCTGCTGCGCCTGGATCGTGTGGGGGAGGCGGCGAAGATCGGTGACCGGGCCTCGAGCGAGTTCCCGGGAGACGTTCTCGTCCTCGCTCTGCTGGGCTTGCTGGCGGCGAGGGCGGGCGAGGCGGGGCGGGCGCGGGACCTCGCCGACGAGGTGGCGCAGGGAAGAAGGTCGCTCGGGCACTATCACCACGCCCAATACGACGTCGGGTGCATCCACGCGCTGCTCGGCGAGACTCGAGAGGCGGTCGCCCTGCTTCGGGACAGCGCCATCAACGGCTTCCCGTGCCTGCCGTTCTTCGAGAGCGATCCGCTCCTCGAAAACGTGCGCGGCGACTCCGACTACCGGCGGCTGATCGCGGATCTCCGAGCCGAGAACGACGGCTACCGGCGCCTCTACGAATCCCTGCGCCCGGCGCGCGAAGACACGGGGGAGCCTGGGGCTCGGACTCCGAGCGCATCGGCGAGAGAATAGCGACCCGAATCGGGGCTGGCGGACACGAACTCGAGGAGACGGCATGCAAGATTTCCGGGACCTGCTCGAAGAGGCGCTCGAGGCGTGGGCCTACACGCGCTCGGGCGTCGTCGACGAGCTCCAGAACCTGCCCGAGAAGGACCTCGGCTTCCGGCCGCACGAACCGGCGCGCAGCGTCGTCGAGCTCGTCCAGCACGTCGTGGAATCCGGGTACCTCATGTCGGGCGAGCTGTCGCGGCCGGACGGCGACTTCCAGCGCAAGTCCTACGAGGCCCTGCTGAAGGAGCACGGCAAGGGCGTCGCGCTGAAGCACACCAAGCGCGAGCTCCTGGGACTGCTCCGCCGGTCGCACCACGACGGCGACGCGAAGCTGCGCCGCGCGGGCGAGCTCCACATGCTGCAGCACATCCGGCGTTTCGACGGCAAGCTCGGGACGCGCCTGGCGTGGATGAACCACGGCATCGCGCACGAGGAGTATCATCGGGGCCAACTGGCCTTGTATGCGAGGCTGCTCGGGCGGGTGCCCGCGCTGACGCAACGAATCGAAGGCGGCTGACCGAAGGAGGAGAACAATGCTTCGACGGGCGACCGTATCCGCGGCTCTGGCGCTGGCCCTGGCCTCGTTCGGGTTCGCGCAGGTGCAGACGAAGGAGTCTCAGGCGGCGATCACCCCCGGCAAGGCGCTCGAGCTCCTGAAGGAAGGAAACGCGCGCTTCGTCTCGGGCAAGACCCGGCACCGCGACCTCGCGGCGGACGTGAAGGCGACCGCGGCCGGGCAGTACCCGTACGCCGCCGTGATCAGCTGCATGGATTCGCGCGCGCCGATGGAGATCGTGCTCGACCAGGGCATCGGCGACATGTTCAGCCTCCGCACCGCGGGCAACGTCGTCGACACCGACTTTCTCGGAAGTCTCGAGTACGCGGTCAAGGTCGTCGGCGTCCGCCTGGTCGCCGTCGTCGGCCACACGCACTGCGGCGCCGTCAAGGGCGCGATCGACAACGTCGACATGGGAAACCTGACGGCGCTCCTCGGCAAGATCGGTCCGGCCATCGCCGCGTCGGGTCCCGGCACGACCAAGGACGCGCGCTACGTGGACAAGGTCGCCGAGCAGAACGTGAAGCACTCGCTCCGCGAGATCCGCGAGCGCAGCCAGATCGTGCGCGAGGCGCTCGACTCCGGCAAGACCGGGATCGCGGCCGGCATGTACGACATCGACACGGGCAAGGTGGTCTTCTCCGCGGACTGATTCGCGGCGGGTCCGCGAGAAGCTCGGCGGCATCGCCGCGTGGGAGGGGAGAGCCATGCGTCGTCGGTGGTTCGCCTTGATCGTCCTCGCGTCGGTGTCGGCAGCGGCTCGGGGAGCGGAGGTCCGGTCGGTGTTGAGGCCGTCGTGTTCGCAAGGCACGATCGCCGTCGGGCAGACGATCGACAACGCCTGGGACGCGCAGGACTGCGTCGACAACATCGGCCGGATCGTCGATTTCTGGAACTTCTCGGCGTCGGCCGGCGAGGTCCTGACGATGACCCTCACGTTTCCGGATGCAACGCTCGCGCCGGCGATTCTCGGGCTCCAGCGCAAGAGCGACGGCATGGTGCTCGATGCGGTGGGCGGCGCGAGCCCGTTGACGCTGACCTACACGGTTCCGGAAACGGAGGACCTCTACATCGCCGTCAATTCTCAGCACGCCTCCGCTCTCGGCAGCTACACGCTGGCACTCGCCGGCTCCGGCGCCTGCACGACGAGCGACACGGTCTTGTGTCTCCTCGGCGGCCGCTACGCGGTCACCGCCGACTGGCAGAAGCCCACCGGCGAATCGGGGCACGGCCACGCGTTCACGCTGACGAGCGACACGGGGTACTTCTGGTTCTTCGACGCGTCGAACGTCGAAACCGTCGTCAAAGTGCTCGACGGCTGCGCCCTCGGCGGCCATCGCTGGGTCTTCGGGAGCGGCCTGACGAACGTCGAGGTCACGATTCAGGTGACCGACAGCCTGAATCCCGGAACCGTGAAGACCTATGTGAATCCCCAGGGCACGGCGTTCCAGCCGATTCAGGACACGTCGGCCTTGCCGTGTGACTGAGACGGCGCCGCGGCGTTGCGGGGAACGGTATGCTTCGCGCATGAAGCCCTCGAACCCGCGTCCGTCGCCTCGCCTCTTTCTCGCCGCCGTCTCGGTCCTCGCCGCGATGGCGGCGGTGCCTTTCGGGTGCTCCACCGGCAGCACGGCCCGGACGGGAGCGCTCGGCGCGGCCGACGTCGGCAAGTTCGTCTGGCACGATCTGACCACCGACGACGTCGCCGCCTGCAAGAAGTTCTACGCCGCGCTTCTCGGATGGGAGTACGTGGAC
>DATJXB010000100.1:0-6134 GCA_035500755.1 Thermoanaerobaculia bacterium | reverse complement strand
TCGGGCTTGGTGACCTTGATGATGCGGATTTCGTCGAGGTGGAGATGGCGGGCGCGGTAGACCTCGCCCATGCCGCCCTCGGCGAGCTTGTCCAGGATCTCGTACTTGCCGTCGAGGATCTCGCCGGGGGAGAGGCGCGCGGCGGCGAGGCCGCAGGCGGGACAGAAACGCGCGTCGGAGGAGACGGGGCCGCCGCAACGCGGGCAGGGGCGTGTGGCGGGCGCCATCGCGCGTCATTCTAAGGGGCGCGCCCCTCGGGACCGCGCCCACCGCGTGGCACAATCCCGGCGTGGAATCGCTGCCCCTGGTGTTCGTGACGAGCCGCGCGGAAAAGGCGCAGGAAGCCGCCCGCCTCGGATTCCCGATCGAGCGTCTGGACCTCGACCTGCCCGAGCCGCAGGCCCTCGACCCGTCGGAGATCGTCGAGGCCAAGGCGCGCGCCGCCTACGAGCGGATCGAGCGCCCGGTGCTCGTCGAGGACAGCGGCCTCGCCGTCCGGGCGTGGGGAGGGTTCCCCGGCGCCCTCGTCAAGTGGCTCGAGAAAAGCGCCGGGATCGCCGGGCTCACCCGGATGCTGGACCCGTTTCCCGACCGGTCGGCCACCGCCGTCTGCGCGATCGCCTATTGCGACGGCGGCGACGTCGTCGCGGTGCGCGGGGAGTCGCACGGCCGGATCGCCCCGGGGCCGCGCGGCGCCCAGGGGTTCGGCTGGGACGCCATCTTCATTCCCGACGGCAGCGACCTGACTTTCGCCGAGATGCGGCCCGAGGAGAAGGACCGCGTGTCGCACCGCCGGCGGGCCTGGGACGCGATGGGGCCGAAGCTGCGGCTCGAGCGCCGGTGAGCCGCCGGATTCCCCGGGTTGTCGAAACGGGCGGCGTGCACTAGCATTCCGCTTCCTCGAACAAACGAACGCATGGAACTCGCGGAGGTCGTCGGACATCTCGTCGGGCTCCGGCGCTTTCCGGTGCGCGGCCTGGCCGGCGAGACGCCGGACGAGGCGCGTGTCCAGGGCTCCGGGTTGGCCGGGGACCGCGTCTTCGACCTCCACGACCTGGCGGCCGCGGCGATCATGAGCGCCCCGGCCAATCCGTTTCTGCTTCGGTACCGGGCGCGGTACCTGGACCCGCAGGTGCGCGGCGACGACTACGGGCCGTGGATCCGGGTGCGCAAGCCCGACGGCGAGGAAGTCGCGCTCTCCGACGCCGCCTGGATCGACGACGTGTCGCGCCGGTGCGGCCGCGAGGTGCGCCTGCGCCCGCGCCCCGAGGCGCAGAGCGATCCCGCGCCGATCCACCTGATTTCCGTTCCGACCCTGCGGTTTCTCGAGCAGCAGTACGGCGGTCCGGTCGAATCGAGCCGGCTGCGCGCGAACGTGGTCCTCGAGCTGCCGGACCGCCGCGCCTTCGAAGAGGACCGCTGGATCGGGCGGCAGCTCTGGATCGGCGACGTGCTCGTCGAGATCGTCCAGCCGAGCGAAGACTGCGTCGTCGCGACCCTCGACGCCGAAGCGCCCGAGCGTTCGCCGGGGTTGCTCGCCGCGATCGTCCGCGGACGCCAGGGGCGTCTCGGGGTGCTCGCCCGCGCCCTGACGGGCAACCGGCTGCGGGTCGGCGATCCGGTCGCGATCATCGACTGATACACTCCGAGGCGACGATGTCGCGACCGATCCGCGTCCTGATCGCCAAGCCGGGCCTCGACGGCCACGACCGGGGCGCCAAGGTCATCGCCCGGGCACTGCGCGACGCCGGCATGGAAGTCATCTACTCGGGGCTGCGCCAGACGCCCGAGCAGGTCGCCGCCGCGGCCATTCAGGAAGACGTGGACGTCGTCGGCCTGTCCATTCTCTCGGGGGCCCACAACGTCCTGTTCCCCGAGATCCTGAAGCTGCTCAAAGAGCGCGGCGGGGAAGACATCCTCGTCGTGGCCGGCGGCATCATCCCGGAGAAAGACCTCGCGCCGTTGAAGGCGCTCGGCATCCGCGAGATCTTCCTGCCGGGCACGCCCACGCAGGCGCTGGTGGACTTCATCCGGGAGGCGGCTTCGGAGAAGCTCGCGCGGACCTAAGCCCGGCCGTATGGAGCAGCTGCCCACCCGCGTCGACACCGGTTCCGCCGAGTTCTCGAGTCGCGCCCGCGCGATGGAGGAGCTCGTCGGCGCGTTGAAGGGCGAGCTCGCGAAGGCGCGCCAGGGCGGCGCCGGGCGGGCGCGCCACGCCGAGCAGAAGAAGATGTTCGTGCGCGACCGCGTCGACGCGCTGCTCGATCCCGGCGCGGCGTTTCTGGAGCTCTCGCCGCTGGCGGCGCACGGCCTCTACGACGGCGAGGCGCCGGGCGCCGGTCTCGTGACGGGCGTGGGCCGCGTCGCGGGCCGCGAGGTCATGGTCGTCGCCAACGACGCGACGGTCAAGGGCGGCACGTACTTTCCGATCACCGTCAAGAAGCACCTGCGCGCGCAGGAGATCGCCGAGGAGAACCGCCTGCCGTGCGTCTACCTCGTCGACTCGGGCGGCGCGTTCCTGCCGCTCCAGGCCGACGTGTTTCCCGACCGCGAGCACTTCGGCCGGATCTTCTACAACCAGGCGCGGATGTCGGCCAAACGCATTCCCCAGGTCGCCGTGGTGATGGGCTCGTGCACCGCGGGCGGCGCCTACGTGCCGGCGATGTCCGACGAGGCCGTCATCGTGAAGGGGACCGGCACGATCTTCCTCGCGGGGCCGCCGCTCGTGAAGGCCGCCACCGGCGAGGAGGTCACGGCCGAGGAGCTGGGCGGAGCGGACGTCCACACGCGGATCTCGGGCGTCGCCGACCATTTCGCCGAGGACGACGCGCACGCGCTCGAGATCGCGCGCGAGATCGTGGGAGCGCTGGGAGGCGGCGGCGTCAAGGCGCTCCCGGCCGACCGCGAGGCGCCCGAGGAGCCGGCCTACGACCCGAAGGAGATCTACGGCATTCTCCCGACGGACCTGCGGCAGCCCTACGACGTCCGCGAGGTGATCGCGCGCCTCGTCGACGGCTCGCGCTTCCAGGAGTTCAAGGCGCGCTACGGGACGACCCTCGTCTGCGGGTTCGCGCGCCTGTCGGGATTTCTCGTCGGCATCGTCGCCAACAACGGGATCCTCTTCTCCGAGTCGGCGCTGAAGGCGACTCACTTCATCGAGATGTGCGCCCGCCGGAAGGTTCCCCTCCTCTTCCTCCAGAACATCACCGGCTTCATGGTCGGGAAGGAGTACGAGCGAGGCGGCATCGCCAAGGACGGCGCGAAGATGGTGCACGCGGTCGCCAACGCCGCGGTGCCCAAATTCACGGTCATCCTCGGCGGCTCGTTTGGCGCCGGCAACTACGGGATGTGCGGCCGCGCCTACGGCCCGCGGTTCCTGTTTCTCTGGCCGAATGCGCGGATCTCCGTGATGGGCGGCCCGCAGGCGGCGTCGGTCCTGTCGACGGTCAAGCAGGAGCAGCTCGTGCGCTCCGGCAAGCCGCCGATGACGGCCGACGAGGTCGCCGACTTCGAGCGGCCGACGCGCGAGAAGTACGAGACGGAAGGCAATCCCTACTACGCGACCGCGCGGCTTTGGGACGACGGCGTCCTCGATCCCGCCGAAACGCGAGCCGCCCTCGCGCTCGCACTGTCCGCGGCCTACAACGCGCCGATTCCGGAGACGGAGTTCGGCGTGTTCCGGATGTGACGGTGGCCGCGCTCGCGATTCTTGGCCTCGTCCTGCGGCTGGTCGGCGCGGCCCCGGCGTCGCCGCTCGGCTTCGCGCTCGCGGTCGAGAACGAGACGGCGCTCAAGGTCGTTCTTTCGGGGCCCGCGGCGGAGCTCGAGCCGGGTCCTTTCAAGGGCACCATCGCGATCAACGGGTCGGCCGCGGCACTGCCGCTTTCGGGGACCGTGGTCCGCGACGGCGACCGCTGGCGACTGCCGGCCGTCGTCGCCTTCACCGACGTTCCCGCCGACTGGGCCGACCGCTTCCAGCCGGAGGGATTCACGTATCGCCTGCGCTCGGCGTCGGGGCGCGAGTGGACCGGGACGCGGAGCTGGAAGGACGTCGAGCTCGCAGGCGACCGGGACGTCATGGCGAGCTACGTCGCGCTCGACGACGTGACGCTGACGCAGATGTCCTTGCTCTCGAGCGAGGCGAGCGCCCGCGTGACCGTGCGCAATCCGTTCGCGTTCCCGCTGAAGATCGCCTCGACGGAGTACGTCCTGTTCGCCAACGGCCGCGAGGTCGGCAGCGGCCAGACGCAGGGTCTGATCCTGCACGAGAAGCAGAGGAACGCCCTGACGCTGCCGATCGACGTCGACCACGCCGATCTGCTGGCGGCCGCCGGCGGCGCCCTGGTCTCCGGGGGCGACGTGGCGGTGCGCCTCAAAGGCAAGCTCGTCGTGCGTCTGAAAGGCGGCGACGTCACCGTGCCGCTCGCGCTCTCCGGAAATCTGTCGGACGCGTCGTGACATCCGCCTACCGCAGCCTCCGCGTCGAGAGGCAGGGCTCGGTCGCGCGGGTGACGCTCGCCCGGCCCGAGGTCCGCAACGCCTTCGACGACGGGCTGATCGAGGAGCTGACGCGCGCCTTCCGGGAGGCCGGGGAAGACACGGCCGTTCGCGTCATCATCCTCTCCGGCGACGGCCCGTCCTTCTGCGCGGGCGCCGACGTGAACTGGATGCGGAAGGCCGGCGGCTACTCGAGCGCCGAGAACGAGGCGGACGCGGGGCGGATGGCCCGGATGCTGCGGGGGATCGACGCGTGCCCGAAGCCCGTGGTCGCGCTCGCCCACGGGGCCGCGATCGGAGGCGGCGTCGGGCTCGTCGCGGCCGCGGACATCGCGATCGCGGCCGAGGGCACCGTCTTCTCGCTCGCCGAGGTCAAGCTGGGAATCCTGCCGTCGGTGATCTCGCCGTACGTGCTCCGGGCGATCGGGCCGCGCGTCGCGCGCGACCTCTTCCTGACCGGCGACCGATTCGACGCGGCCGAGGCGTATCGCGTCGGCCTCGTGCACCGCGTCGTGCCGCTCGAGGCGCTCGAGGAGGCCGGGCAGAAGAAGGTCGCGTCGCTCCTGTCCTCCGGGCCGGAGGCGGTGGGCGTCGCGAAGCGGCTGATCGAGCAGGTGACGGGCCGGACGCCGGAGGAGGCGCTGCCGCTGACGGTGAAGACGATCGCCGAGCGCCGTGCCACGGCGGAAGCGAAAGAAGGCCTGACGGCGTTTCTCGAGAAGCGGAAGCCGTCGTGGGCGAAGGAGCGCGCGTGAAGGGAACACAGAAGCGGTTGGAGTGCCCGAAGTGCGGCAGGGGATTCTTCGCGTGGCGGCCGGAGGAGCTGCCCGGCGCGCCGGTCAAGTGCTACTTCTGCGGCAATCAGTTCGAAGACGAGGCCGCGCGGCGCAAGCCCGTCGCGCCGCCGCCGGCGCCCTCCCCGGCGCCCTCCCCGGCGCCCGAGCCGAAAACCAACTGAAAGGAGGCGGCATGCGCCGCTCTGTCCTCGGAGTCCTCGCGATCGTCGCGTCGTCGGCCTTCGGCCAGGACCCTGCCGTCCTGATCGAGCGCACGACGGGCCCCTCGTCGCGTCTGGGCCCGGACCTCCAGGTCCTGACCGACCAGATCGGCGGCCGCGTCACGAACAGCCCCGGCTACGAGAAGGCGCTCCAGTGGGGCGTCGCCGCGTTCCGGCGGGCCGGCCTGGACGACGTCCGGCTCGAGCCGTACCCGGTGCCGGCGACGTGGGAAGCGGTCTCGATCTCGGTGGCGCTCGTCTCTCCCTCGGAGGTTCCGCTGCGCGCGGTCTCGCTGGGCCTCGCGCCGTCGACGCCGGGCCCCATCACGGCGGCGATCGTCGACGTCGGCGAAGGCCGCCGCGCCGACTTCGACAGGCTGGGCCAATCGGCGCGCGGGGCGATCGCCCTCGTCCGGAGCAAGCCCATGCTCTCCTTCGACGACCTCTTCGCCGAGTACGCGAACGGCCCCGAGACGATGCGGGCGGCCGCCGACCACGGTCTCGCGGCGATCCTGTTCACGTCGACACGGGCGCGCGACCTCATGTATCGCCACACGAACACCTGGGGGCGCATCGCTCCGATCCCGATGGCGCAGCTCGCCCGCGAGGACGGGCTCCGGCTCACGCGCCTCTTCGAGGC
>DATJXB010000099.1:0-28557 GCA_035500755.1 Thermoanaerobaculia bacterium | reverse complement strand
CGTGTCGACGCGAACGAGGCCGCCTCGAACGTCGACGACGCCGACGCCAGCAGCTGCCCCGGCCAGACCGCGAAGCGCGGCTTCGGCTCGCCGGTGATCGCGTCGAAGCTCTCGCCGTCGCGGCCCGCCGACGTGACGCCCGCGGTTTTCTCGAGGGCGTGGAGCTCGGCGAGCACCGCGACGAGCGCCGTCGTCTTTCCGACGTTCTTCGCGAGGCCCAGGAAGGCGACGCGGCGCGCGCCCGACCGGAGGATCGTCTCGGCGAGGGTTCGGGCGGCGGTCACCGCGCCGGCCCCGCGAGCGCGGCGAAGGCCTTCGACAGCGCGGGGTGGCGCCGGAGGAGGGCGAGCGTCGTCTCGGCGTGGCCGGGCACGTAGCCGTTCCCGATCCGGAGGACCGTGGGCTTGGCGAGACCCTCGGCGCCGAGGGCCGCTGCCGAGAACGACGTCGCCATGCCGAAGAAGAGCACCGCGCCGTCGTCGCGGGCGCAGAGCACGCTCGCGGCCTCGGTGCCGGTCGCGTTGGCGACGTTGACGACGAGGTCCGCCAGCTTTCCGGCCGTCGCCCCTTCGACGGCCGAGAGCATCGCGACGGGGTCGCGGGCGTCGACCGAGAAGACCGCGTCGGCGTAGCCGAGCGCCCGGGCGCGTTCGGCGGCTTCGCGCGACGGCTCGACGGCGAGGACCTTCCCCTTGCCGCCCACCGTCTCCCGCGCCGCGGCGAGGCACAGAAGGCCCGCCTTCCCGGTGCCGACGACGACGACCGTGGCGCCGGGCTTCGCGTCGCGGAGGACTGTGGCAGGCGCGCCGGCGACGTCGAACGCCGCGAGCGCGACGCCCTCGGGGAAATCCGCCGGCAGCGCGGCATAGAGCGTGCGCTCGAACAGGATCGCGGTGCCCGTGGCCTCGACGCGCTCGGTCTGGACGTGGATCTCGCCGATTCGTTCGAGGTGGAGCGGCGTGAGCGTGAGCGAGACCAGCGACGCGATACGGTCGCCCTTGCTCAACGTCCGCGCGGCCGGGTGGCGCGGCCCGACCTCCGCCACTTCGCCGAGGAGCATGCCGCCCGAGCCGGTCACGGGGTTTTGCATCTTGCCCCGCTCGCCGACGATCCGCGCGATCTGGTCGCGGACACTCTCTCCCGTCGAGGATTCGGTCTCGCGAAGCTGCCGGAACGACGCCGAGTCGATCGAGAGCGCGCGGACCGAAACCGCGATCTCGTTCTCCCGCGCGCGCGGTGTGGCGTCGAGGCGTCGGGCGAGCTGCGGCAGACAGCCCGGCGGGTCGAGCGAGCGGTGCAGACCGAAGGGATGCGGGTTCATCCGCGGGGCGCCGTCACGGAACGAGCGCCACGATGCGGAGCGGCCCGCCCGAGCCGCCCGCGATCTTCATCGGCAGGGCGACGACCCAGGCGCCGGTGTCGGGGAGGGCGTCGAGATGGGCGACGTTCTCGAGGCCGGGCACGCCGGCGCCGTTGGCGATCTGGTGGACGATGAAATCCTTCGAGGCGCCGGCGTCGATCGACGCCGTGTCGACGCCGAGCGCGCCCACGCGGCGCTCCCGAACCAGGTACTCGGCGGCTTCCTTGCCATAGGACGGAAAGTGCAGCCTCGTCGCGTCGCCGGGCGTGTCGTCGCCGAGGTAGGACTTCTTGTCCGGCCAGCGTGCGCTCCAGCCGGTCTCGAGGAGGACGATGGTCCCGGGGGCGATCGGCCCGTGGCGGCGCTCCCACGCGCGGACGTCCTCGAGGGTCAGGCGATAGTCGGGGTCGGCGGCGGCCTTCTTTCGGATGTCGAGCACCGCGGCGGCGGCGACGAGCTGGCGGACCGGTATCTGGTCGGCGGTGAGGCCGTCTTTGGCGAAGTGGATCGGCGCGTCGAGGTGGGTGCCTCCGTGCTCGGGCGCGCAGAAGGCGTTCGACGCATAGAACCATCCGCCCGGCGTCAGGCCGTACGCGAGGGATTTCAGCTCGAAGGCCGACGGCGAGGTCGGCCAGTAGATGGTGTGCGCGTCGAACGGGTGCGTCAGGTCGATGACCTTCGCGGTCGCGAGGTCCGGCGCCTTGGCCTCGGGCGGCGCGGCGCCGGCGGTCGAGACGAGCGCGAGGGTCAGGGCCAGTCCGGATAGAAGCGGGCCGCGCATGGCAACCTCCGTCGTGTCACTCCTCCGGGGCGCCGCCCGCGCGGGCCAGCTGCTCGGGCTTGACGCCTTCCGCCTTGAACTTGCGGGCCGCGGCCAGCATCTTCGCGATCGTCTCGTCGAAATCGGGCGGGGCGCCCTTGTGGAACCGGATCGGGTTGATGCGGGCGATGACGAACGGGCGCAGGTAGGGGCTCTCGAAGCCGCGCTCCTTCAGCGCCGCCATCGCCGCGGCGACCGCCTGGTCGAGCTCCAGGAGCGCCGCGGCGCGCTCCTCGCGAATGCCCAGCGCCTCGACGAGCGGTTTGCCGACGAACTCGTCCAGCCGCTTCAGGAGCGCGTGGTACGCGCCTCCGGCGAACCGGCCGTTCTTCTCGTAGCAGACGCCCAGCGTCAGGAATGCCGGCTCCTCGAACTCGAGCGCGTAGTCCTTCTCGGTCTGATCGCCGCGGGGCGCGAGGTCGCGCGCCATGCGGATCACCTCGAGGGCCTTCTCCCGCAGGTTGTGCGCCTTCTCCGTGTTGAGCGCCAGGATCTTGTACGCGACCTCGGGCTCGGTCAGGACGAGGGCCATGACCGTGCGCGCGCCGAGACCGCGCATCGAGGCGAGACGGTGATTGCCGTTGGGCGTCCAGTAGCGGCCCTCGGGCGTGCGGACGGTGATGATCGGGTCGAGGAATCGGTCGAGCGCTTCGAGCACCGCCGTCAGCCGTTTGACGTGGGTGTCCGAGAGGTCGCGCTGGAAGGGCGTCGGGTCGACGGCTTCGATCGGAAGCGCCGCGAGGATCTGCCAGTGGCCGCCGAGCGGGTCGCGGTAGACGGCGAGCGGCTCGCCGCCGTCCTCGCGGATCGCCTCGGCGAGAGCCGCCGCCGTCGCCGGCGGTTTCTCCCCCCGGACCTCGGCGCCCGTCAAACCGCGCGAGCGGGGCTCGGCCTTCTTTTTTCGCTTGGGGGGCATCGCGTGAGCGGGATAGTTTCACGGATCATGGCGAGCGTCGAGGCGCCGCGGGACCCGTGGCCCATCCGTTTCGCGGATGTTCTCGCGGCCGAGCGCCGGATCCGCCCCCACGTCGCGCCGACGCCGCTGCGCCGGTACGCCCCGCTCGACGGCGAGGTCGGGCGGGGCATCGGGGTCTGGGTCAAGCACGAGAACCACGCCCCGACCAACTCGTTCAAGGTCCGCAACGCGCTCTCGGCCATGACGCTCCTGTCGGACGCGGAGCGGCGGCGCGGCGTCGTCGCGGCCACGCGCGGGAACCACGGCCTCGGCTTGGCCCTGGCCGGCGAGCTCCTCGGCGTCCGCGTGGCGATCTGCGTGCCGGTCGGCAACAACCCGGAGAAGAACGCGGGGATTGTCGGCTACGGGGCGGAGCTCGTCGAAGAAGGCCCCGATTACGACGCGTCGGTTCTCGTCGCGGAGAGGCTCGTCCGCGAGCGGGGCATGACGTTCGTCCATTCGACGAACGACCGGGGCGTGATCGCGGGCGCGGCGACGCTGACTCTCGAGATGCTGCGCGAGCGGCCGGAGCTCGAGGCGATCGTCTACGCGATCGGCGGCGGCTCCCAGGCGGTCGGCGGGATGACGGTCGCGCGGACGCTGAAGCCGTCGCTCGAGGTGTACGGGGTGCAGGCGGCCGGGGCGAGCGCCGCGCACGACTCGTGGCACGAGGGGCATCCCCGCACGACGGCTTCGGCCAGGACGATCGCGGATGGCCTGGCGACGCGGAGCACGTATCCCGCGACGTTCGAGGCGCTTCGCGAAGGCCTTCGGGATTTCGTCAAGGTCTCCGACGGCGAGATCGCCGAGGCCATGCGCCTCTTGCTGCGCACGACGCACAACCTCGCCGAAGGGGCGGGCGCCGCCGGTCTGGCGGGCCTCTTCGCGCTCGGTGATCGGCTCGCGGGACGCCGAGTCGGGGTCGTCCTTTCGGGGGGAAACGTCGACAGGGCCACGCTGGCGAGCGTCGTCCACGGCCAGATTTGACGTCAACCTTATGCTGGAGGCGTCGTCCAACGAGAGGAGGCGAAACCATGCGTCGTCGTTTTCTGGCCGCGGTCGCGCTGGCGGGTGTCCTCGGCGCCGCCGCGGCAAAGGCTGTTCCCGTCTACGTGAAGATCGCGCCGCCGGCGCCGAAGGTCGAGGTCAAGGTCGTCGCTCCGGGAGCGGGCTACGTCTGGACCGGCGGCTACTACAAGTGGCACGGCGGGGCGTACGTCTGGGTCCCCGGCCGGTGGCTGATGCCGCCGCGGCCGGGCGCGGTGTGGATTCCGGGCCACTGGAAGAGCACGCCGAGCGGCTGGTACTGGCGGCCGGGGCACTGGAAGTAGGACGAAGGCGTCCGGTTCACGCGCCTACCAGGCGAGCAACCCGTCCTTCACCTGCCGGGTGAGGAACTTCTCGACGAGCTCCGGCGTCGTCTTCCCGTAGTACCACCAGCCGGCGGAGAGCGCCTCCGCGCACACCGCGCGGGAAATGTCGGCCGCGTTCGTCTTGCCGTCCACGCGGTTCATGACCGCCGCCTCCATGAGCGGCGAGAGCTTCTCGCCGTCGTCGGCGGCTGGAGGAGCGGCCGCGCCCTTCCGGGCGCGTCCGGACCGGCGGGCTTCTTCGTCCTTCTCCTTCGCCTCGCGGTCGGCCCGCGCCTGGACCGCGCGCTTGAGGCCGGTTTCGTGCTCGAGAGCCATCCACGCGGAAAGCGTTGAAACGGCGCGGCGCGGGGTGCGGCCGGCGAGGCGAGCGAGCGCGGGATCCGGAGTCGCCGGGCTCGAGAGGCCGTCCGCGAGAGGCGCCGCGGCGGCGCGCAGGGACGCGACGGCGCGCGACCGGGCCGCCTCCGACGCGCCGAGCGTGCGGGTGGACTCGACGGCGGCGACTTCCTTGGTGAGGCCGACGGTGACGAGCTCGTTGGCGGCGCGGCGCCGGTCGGTCTCGGAGCCTTCGCCTTCGCGCACCCAGTTCTGCGCCGTGGCGCGGTCGCGGGCCAGCCGTGCGGCTCCGCGCGAGGCGACGTAGTCGGCGAGCCAGCCGGCTTCGGCTTCGCCGGCGCTGGCCAGCCACCAGGCCGTCGCGGCGACGACGAAGGCGTTGCGCTTCAACTGCGTCGGGTCGACCTGCCACAGGTCGTCGTCGGAAGAGTGGATGTACTCGTCGGGCCAGTTCGTGAGCGTCGTCCCGGGGACGCCGACCCAGGAGTCGTTGAACACCATGTGGTCGGTCGAGTCGAAGTAGGGGACGGCCTTCGCGTGATACGGCTCGCGCGTGCCGCGGACGGAAAAGAGGGGCTTCGAGAAGGCGATCCCGGGCGGAATCGACCCGGAGGCCCAGGCCGCGAGGTACGCGTTGTTGCCGTGCACGACCATGTCGAGCACGCTCTCCTGCACGTCCGAGAGGTAGGACGGCCGCCACCAGGGCGTCCGCGCCATGAATTCGGTGCGCGACCCGTCGGACTGCTTCGCGCCGACCATGTCCTGGTTCAGGTTGGCGAGGACCTTCTTTTCCTCGCCCGGGTGATCCGCGAAGTAGCGATACTCCGAATAGATCTCGTCGCACCACCAGAAGCGGATCCCGCGGCGGGGCCGCGCCACCTTGCCCTCGCCGATGAGCTTCGTCAGCGCGCGCCCGATCTCGAGCATGCTGGCGACCCCCGACTGATTGTCGTTGGCCGAGATGTTCTCCTGGAGGTGGCTCGTCAGGACGACCTCGGGAAGCGAGGGGTCGGTGCCGGGAATGCGCGCCTCGATCATGGCCGTCTTCTTTTCCGGGAGGGTCGCCGACTCGACGACGACGCGCACGCGGAGGGCCTCGGATTTCTTCGCGTCGCCGGCGCCCCAGCGTCGGGAGCTCTCGCCGGCCAGCCGGTCCACGAGGGCCTTGCCCTGCCGCGCCGAGATCACGAACGCGAACGTCGTCTTCTCGCCGTGCGGGCCGTCGTCCTCGGGAACGCCGGCCC
The DNA here is from genome assembly GCA_035500755.1 of Thermoanaerobaculia bacterium. Classification (GTDB taxonomy): domain Bacteria; phylum Acidobacteriota; class Thermoanaerobaculia; order UBA5066; family Gp7-AA6; genus DAHUXD01. The sequence goes on along the minus strand of DATJXB010000099.1, from coordinate 22,469 downwards.
AGGCGATCTGGTCGGGGTGCTCGGCGAGCGCGTTCAAGCGTGAGGCGTTCCAGGACAGGATCCCCGCCGCGCCGCGCGTCCAGACCGCCTGGTCCATCACGGCGCCGATGTTTCCGAACGCGAGGACGATCTTGCCCCGGACGTCCTTGCCGGCGTAGTCGGAGGCCCTTTCGCCGGAGCCGACGTCCACGAGCTCGGCCGTGACGTCCGCCGGGCGGGAGTAGTCCGCGATCGAGGTCTTCGCGTCGGCAAACGAGCCGAGCAGAGTCTCCTTCGGCGACGCGGCGGTCCCTTCGAGCAGCCACGCCTCGGCGCGCTTCGGGGTCCACGACGCCGTGAGCCCGACCTGGTCGATGCGCCGCACGTCGGCGAGCCCTGCCGCGCGCGCGCGCTCCTCGACGAGGGCCGCGACGGCGAAGAATCCTTCCGAGCCCGACGGCTTGTGCCACTGCGTGGAGAGGCGCTCGAACTCGAAGGCGCGGTCGCCCGAGACTTCGTTCGCGAGCGCGCGGTCGACGTTCTCCGGGACGAAGGGCGAGGTCTGGGCGAGGGCCAGAGAAGCCAGCATTCCACCGAGGACGGCGCAGACGGCGTTTCGCATTCTCACTCCGAAGGTTGGGGCGACTCTATCGCAGCCCCGCCGTCGGGCCGCTCGTCGAGCGTCACGATCAACAGCGTGCGATCGTCGTCGGCGGGACGGTTCCCGGAATGAGCGGCGACCGCCGCCAGGATCGCGGCGCGCAGCGCGGCCGCGCCCTCTGCGGCGTGGACGCGCAGCACGTTCTCGAAGCGTTCGAAGCCGAACGGCTCGTCGGTCGCGTCGACGGCCTCGATCAGGCCGTCGGAGGAGAAGACGACGAGGTCGCCGGGAGCGAACGTTTCCTCCCGCGAGGGGAAGGTCCGCGCCGGAGAGAGGCCAAGGGGAAAGGAGGGGAGCGGCAAGGCCTCGACGGCGGCGCCCGAGACGCGGTAGGGGGCGAGCTGGCCCGCGTTGGTCAGCGTGCCGCGCCGCGTGCGGGGATCGTAGGCCAGCACGGCCAGCGTCATGTAGCGGCGGGGATCCGTCGAGCGGTGGATCAGCTCGTTCAACCGCCCGAAGAGCTCGCCGCCCGAGTGGCCGGCCTCCACGAGCGACGACAGCGCGGCCTTGGCCATGGCAACGAGCAGCCCGGTGGGGAGGCCGTGGCCCGAGACGTCGCCGAGCGCGAAGGCGAGGCGCCCGTCGGGCATCGGCAGGTAGTCGTAGTAGTCGCCGCCGATCTCGGCGACCGGGGCGAAGTGAGCGAGCACCGAGACGCCCTCGAGGCGGGCCTCCGGCGGCGGCAGGAGCTTCTGCTGGATCGTGCTGGCGATCGCGATCTCGCTCTCGAGCCTCTCCTTGTCGGCGGCTTCCTTGAGGAGGCCCTCGATCGACGCGGCCATCGTGTCGAAGGACCGTGCGAGGTCTCCGATCTGATCCGGCGACGAGGAGTTGACGCGGACGGAGAAGTCGCCGCGGGACACCGCGCGGGTCGCCCGGGTCAGGCGGTTGACGGTGCGCGCGATCGATCCGACGAGGCCGAAGGCGACGGCCAGCGCGACGACGTAGACGGCGAGCACGATGCCGACGAGGACGAGGAAGGCCACGCGGAAGACGCCGGCGATTTCGTCGACGCCCTGCGTGAAGAGCTGCCGCGCCACGGTGCGGGGCGACGTGACGGCCATCAGCAGCGCGACGTTCCGGCCGGAGCGCGCCTTCTCGGCGACCGCGTTCAGCGCGGTCTCGAGGTAGAAGCCGTGCACCCAGTCCCCCAGGACCCCGCGTTCCGGCGGCGGAGCGCCCGTCGGCCGGTGCCGACCCGAGTCGGCGGATGGCCTGACCTTCTTTCCGGCGACGCTGACGCCCGCCTCGCGCGGCTCGGCGTCGACGGAGAAGTTCGTTCCCTCCTGCTCCGACGTGCCGACGTCCACGCTCGTCTCGTAGCCGGTGGCGTCGGCGAGCTGAACGAGCCACGGCGCGGCCGGGTCGCTCAGGTCGAGCAGGACGACGCGTCCCGGGCCCTTCCGGACGGCGAGCCAGACGTTCTCGCCCTCGACGAGAAAGCCGGGCCGCGTGAGGCCGGCGGCCCACGGCGCGTCGGATCCCGCGGGAAGCCAGGCGAGCTTCGAGGCCGTGATCTTGCCGTCGTCGCCCACGGCGATCTCCGGCAGGCGCGCGTCCGTGCGCGCCGCCGTTTCGCCGACCGCCGTGATCTCGCGGCGGAGGCGACTCGCGATGAACTGGTTCCCGACGACGTAGGCGGAAAGGCCCAGCAGGGCGGCCAGCAGCGGAATCGGCACGATGCCGATCAGAAAATACGAGAAGGCGAGGCGCAGCGTCAGCCGGCGGACGATCAACCGGAAGAGGGCCGTCCCGGCGCGCCAGAGCAGGATGCAAACGGCCTGCGCGATGACGAGGAGCAGGACGACGTGCCAGCAACCGCTGCCCGGGAAGGCGCGTTCGGCGATGACGCTCCCGGCGATGGCGACGGCGAGGACGACGAACCAGACGCGCGTCGATTTTCGCAGCGGCACGGTGCGCGTATTCTAGCGGGGCGCTTTCGCAGATCGGCTACAATCGCCCGGGACGTGAAGTTCCTCCGGCAAGCCGCCCTTCTGCTTCCCTCCGCCTTTCTCCTGAACGTGCTCGTCTTTCTGCTCACGCACGGGCGGGACGACCCGGGCTTCGGCGTGTATCCGTTCTTCCAGGCGTGGACCGGCGATGCCCCGACGGCCCCCGAGAGCCGGTTCTTCGAGCAGGGTCTCGTCTTCTTTGCGCCGGCGTACGCCCTCGCGCTGCTCTTCATCCTGAGCGTGACCCTGGCCGAGAGGTCGCTCTTCGGGGCAAAGAAGCGCCGCGAGGCCTCCCGCTACGGCCGGGCCTTCTCCGCGGCGTATCCGGCCGTGTTCCTGACGGCGAGCGCCGTGCTCCTCTGGGTGGGGGAGCGCGAGGCGCTCAAGCAGGCGCCCGGTTCCCTCGTGGCGCCGATGCTCGCGGCGCTGGCGCCCTTCGCGGCCTCGGTCGTCGCGCTCGGGCCGGCCGCGGGCGTGGCCGCGCCTCTGGCGCTTCTCTGGAAGGCGAGCCTCGCGTGAGCGCCTCCCGGTCCATCGTCATCCTCGATTTCGGCGGACAGTACACGCAGCTGATCGCGCGGCGCGTGCGCGACGCGCGGGTCTTCTCGGTCGTGCTCCCGCCGAACGCGCCGGCCGAGGAGATCCGGCGCTGGAATCCGGCGGGGATCATTCTGTCGGGCGGCCCCCAGAGCGTCTACGAGCCCGACGCGCCGAAGCCTTCCGGCGATCCGACGGCGCTCGGCGTGCCGGTCCTCGGCCTCTGCTACGGGATGCAGTGGCTCGCGCAGGCCGCGGGCGGCCGGGTTGCCAACGAGGGCCGCGAGTACGGCCGCGCGGTCGCGACGCTGGCGACCGACTCGCCGCTCTTTGCGGGCCTCGACGCGGAGCAGACGGTCTGGATGAACCACGGCGACTCGGTCGTCGCGCCGCCGCCCGGGTTCCGGGGCATCGCCGCGACGCCGACGACGCCGATGGCGGGCTTCGAGAACCGCGAGCGCTCCGTGTGGGCGATCCAGTTCCATCCGGAAGTGCGCCACACGGTCCACGGGACCGAGATCCTCGAGAACTTCCTGTTCAAGATCTGCCGCGTGACGCCCGACTGGACGATGGAAGGCTTCCGGCACGAAAAGGTGGCCGCGATCCGGAAGCAGGCGCCCTCGGGCGCCGTGATCTGCGCCCTCTCGGGCGGCGTCGACTCGTCGGTGACGGCAATCCTGCTGCGCGAGGCCCTCGGCAACCGCGTCCATCCGATTCTCGTGGACCACGGGCTGATGCGGCTGCACGAGAAGGATCAGGTCGTCGAGGCCTTCCGCCACCTCGGCATCGCGGTGCACGCCGTGGACGCGTCGGACCTGTTCCTCTCGAGGCTCGCCGGGGTGACGGACCCCGAGCAGAAGCGCAAGATCATCGGGAAGACTTTCATCGACGTCTTCGAAGCGGAGGCGCGCGGGATCCCGGACGCGCGGTACCTCGCCCAGGGGACGCTCTATCCGGACGTCATCGAGTCCGTGTCGATCAAGGGCCCCTCGGCGGTCATCAAGACGCACCACAACGTCGGCGGCCTGCCCGAGCGGCTCGGGTTCGAGCTGATCGAGCCCGTGCGCGAGCTCTTCAAGGACGAGGTCCGGCTCCTCGGCGCCGAGCTCGGTCTCCCGCGCGATTTCCTCGCCCGGCACCCGTTCCCCGGGCCGGGCCTCGCCGTGCGGATTCCGGGCGAGGTGACGGCCGAGCGCGTGGCCGTTCTCCAGAAGGCCGACGCGATCGTGCTCGAGGAGATCCGCCGCGCGGGGCTCTACGATGCGATCTCGCAGGCGTTCGCCGTACTCCTCCCCGTCAAGACGGTCGGCGTCATGGGCGACGGGCGAACACACGAGAACGTCCTCGCGGTGCGGGCGGTGCAGACGACGGACTTCATGACCGCCGACTGGTACCGGATGCCCCACGACGTGCTCGACGCGATCGCCAGCCGCGTCGTCGGCAGCGTCCGCGGGATCAACCGCGTCGTCTACGACGTCACGTCGAAGCCTCCCGCCACCATCGAGTGGGAGTGACCCGGGGCGGGGTCGGCCCGAAGAACGAGCGCTCCTGAAACGAAGAGGGCCCGCCGTCGCGGGCCCTCGGGGAATCGGTCGGCGGAGCTCTACTTGCCCGGGGCCGCTCCCGCGTCACCCGACATGCCGAGCGCCGACAGGGCCGCGGTGGCCTTGTCCTTCGCCGCCGTCGCCTTGGCGATGGCGTCGCTCCAGTTGCTGGACTTGAACGCGTTCTGAGCCTCGTCCCACGCCGACGTCGCGCCCGCGAGCGCGTCCTTGGCGGAGGCGAGCTGGCTCGCGTCGAGCCCCTTCGGGAGCTTCTTCGACTGCGACAGGATGTCGACGCGGCTCTTGACCGCCTCGACCATCTTCGGAACGCTGCCCGAGAGGTCGTTCCACGTCTTCGTCAGCTCGTCCTTCTTGGCCTTCGCCTTGGCCAGGACGTCGGTGGCCTTCTGCTGAATGGAGCTGGCCGAGGCCAGGGCCGCCTTGTAGTCGCCCTTGGCCATCTGGTCCTTGGCCGCCGCGAGATCGTCCGAGAGCGACTTGAAGTCGTCCGGGACGAGCTTCTGCGCCTCGGCGGCCGCGCCGTTGACGGCTTCTTCGGCGAGCTTCATGGCGGCTTCGGCGGGCGCCTTGCCGCTGTTGCAGGCGAGCGCCGCGGCGCAGACGACCGCGAGGGCAATCCTCCAGGAATTCTTCAACATCGCTTCTTCCTCCTCTTTATCGAACGCTCGTGGGGCTACGGAATCCGCAGCTTCTGGCCGACGCGAATCACGTTGGGGTCCTTCAGGACGTCCTTGTTCGCTTCGAAGATCTTGGTGTAGAGGCGAGCCTCTCCGTAGTATTGCTGGGCGATTTTCGACAGCGTTTCGCCGCTCTTGACCTCGTGCCACTGCGTGAAATCCGGACCGCTGCTCGGCTTGTCGTCCGCCATGGGCACCTCCTCGGAATGAGCCGACGGGAGAGAAAGCGAAACCGTAGGACGCGCCTCCCGGCTTGTCAAGCGCTCCGGGCGTCCAGGAATCGGGAAATCGATGCCAGTCCTTCCGTGACGGTGTCGGTCGGGCCGCCGAAGGCGAGGCGAAAGTGCTCGGGCGCCCCGAAGAAGCGGCCCGGCGCGACCGCCGTGCCCGTGGCCGCCAGGAGACGCTCCGGGAACGACTCGGCCGCCCGGGCGTCGCGGAAGCGAGGGAACGCGAGCGTCGAGTGGAAGGGGGCGCAGAGGAGCTCGGAGCGCCCGGCGAGCCAGGCGCGGACGAGTTGGCCGTTGGCCTCGATCAGCGCCCGGGCGCGGGCGGCGAGCGCGTCGAGATTCTGGAACGCCACGACGGAGAGCCGGTCCGAGGGAATCGGAGCCCAAACGTCGACGACGTCCCGCACGCGCCGCATCCGGCGGACGAGGTCGGGGGAGGCGATCGCCCAGCCGCAACGGAGCGAGGCCAGGCCGTACGCCTTCGTGAGGCTGCTCGTCGACACGAACGTGTCCGAGACCGTCGTCGCCGGGGGCGGCCGGTCGACGAGCACCGTGTCGCGGTACACCTCGTCGACGAGCACCGTGATTCCGCGCGCGGCCGCGAGCGCGCCCAGGGCGGCGATGTCGGCTTGCGGTGCCAGCGTTCCCGTCGGATTGTGGGGGTTGGAGACGAGGATCATTCGCGTGCGCGGCGTGAGGGCGGCGGCCACGGCGTCCGCGTCGAGCCTCCAGGCGTTTTCGAAGCGGCGCGCGAACGTCCGGGCCTCCGCACCGAGGAGACGGGCGGCCGCCGGCAGGGGGTCGTAGAAGGGGCTCTCGACGAGCACCTCGTCGCCGGGCTCGAGCAGCGCCGCGCACGCGAAAAAATTGGCCCCGGAGCAGCCCGTCGCCGTCGCGACGCGGTCGGGAGCGACGCCGTGCCGCGCGGCGATCGCGGCGACCAGAGGGGCGTAGCCGTCCGGGCTTTCGCCCGCGAGGTCGAGCGCTTCCCGGGACCCGGGAAGATCCTCGAGCGAGCAGGCGGCGAGGTTGCTCCCCGCGAGGTCCACGGCGGGCTTCGGGCGGCTCTTCGCCCACTCCATGTACGGGGCGCGGCTTCGCGTCACGAGATCCGGCTCCCGGCCGCCCGCGCGCGGCCCGAAAAAGCGACGTAGAGGGGCAGGCCCGCCAGGAGCAGCAGCGTGCCGATCCCGGAGCGCACCGGGTTGGAGCGCACGACGCCGGCGAGGACCAGCACGCACGCCGCGAGGAAGAGGAGCGGCAAGACCGGGTAGCCCGGCGAGAGATACGCGCCGGGCGGGCGCTCGTCGGGAGGCACCCGGCGGCGCAGGAACAGGACGCTCGCGACCGTCAACCCGAAGAAGATCCAGTCCGCGAAGACGACCGAGTCCACGAGGCCGCCGTAGGTGCCGGTCCAGAGCAGCACGATGGCCCACAGCGCCTGCAGGAGGATCGCGCGGTGCGGGGTCCCGAACCGGGGATGGAGCCGGGCGAGCCCGGGCCAGAAGACGCCGTCGCGGGACATGGCGTAGGAGATCCGCGTCGGGCCGAGCAGCGTCAGGTTCATGAAGCCGAAGGCGGAGATCGCGATCGCCGCCGCGAGCCACCGGTCCACGCCGCCGCCGAAGAGGCGCCGCGCCGCGTCGGCCGCCGGCGTCGCGGTCGACGCGAGGCCGTCGCGGCCGAGCGTGGCGAGGTAAACGGCGTTGACGAGGAGATAGATCGCGAGGACCACGAGCGTGCCCGCCAAGAGCGCACGCGGCAGCGTCCGCCGGGGCTCCCGGATCTCCTCGGCCAGCGTGTTCGCGCTCTGCCAGCCGCCGTAGGAGAAGAGGATCGGCACGAGGGCCGCGCCGAAAGCGAGCACGGTGGCGCTCGGGCGGGGGATGTCGGCGATCGCGGGGGGCGGCGGCGCGCCGCGGAACAGGAAGAGGCCGCCGAGGATGAGCGCCGCGAGCGCGCCGATCTTCAGGAGCACGAGGACGTTGAGCAGCCGGCTTCCCGGTTTGACGCCCGCGTAGTTGACGAGAGCGACGAGGATGACGGCGGCGCTCGCCAGGGGCCGGGGATCGGCGGCCACGCCGGCGAACCGGAGGACGTACTGAGCGAAGGTCACGCCGACCGCGGCGAGCCCGCCTCCCTGGATCATCACCAGCGAGGCCCAGCCGAACAGAAACGCCACCGCGGGGTGATAGGCCTCCCGCAGGTAGGCGTATTCGCCTCCGGCCGTCGGGTAGAGGGCGGCGAGCTCGGCGAAGGCGAAGGCTCCCGCCAGCGCCACCAGGCCGCCGAAGGACCAGGCCGCGAGGATCCACGCGGCGGTCGGAAGGCGCTCCGCCACGAGGTAGGGGTTGATGAAGATTCCCGCCCCGATGATGCCGCCGACGACGACCATGGTCGCGTCGAAGGTCCCGAGCTCGCGGCGCAGGCCCATGGGCGGCGGCGTCAGCGCTTCAGCACTCGAATCGTGCGGAGCCGGGAACCCTCGAACTTACCGGCCGTGTCGAAGTTGAAAGCCAGGCGCATCTGCGCGATCCGGGCGCAGGCGTGGCAGCCGTCCTGCAGGAAGTATTCGACGATGAACTCCTGGCCGCCCTCGCGCCGGGGCTGTCCCTGGATCGCGGGAGCGCCGCCGCGGTCGCCGGGGAAGATCGCGAGGTTCGGGTACTTCTTCTGGAGGGCCTGGTACCCGACGTTGAGCGCGAGAGCCGGCCGGTCCTGGTTCCTGGGGTCGTCGACGTCGAGCATCGGCGGCGATCCGTTGACGAGGAAGCAGACGTCGTTTTCGTTGGCGCGAAACGGATACGTCGCGCACGCGACGCCGACCCTTCCGCCGCCGACGAAGAGCCGCAGGTATCCCTGGTTGTCCGTGCGCCGCGTGAAGGCGAGCGCCGCGGGCGGCGCGCCCGCGTTCTTCATCTCGGCGGCGAAGCAGGCGCCCAGCGCGTCACCGGACTTCCCCTTGCAGGCGGCGCGCATCGACTCTTGGAATCCGGCGGGCGGCGACCACACGGCGTCTTCGCCGACGGGCGCCGGCGCGCCCGGAGCGAGCGAAGCCGCCGTCGCGAAGAGGAGCGCACCGGCGAGGGCGTGCATGACGCCGCGGTTCTATCATCTTTGACGCGAGCGGCAATCGCCGCCGAAGGAGAAGAAGTAGAATCCGGCTTCGATGCCCGGCGACTTCGTCCACCTTCACCTCCACAGCCAGTACTCCCTGCTCGACGGCGCGAACAAGCTGCCCGAGTTGTGCCGGCGCGTGGCCGAGCTCGGCATGCCGGCGGTGGCCGTCACCGACCACGGCAACATGTTCGGCGCCTTCCACTTTTTTCACGAAGCGCTGCAGCAGGGCGTGCGGCCGATCATCGGCGTCGAGGCCTACATCGCGCCGTCGGACCGGCGCAACCGCGAGGCGCAGGCCGCGAGCGAGTCGGGGGAGGGCTACGCCTATCACCTGACCCTGCTCGCGGCGACGCCGAAGGGATACCAGAACCTCGTGCGGCTGGTCTCCGAGGCCTATCTGACGGGCTTCTATCACCGGCCCCGCATGGACAAGGAGCTCCTGCGCGAGCACGCGGAAGGCCTGATCGGCCTCTCGGGCTGCCTCAAGGGCGAGGTCGCCGGGGCGCTCTCGCGGGGCAACTACGGGGCGGCGAAGGCCGCTTTTCTCGAGTACCAGGACATCTTCGGGAAGGGCAACTTCTTCGTCGAGATCATGGACCACGGCCTGCCGCAGCAAACGGCGATCGTCCCGGACCTTCTCCGGCTCTCGAAGGAGACCGGCGCGCCCGCCGTGGCGACGAACGACAGCCACTACCTGCGCCGCGACGACGCGTTCCCGCACGAGGTCCTGCTCTGCATCGGGATGGGCAAGACGCTCGAGGACGAGCGCCGGATGCGGTTTTACAACGACGAGTTCTACGTCAAGAACCCGGACGAGATGAAGGCGCGTTTCCGCTCCTGGAGCGCCGAGGCCGTGTCGAACACCGTCGCGATCGCGGAGCGTTGCGCGGTCTCCTTCGACACCGAAGGGCTGCACCTGCCGACGTTCTCGGCGCCGGGAGGCCGGCCGCCGGCCGAGCACTTCCGCGACCTCGCCGCCGAAGGGCTCGAGCGCCGGCTGACCGAGCTCTCGGCGGCCGACGCGGCCGCGATCCCGGCCGAGAAGTACCGCGAGCGACTCGCCTACGAGATGGGCGTGATCGAGCGGATGGGATTCCCGTCGTATTTCCTGATCGTCTCGGACTTCATCCGCCACGCCCGCGAGCAGGGCATCGCCGTCGGGCCGGGCCGCGGCAGCGCCGCCGGCTCGATCGTGTCGTGGGCGCTCCGGATCACGGAGATCGACCCGCTGAAGTACGACCTGCTCTTCGAGCGCTTCCTGAACCCCGAGCGCATCTCCATGCCCGACATCGACATCGACTTCTGTCAGGCTCGGCGCTCGGAGGTCATCGACTACGTGACGCGCAAGTACGGCCGCGAGAACGTCGCCCAGATCGTGACGTTCTCGCAGCTCAAGCCGAAGCTCGCCGTCCGCGACGTCGCCCGCGTGCTCTCGCTCCCCGTCGCGATCGGGGACCGCATCGCCAAGCTCGTGCCCGACGGCCCGGACGTCACGTTCGAGCGCGCCTTCCGCGATTCGCCGGGGTTGAAGGAAGCGATGGCCGCCGACGAGTCGGTCGCCAAGGTCGTCCGGATCGCCGAGCGCCTGGAAGGGCTGTCCCGGCACGCCGGCATCCACGCCGCGGGGGTCGTGATCGCGCCGCGGCCGATCATCGAATACCTGCCGCTGTACCGGACCAGCAAGGACGAAATCACGACCCAGTTCGACATGACGGCGGTCGAGAAGATGGGTCTTCTCAAGATCGACTTCCTCGGCTTGATCACGCTCGACGTCATCGAGGCGACGGCCGCGGCGGTGAAGGAGCGGCTGGGCGTCGAGATCGACGTCGACCACCTGCCGCTCGACGACGAGCCGACCTACGAGCTCTTCCGTTCGGGCCGAACCGCCTGCGTCTTTCAGTTCGACTCGGGCGGCATGCGCGACCTCCTGCGCCGGGCCAAGCCGCGCGTCTTCCCCGACCTCGCGGCCCTCAACGCCCTCTACCGGCCCGGCGCCCTCGATGCGGGCACGGTCGAGGACTACGTGCGCCGGCGCGCCGGCGGGCGCGTCACCTATCCGCTTCCGGAGCTCGAGCCGATCCTCGCGGAGACGCTCGGGATCCTCGTCTACCAGGAGCAGGTCATGCGCATCGCGCAGCACGTCGCGGGCTATTCGCTCGCCGAGGCCGACCTGCTGCGCAAGGCGATCGGCAAGAAGAAGCGCGAGATCATGGTGGCCGAGGGCGAGAAGTTCATCCGCCGTTCCGTCGAGCACGGGACGCCGAAGAAGAAGGCCCAGGAGCTCTGGACGCTGATCGAGCCCTTCGCGCGGTACGGGTTCAACAAGTCCCACGCCGTGGCCTACGCGCTCGTCGCCTACAAGACGGCCTACCTGAAGGCGCACTACCCGGTCGACTTCATGGCCGCCAACCTCTCCTCCGAGATCGGCTCGACCGACGGCATCGTCAAGGTGCTCGGCGACTGCCAGGAGAGCGGGATCCCCGTTCTGCCGCCCGACATCAACGAGTCGGCCACGAGCTTCGCCGCCGTCGGGGGGGCGATCCGTTTCGGCCTCGCCGCGATCAAGGGCGTCGGCGAGGCGGCCGCCCGCGCGATGATCGAGGAGAGGCGCCGCCGCCCGTACGCCTCCTTCACCGACTTCGCCCGCCGGCTCGACACGCGCCTCGTCAACAAGCGCGCGCTCGACGCGCTGATCGCGGCGGGTGCCTTCGACTCGCTCGGGCGCAACCGCGCCACGCTGGCGGGAGCGAGCGAGCGCGTCCTCTCCCAGGCGGCGCGGATGCGCGAGGAGGCCGAGCTCGGCCAGTCGAGCCTGTTCGCGAAGGCGTCGGGGGAGGAAGAGGGGCCGCCGGCCGACGAGTTTCCGGACCTGCCGGAGGGGCCGCTCGACGAGAAGCTCAAAGGGGAGAAGGACACGCTCGGGTTCTACGTCACCGGGCACCCGCTGACGCGTTTTTCGGCCGAGATCGACCGCTTCGCCGACGTTCGCGTCGCCGATCTCGGAACGCGCGTGGAGCAGTCGGTGCGCATCGCGGGCGTCCTCGCCGCGTTCAAGAAGCAGAAGATCAAGAAGGGCATGAACGAAGGCAAGACGATGCTCAAGGCCGTCCTCGAGGACACCAGCGGCAGCGTGCCGATCGCCGTCTTCGCGAGCCTGTACGAGAAGGTGCAGGGCTGGGTCCGGGAAGACCTTCCGGTGCTCGCGGTGGCGGTGGTCCGGGAGTCCGGGGGTTCTCTCGAGCTGACGATCCAGGAGCTCTCGCCCCTCGAGGGAATCCGAGAGCGCCGCGCCCGCGAGCTCGCCATCCGCGTCAATCTCGCCTTCGCCGACGAGAACGTGCTCACGCGCCTCCAGGAGCGGCTGCGCTCGCACCCCGGGACGACGCCGGTGTCGATCCGCCTGGTCCGGCCGGGCGAATTCGAGGCGACGCTGAAGGCCGCGGACTCGATGCGGATCGCGCCGTCCGCACGCCTGACGAGCGAGATCCAGGCGCTCGCGGGCGAGGGGTCGGTCGAGTACGTCTTCTAGGAGCGGCGCGCGACTCCGCCGGCTCCGCGAGCCCTCGCTCGCGGGGTTGACGCCGCGCGAGCGGGGCCGGCTGGACGGCGCGCGCGCGGTCGCCCGGGAGCGAGGCGAGCGCGCCTTCCTCGCCGGCGGCGCGGTGCGGGACCTGCTCCTCGGACGCCCGGTCGCGGACCTCGACCTCGCCCTCGAAGGGGACGGCGCCGCCTTCGCGAAGGCCCTCGGACGCCGCCTCGGGGCCGACGTGCGGGTCCACGAGCGCTTCGGCACCGCGACGCTGGAGCTTCCCGGCGGCGAGAGGCTCGACGTCGCGACGACGCGCCGCGAGCGCTACGCCGCCTCGGGAGCGCTGCCGTCGGTCGAGAGCGGCGTCTCGATCGAGGAGGACCTCGGCCGGCGCGACTTCACCATCCACGCGATGGCCCTCGATCTCGCGAGGCGCCCCACGCTGATCGACCCCTTCGGAGGGCGCGGCGACCTGCGCCGCCGCCTCGTCCGGACTCTCCACCCGCAGTCGTTTCTCGACGACCCGACGCGCGTCTTCCGGGCCGTTCGGTACGCGGCGCGCCTCGATTTCCGTCTGGCCCCCGCGACGCGAAGGGCTCTCGTCGCGGCGGTGCAGGGAGGCGCGCTCGGCCGGATTTCCGCGGATCGACGGCGGCGGGAACTGCGGCTGATCCTCGAGGAGCCGGAGCGCGCCCGCGCCATCGCGCTTCTCCGGCGCCTGGGCGTCGCGGCGGCCCTCCATTCCACGCTTTCGCGCGCGGGCGCCGCCGCGCGGGTCCGCCGCGAGAGCCCGAGCGCCGACTGGCTCTGCTACCTTTCGGCGTGGATGGGGACGGCGACCGAGCCCGAGATCGACGACCTCGTTTCGAAACTCGGCCTGTCGCGGGCGGACAGCCGCGCTCTGCGCACCGGGGTCCGCGGCGTCCCCGGAGACCTCCCCGTTGGCGGCGCCGACCTGATTGCCGCCGGTGTTCCCCCCGGTCCGGCGATCGGGCGCGCCCTCGCGCTCACGCGGGCGGCGATCGCCGAAGAGCGGTTGAGCCCGGAAGAGGCGCTCGCGTTCGCGGTGCGCGCCGCGCGCCGAGGGGCTTAGTTGATCGCGTTTCTTCTTCTCTTCGCCGCTCCCCCGACGCCGACGGTGACGCCCGCCATCTCGGGACCGACCTTCTGCGCCGAGTGGGTTCGCCAGTCCTCCGAGGGGTTCGACCGCCTCACGCTCTTTCGCGACGGCGTCCTCGTCTGGAAGACGCAGCGCGCCGAGAAGGCCGTGGTCAAGCGGGAGCGGCTCGACGACGGCGCCCGCCGGTTCTACTGCGACGAGTTCTTCGTCCAGAAGGACTTCTGGAACCTTCCCGCGGACCTGCGCACGGGCCTCGCGGGCGAGCTCGCCGCGGAATCGGCGGTCACCCTGGCGCGCGCCGACGGCAGCCGGAAGGCGATCCGATTCGACGACCTGTCGGCCGCCGACCCCGCTTCGTCCTCGCTCCGGTCGGCGCTCCAGGGCCTGCGCGAGATCTTCCTGTCGCCGCTCGCGCCGGTGACGCGGTTTTCGGTGGAGGTCCTGCCTCCCGGGACGCTCCTGCGCCGCTTCGACGGGCGGCTCTTCCGCGTCGCGATCCTCGAGAAGGCCACGGGGTACGTCGAGGTCGAAGGCGTCGAGGAGCCCTACTCGCAGTGGATCAAGGTCGAGGAGCTGCGCTACCAGTTTGCGCCGCCCGAGCCGCCGCGGTGAGGGCCGCTGTCCGTATTCTCGCGGGCCGCTGGAAGGGACGACGCCTCGAGGGCGGCCCCGCCGCGCGTCCGACATCGAGCCGCGCCCGCGCGGCCCTGTTCAGCATCCTCGGCGGGCGCGTCGCCGGCGCCCGGGTGCTCGACCTTTACGCGGGCACCGGCGCCGTGGGCTTCGAGGCCGTCTCGCGGGGCGCGGCGTTCGCGGCGCTCGTCGACACGGAAGGGGAGCCCCTGCGGCAGTCGGCGGCCCGGATCGGCGCGAGTCCCGGCGAGATCGAGATCGTGGAAACCTCCGCGGACGAGGCGCTCGATCGTCTCGGGCGGCGCGGCGAGCGATTCGGCGTCGTCTTCGCCGACCCGCCCTACGGCGACGCGCCGGACCTGCGTCCTGCGGCCGCCGTGCTCGCCCCGAGCGGGCTTCTGGTCCTCCAGCGGGACACCGGCGGCGAGGCCCCCGATGTACCCGGGCTGACGCTTCTGGAGCGGCGCCCCTACGGTCGTAACGTGTTCTTTTTCTTCGGGATGCGTTGACGCCTCGGGCCGGAAGTGCTAGTCTCCGCGGTTCTGATTCGCGTTCCCAACACGCGCTAAAGGAGTCGATTCCATGCTCCAGACCGGCAGGCACTTCTTTACCTCGGAGTCGGTGACCGAAGGGCATCCGGACAAGATCGCCGACCAGATCTCGGACGCCGTCCTCGACGCGGTCCTGCGCGACGACCCGACCGGGCGCGTGGCCTGCGAGACGCTCGTGACGACGGGCCTCGCGTTCATCGCCGGCGAGATCTCGACCAAGACGTACGTCGACCTGCCGTCGATCGTGCGCCAGACGATCAAGGAGATCGGCTACACCCGCGCCAAGTTCGGTTTCGATTACGAGACCTGCGCGGTCATCAACGCCATCGACCCGCAGTCGGCCGACATCGCCCAGGGCGTCGACACGGGTGGCGCGGGCGACCAGGGCATGATGTTCGGCTACGCGGTCCGCGAGACCGAGGAGCTGATGCCACTCCCGCTCACCCTCGCGCACCGGCTCGTGCAGCGCCTGTCGGAGGCGCGCCGAAAGGCGGAGCTCGACTTCCTCCGGCCCGACGGCAAGTCGCAGGTCACGGTCGAATACGACGGCTCTCGGCCGATCCGCGTCGAGACCGTCGTCGTCTCGACCCAGCACGCCGAGGCGATCAAGCACGCCGCTCTCAAGGAAGCGATCATCGAGGAAGTCGTGAAGCCGGTCATCCCGGCTTCGCTGCTGACGCCGGAAACCAAGTACCACGTCAACCCGACGGGCCGCTTCGTCATCGGGGGCCCCCAGGGCGACACGGGGCTGACCGGCCGCAAGATCATCGTCGACACCTACGGCGGCAGCGCCCCGCACGGCGGCGGCGCTTTCTCGGGGAAGGACCCGACGAAGGTCGATCGTTCGGCCGCGTACATGGCGCGCTACATCGCGAAAAACGTCGTGGCGGCCGGGATCGCCGAGCGGGCGCTGATCCAGCTCGCCTACGCCATCGGCGTGGCGGATCCGGTCTCGGTGCACGTCGAGACGTACGGAACCGGCAAGATCCCCGAGAGCCGGATCGTCGCCCTCATCCGCGAGCACTTCAAGCTGACGCCCAAGGGCATCATCGAGACGCTGAACCTCCGCCGGCCGATCTACAAGGCGACCGCCGCGTTCGGGCACTTCGGCCGGCGGCTGCCGGAGTTCACGTGGGAGCAGACGGACCGGGCGGACGCCCTGTCCAAGGCCGCCGGCGTGGAAGCCGCCGCGGCGGTAGTGAGGTAAGCATGGCCACCGCGACGACCACCGCGCGCCACGACGTTCGAGACCTCGGCCTGGCGTCGAAGGGCAAGGCCCGCATCGAGTGGGCCGACGCCAGCATGCCGGTGCTCCGTCTGATCCGCGAGCGCTTCGAGAAGGAAAGGCCGCTGACGGGCGTGCGCCTCTCGGCCTGCCTGCACGTGACCAGCGAGACGGCGAACCTCGCCCGGACCCTGAAGGCCGGCGGGGCAGACCTCGTCCTCTGCGCCTCGAACCCGCTGTCGACCCAGGACGACGTCGCCGCGTCGCTCGTCGCCGATTACGGCGTGGCCGTCTATGCGATCAAAGGCGAAGACCACGCCACGTACTACGACCACATCCGCGCGGCGCTCGCGCACGCGCCCCACATGACGATGGACGACGGCGCGGACCTCGTGTCCTCGCTGCTCTTCCTGGCCCTGGGCCGCGACGCCGAGGTCGACCCCGTCGTGCGGGCGTGGGCCAAGGGGCTGACTTCCGCCGAGCGCCAGAAGCTCTTCGACGGCATCCTCGGAGGCACCGAGGAGACGACGACGGGCGTCATCCGCTTGAAAGCGATGGAAAAGGCCGGCGTGCTCAAGTTCCCGGTCGTGGCCGTCAACGAGGCGAAGACCAAGCACTTCTTCGACAACCGCTACGGGACGGGGCAGTCGACGCTGGACGGAGTCATTCGCGCGACGAACCTGCTCGTCGCGGGCCTGAACGTGGTCGTGGCGGGGTACGGCTGGTGCGGGCGCGGCGTGGCCATGCGGGCGCGCGGCCTCGGAGGGCAGGTCATCGTGACGGAGCTCGACCCGACGAAGGCGATCGAGGCGGCGCTCGACGGTTTCCGCGTGCTGACGATGGCGGAAGCAGCGCCCGTCGGTGACATCTTCATCACGGTCACCGGAAACAAGGGGGTGCTCCGCGACGAGCACTTCCGCGCCATGAAGGACGGGGCGGTGGTCTGCAACTCGGGTCACTTCAACGTCGAGATCGACATCCCGGCTCTCGAGAAGCTCTCGGCGTCGCGCCGGCCGATCCGCGACTCGGTCGAAGAGTTCCGGCTCAAGGACGGGCGGCGTCTGCACCTGCTCGCCGACGGGCGGCTGATCAACCTCGCGGCCGCCGAAGGCCATCCGGCGTCGGTCATGGACATGTCCTTCGCGAACCAGGCTCTCGCCGCGGAGTTCATGGTGAAAAACCACGACAAGCTCGAGAAGAAGGTCTACCCGGTTCCGGAGGACATCGATCGGGAGATCGCGCGGTTGAAGCTCGCGTCGATGGGCATCGCGATCGACGTGCCGACCCCCGAGCAGGTCAGGTACATGGGCTCATGGGAGGAAGGGACGTAAACGCGGTTGCAGACGAGACCGCGGCGAAGGGCGGCCTCGGGCCGCCTTTTCGTTTCTACGACCGCATCCGGAGCAGGAAGTAGGTTCCCGCGAGGCCGAAGAGGACGTTCGGGGACCAGGCCGCCAGCAGCGGCGGCAGCGCACCGGCCTCGCCGAGCTTGGTCGAAAACGCGCCGGCGACGAGAGCCAGGATGCCCAGGCCGAGGCCGACGCCGATGCCGGCGAGGGTGCCCCGTTTGCCGACGCGGAAGGCGAATGGCACGGCGAGGAGCGCCATGACCGGCAACAGGGCAGGCTGCGCGACCTTCGTCTGCAGGGCCGTCTCGAGGCCCGCGGTCGCGTAGCCTCCCGAGCGGAGTCGGCGCGTCAGCCGATCGAGCTCCCGGAAGCGCATCTCTTCGGGCCGGCGGCGGACCTGGGCCAGAGCGCGCGGAGGGTCCCCGGGAATCGATGCCTCGGTGAAGGCCCGGTAGGGCTCGGCGGCCCCGGAGGCGAAGTCCCGGGTCCAGCCGTTGCGAACGTCCCAGGCGGTTCCGGACCAGCGGCCTTCGCGCGCGGAGGTCCGGCCGACGAGGTCGAAGGCCGGGTTGAAGCGGAAGACCGAGACGCCGAAGAGCTCGGTGCTCGCCGGGTTCGCCTCCTCGCGGTGCCAGATCTCGCCGCGATCCGAGAGGTACCAGTTGCGCTCGCCGTGGCCGTGGACGCCCGTGTCGGGCGGCAGGCCGTAGATCTCGTTCTTGTAGCGAGCCTCGCGCTGCTCGGCGAAAGGGAGGACGTACTCGCCGACGGAGAAGCAGAGGAGCGCCAGGAGCCCGGCGGCGACGAACAGGGGGAGGCCGAGCCGGAGGGCCGAAACTCCGCACGCCTTGAAGGCCGTGTCCTCGTTGTTCTTCGAGAGGACGCCCAGGCCCGCGAGCGTGGCCAGCAGGACCGCGAACGGGGCGATCTGGAGAGTGATCGTCACGAGGAAGTAACGGTAGTACCCGAAGACGGCGGCCGCCCGCGGGTGATGGCGGGCGACCTCATCGAGCTTGTCGGCGTAGTCGACGACGACCGAGATGAGAATGGCCGAGGCGAGTACGAGGCCGAGAGCCGAAAGAAAGCGAGCCAGCACGTAGCGGTCGACGCCGGAGAGCAGGCGCGAGGCGGGAGTCGCCGCGCGCCAGAGCGCCTGCGTCTTGCGGCCGGGAGTCTCGGCCGCCGCGGCCTCGGCCAGGGGACGGGGGAGCACCCGCCCGCGCCGCTCCGCCGGGACGAGGGCCGCCACGAGGCCGATCACGGCGAGGGCGAGGTTGGGCAGCCACATGGCGAACCATGGCGGCAGGCGGCCTTCGACCGACCAGGTCTCGCCGCTCGAGAGCAGGACGTAGTAGCCGACGAGGATCAGGAGCGAGATGGCAAACCCGCTGCCGCGGCCGCCGCGCCGCAGGGACCGGGCGAGCGGGACACCGACGACGGCGAAGGCGAAACAGGCGAACGGAATGGCGATCTTCTTGTTGATCTCGGTCAGGGCGAGACGGCGTTTCGGGTCGCCGGGGGGAGCCGATCGGGCGACGGCGATCAGCTCCGCGAGGGTCCGGGCGCGGATGCCCTTCTGGGTCGTCACCGTGGTACCGGGGGCGTTGAGCGATTCGCCGGCGAGCAGCAGGCGCTGGGACACGTTTCGGGTCATCCGGTACCGCGAGGGGTCTTGCGGGTCGATCTCGTGGACCGTCGAGGACGTCAGGTCGAGCCAGAGGCGGTCGTCCTCCAGAGCGAGGCTTCCGCGTTTGGCGACGATCACGCGGTTGGGCGGCTCGCCCTCGTCGCCCAGCTTCAGGAAAACACCCTGGAACCCCTTTCCGTCGGGGTCGATCCGGTCGAAGAAGAAGAGGATCCCGGGGCGGGGCTCGCGGAACGTCCGCGGGCTGACGACGTTGACGATCGAGGTCGCGGCGACGCGAGCCATGGAGCGCTCGAGGGCGGCGTTGGTCGCGGGCAGGATGACGTTGTAGATCCCGAAGACGAGGAGGGACAACGCGGCCGCCGCCCAGAGCGCGGGCTTGAGCAAGGCGGCCGGACCGAGGCCGCAGGCCTGGAGCGCGACGACCTCCGAGTCGGCGGAAAGGCGGCCAACGCCGATCAGCACGCCCAGGAGGAACGCCATCGGAAGGGTCAGAACGACGATCCACGGCAGCGACAGCGCCACGAGGCGGGCGACCTCCCAGACGGCGGCGCTCCGGCGGACGGCGAAGTCGGCGAGGAAGAGGATCGTCCGGATGAGCAGGACGAAGGTATAGGCCGCGAAACCGAGGAGAAAAGGCGGCCAGATCTCCCGGATGACCGACCGCGAGACCAGGCGCATCAGGAGCGATAGTGCAGACGGGAGGGCGGGAAGTAAAGCATCGCGGCCGCGGCGCGGCGGGCCCGCCGCTGGATCCCGGAATGCGATTTTACATAATATATCTTATCGGACACTACGGATGGGGCTTGTACTCCGTGATCTTCCCGAACTGGACGAAGCCCAGTCGTCGGTAGAGGCCGACGCCGGCCTCGGCGGCCTGCAGGACGGCTCTTCCTCGAGCGTGGCCCAGTGAGTCGCGGAGCGCCTCGCTGAGCACTGCTGCACCGATTCCGCGCCGGCGATGGCGGGCCATCGTCGAGAGACCGTAGACGCCGGCCACGCCTGCGGCGAGCGTGATCTCCACCCCGGCCACCGGTTCGCCCGAGAGCTCGGCGACGTAGAACCGAATGGGACAACCGGGCTCGAGGAGCGCGTCGGTCGAGCGCCGGTAGAAGTCGGCGAGGATCTGGTCCGGGGGGTCCCAATTGGCCGCACTGATGGCGGCGAAGCTCGAGAGCTCTTCGGCCCGCGTGACGCGTCGAACAGCGAGGTCGCCGGGAGCGCCCGGAAGCTTCGCCGGAGCGACGTCGGTGGACATCGCGAGCTCCGAGTCCGCGGCCGACAGTCCCTCCGCCGCGAGTCGGGCGCCGAGGTCCTTCGGCTCGTCTCCCGGGGCGACCCACCACGAGAACGGTCTCGACCCGAAGAGCCTCCGTACCCGACGGACGGAATCCGCCACCTCCGCTTCCCGGAGCCTCGCCGCGCAGACGATGTTCACGGTGTCGATCGCGAGACCCGAGTCGCTCACCACCAGGTTCGGCGCGAGCTCGACCCGGGCACCGGGAAGCCTCCTTACGGCCCACGAGGCGTGCTCGACGAAATTGCGGGTCGCCGCCTCGGCGAGGAGAGACGCGTTCACCGGAGGGCCGGAGACGGTGGGTCGCCTACTTGTGCTTGAGCGGCAGGTCGCCCGACTCGAGCTGGCGCAGTACCTGCTTGAGCGCGTCGATCAACTCCTCGCGCTGGACGCGCGACTTCTGGAACGACACGTCGATCCGGTACGGCCCGTCCTTCGGACGGAAGACGAAGTGGAACGGCTTGGGCTTCGATTTCCCGTCGCCCGCGCTCCCCTTCTTCTGCTCGCGTAGATCGTCGCGCGTCGAACCACTCGCGACCTGGGCGATCGCGTCTTCCATTTTGTCTTCGTCGTCGAGGCGCGCGATCTCGAGAAGCACCGAGCGCGCGTCGATGTCGGCGCGCCGACATTTCTCGCGGAGCCGCTCGGGAATCTGGAGCAGCGACATCGACTCCGTGATCGAAACGCGCGACTTCCCGATCGTCTTCGCGATCTGCTGCTGCGTGTAGCCGTGCGTGTCCGCGAGCGACGCGTAGCCCATCGCCTCTTCGAAGGGGTGGAGATCCCGGCGGTGGAGATTCTCGATCAGGGCGATCTCCATGACCTCGTTCTCGGGAACGTCGAGCTCGATGCACGGGACCTCGGCGAGGCCCGCCTCCATCGCTGCGCGGAAGCGGCGCTCCCCCGCGATGATCCGGAACCGCCCCTCGGCGATCGGCTGGACGAGCAGCGGCTCGAGAACGCCCTTGGACTCGATCGACATCCGGAGCTCCGAGAGATCCCCGACGCTGCGGCGCGGCTGGTCCGGATTCGTTTCGATCTCGTCGATCGGAATGTTTCGCCCGATGGCTGCGCCGAAGCGCTCCGAGAGAGAGTCGACGAAATGGGCGTCGTGCTTCATGTGCGATTCGACGGGAAGGCCGCGGCGCTTAGACACGGGAAAGCACCTCCTCGGACAGGGAGTAGTACTCGGCCGCACCGCTCGAGCGCGGGGCGAACGTAAAAATCGATTCCTGATGGGCGGGGCTCTCCTCGAGGCGGACGCTCTTGGAGATCGTGGTCTTGAAGATCTTCTTGCCGAAGACGCCGGCGATCTGCTTGTAAACGTCCTTGCCGAGCACGGTGCGCTTGTCGTGAAGCGTGATGACGACCCCGAGGATCTGGAGGTTCGGATTCGGGCGGGCCTTGATCTTGTCGATCGTCTCGAGGAGGTCGTCGGTCCCCTCGAGGGCGAAGTACGAGGACTGGATGGGGATCAAGATGTGGGTCGATGCCACCATGGCATTGACCGTGATCATCCCCAGGGTCGGCGGCGTGTCGATCAGGACCGCGTCGTAGGAGCGGCGCACCGGGTCGAGCTTGTCGCGCAGGCGAAAGTGGCCGTCGATCTCCCCCAGCAGCTTCGACTCGAGCTTGGCGAGGGAGATCCGCGCGGGCGCGATGTCCAGGCTCTTCATCCCGGAGGGTCGGATGACGTCCCGGAGCTTCGTTTCCGGCTCGACCAGCACCTCGAACATCGACTTCTGAATCGACTTCCGGTCGAGGTAGGACATCGTGCTGTTGCCCTGCGGGTCGAGGTCGACGAGCAGGGTTTTCATGCCCTTCTGGGCCATCGCCGCGGCGAGGTTGATCGCGGTCGTGGTCTTGCCGACGCCGCCTTTCTGATTGGTGATGGAGATGATCACGAGGGCGAGTGTACAACCGGGTCCCGGCGGCAGCCGCGGGTTTTCCGCGGGGAGACACCTACATGCGGTACTTGCCGAGCTCGTCCGCGCTGGCCTCCTCGAGCCACTTGCGAAGACGATCCGGGTCCTGCTCCGAGCCTTCGGCATGAAGGGTCCGGCTCTTCTCGAGGACGACTTCCTCGACGAAGATCCCGGCCTGGGAGCGCAGTGCCAGGGCGATGGCGTCGCTCGGGCGGCTGTCGATCGAAAGCGTCGAGTCCTTGCGCGCCAGGTGAATCCGGGCAAAGAACGTGTTCTCGCGGAGGTCGTTGATCACGACCTTCTCGACGCGGGCGTCGAGCTCGGCGAGGACGTTCTTCAGGAGGTCGTGGGTCATCGGGCGGGGTGTCGAGACCTTCTCCATCTCGAGGGCAATGGCGTTGGCCTCGAAGAGACCCACCCAGATCGGGAGGAAGTGACCCTTCTCGGTGTCTCGCAGGATCACCACCGGCATGT
>DATJXB010000098.1:0-13450 GCA_035500755.1 Thermoanaerobaculia bacterium | reverse complement strand
GCCGGCCCCGCCGGCTTGGCGAACAGAGAGTCGTCCAGCGGGACGTTGGCTTCGATCCTCTCGAATACGAAGCTCGAGCGCTGGCTGCTTCCCGGTCGTCCCTGCTCGTAGGAGTGCGGGACGTACCAGCCGTCGACCGCTTTGTAGTCGCCGGGAAAGACGTCGAGCACCTGCTCGGCGCCGCGGATCATCCGCTTGTATTCGATCTTGATCGGAACGAAGTCCTCGGTGTCGATGTAGTAGTAGGACACGTCCCCGTTCTTCAAGGTGACCTTGAGCTTCCAGGTGTCGCTGCCTTCCACCGGCTCGGTCCCGCCGAACTCGATCGTGTTGCCCTTCTCGCGGTAATGGACGAGCTGGCCGTCGAAGACCGAGTCCTCGATGATGTCCTTGAGCTCGTCCTCGCCGAGCGGCTCGGGATCCTTCTTTCCCTGAAACGGATCGATCTTCCAGCCGGTCTTTCCGTCGAAGGCGTTGACGCCGGTCAGCCCCTGGTACGTGATTTCCTCGCGCACGAGGTCCGGCCGCTTGTTCAGCTCGACGAACTTCGCCTCGAAGCCGCCGCCGCCGCGGAACTTGCCGCTGCGCTTCAGGGTCTTGACCGCCTCGATCTTCGCGATGCCGCCGATCTTCTCCACGTATTTCACGACGATCTCGTCGGCGGTGGGGGCGGCGGCGGGCCCCTGGGCGAGCAGCGGGGCGCCCGACAGGACGAGCGCGGTGATGGTGCGTCCGAGCATCCGGGTCCTCCTCCGTTAAGTAGCCAAGACAAACCGCGGCCGCGACGGGCAGGCCGCCGAAACGTTATTACGACGCGAAGGCGCGACGGTTCTGCGTCTCGCCCCCCTCACCCTTGCCCTCTCCCCCCGAGGGGGGGAGAGGGGATTCTCGGAGGACGCTCGGGCATGTCCGCTCGCGGCTCTTGGCCTGCCCTCCCCCCGAGGGGGGAGAGGGGATTCTCGGGGGACGCACGGGCATGTCCGCTCTCGGCTTTTGTCTCCCTCTCCCCCGTGAGGGGGAGAGGGTTGGGGTGAGGGGCGGGTCCCGTCTCTACGGCTGGATCACCAGGTGCGTCCCCCCGAAGATCTCCAGGGCGGAGCCGGTGATGCCGGCGGCGTCGTCGGAGGCGAGGAAGAGCACCGCCTTCGCGACGTCGCGGGGCCAGAGCTTCTCGGCGAGGGGCTCGGTGTGGACGCCGGCGCCCTCGTCCTTGCGGTTCTCGACGGTGCCGGGGCAGACGGCGTTGACGGCGACGTTGTGCGAGCGGAACTCGCGGGCGAGGGCCTGGGTGAGGCCGATCAACCCGAACTTGGCGGCGCTCTGGGCGACGACGTTGGCGTCGCCGCGCATGCCGTGAATCGACGCGACGTTGACGATGCGCCCGCGCCGCCGCT
This sequence comes from Thermoanaerobaculia bacterium, assembly GCA_035500755.1. GTDB lineage: Bacteria > Acidobacteriota > Thermoanaerobaculia > UBA5066 > Gp7-AA6 > DAHUXD01. The sequence continues at coordinate 12,056 of DATJXB010000098.1, read as the reverse complement.
CGACCATGCCGTGGAGCGCCGCGCGGCAGAATGCGGCGGCCGCGGTCAGGTTCGTGGCGATGACGCGGTCCCAGTCCTCGGGCGAGAGCTTCAGAAACGCTCGCCACAAGAAGACGCCGGCGTTGTTGACGAGGACGTCGACGGGGCCGAGGCCGCGCTCGGTGCGCGCCACGCAGTCCTCGGCGACGCCGGGAGCGGTGATGTCGGCGGCGATCTCGAGGCCCTTGCCGCCCGCGGCGGCGACGAGCTTTCCGGTCTCGGCGAGCTGCTCGGCGGTGCGCGCGACGAGCGCGACGCGCGCGCCCTCTTCGGCGAAACGCACGGCGATCGAGCGGCCGATGCCGCGTCCGGCGCCCGTGACGAGGACGGTGCGGTTCTCGAATCTCACGCGCCGGCCACCGTGCCGAGCTCGGCCCAGAGCTCCTCGGAGAAGAGCCGGCCGGAGTCGCGCCCTCCGAAAGTGGGGCCCGCGAGAAGGGCGACGTCGCCTTCGTTCGGGTTCGGCCGGTCGAGCCGGACGCGCTCGACCTCGAGCGGAAAGAGCCGTCGCCCGGGGTCCGAGCTCGAGACGCGCCCGCGACCGGCGCGCGCCTGGACGGAAGCCGTCGCGAGGCGATGGAGATACAGGAGCGTCGCCACGCCGCGCCGAACGAGGTTGAACGCGGTGCGGCTGCCCGCCATCACGGCGACCGCGAGACGGCCCGCGGAGATCGCGCGCACCTCGCCGACCGTCAGGAGCGCGACGCGGGGAAACCCTTCGGGGTCGGCGGTCAGGAGCGGTACGACGAGCCGGCGGCGCCGCCGAAACGCCTCGCCCGACAGCGCCGCCAGCACGTCGGGAGGCATCCGCGAGAAATCCGGCACGGCGCTAGTGTAGCGCGGCGGGGGCGCCCGACCGGCGGCGGGAACTATCATCCGGCGATGCGGCGCCGAACCGCTCCGATCGCGCTCGTGCTCACGCTCCTGCTCGCGTCGGCGTGCGCCTCGACGAAACCGGGTCTCCACTACGAAAAGATTTCGACCAGGGCGCTGCCGTCGCCGAACGACGTCCTCGTCGTCACGCCGCCGTCGTACGACGTCTCGCCGGAGCGCCGTTACCCCGTTCTCTACTTCCTTCACGATGGATATGGCGACAGCGCCTCGCTCGACCGGCGCGGCGTCGCCGAGGAGGCGCGCGCCCGCATGCGTGACGGCCGGCTGCCGGAGTTCCTGATCGTGGCGCCGGATGGGCCGGGTACGTGGTTCTCCGACTCGTACGACGGGCGGCAGCGCTTCGAGGAATACCTGACGGACGACCTGCCGAAGGCCATCGCGGCGAAGTACCGCGTTCTGCCGTCGAAGGCGGCCTGCGGCATCACGGGCATCTCGATGGGCGGCTACGGCGCGGTCAAGACCGCCCTCCGGCACCCGGAGCTCTACGGCTCGGTGTCGTCGCTGTCGGGCGCGATCATCCCGTTCGCGTGGGACGAGCTGAAGCGTTACAGCCTCGTCGCGCGCTGGACGCTGATGCGCACGTTCGGTAAGACGGCCGAGGACAACAGCCTCGACGCCAACGACGCCTGGCTGATCCTGTGGAAGCAGTGCTTCCCGGAGCCGCCCTTTCCGGTGGAATTGCGCGCCGGCAGCGAAGACTTCTACGGGCTCGACCACGTCGCCGCGCAGTACGGGATGCTCCTGAACGAGCACGGGGTCCCGACGACGGTGATCCTCGAGCCCGGCGGGCACGACTGGTCGTACTGGAAGCGGGCCATGCCGGACATCCTGGCGTGGCACGGCGCGCGGTTTGAATATGATCCGCGTTGATGCAAGGCACCTCCTCCAACGGCCACCGGCTCGTTCTCTTCGACATCGACGGCACGCTGCTCTCGGCGGGCCGCGTCGCGCGTGACGCGATCCTCCGGTCGCTGAAGACGTCGTACGGCTGGAGCTACACGCCGGATCACGAAGACCGCGGCAAGTTCGACTTCTCCGGCAAGACCGATCCGCAGATCGTCCGCGAGCTCGTCGTCGAGGAAGTAGGCGCCGAGCGCTTCGAGGCCGGCCTGCCGCGGGCCCTCGAGATCTACCTCGAGGAGCTCGAGCGGCAGCTTCTGCCGGGGACGGTCGTCCCGAAGCCGGGAATCGAAACGCTCCTCGAGCGGCTGGCCGCCGACCCGCGCGTCACGCTCGCCCTGCTGACGGGGAATCTCGAGCGCGGCGCGCGGCTGAAGCTCGAGCCGCCCGGCTTCAACCGCTACTTCCCCTTCGGCGCCTTCGGCAGCGACTCGGCCGACCGCTACCAGCTCCCGCCGATCGCGGTCGAGCGGGCACTCGCGTTCTCCGGCAAGCGGTTCGAGGGCAAGTCCGTCGTCATCGTCGGCGACTCGGTCCACGACGTGGCGTGCGGACGCTCGCTCGGCGTGCGCAGCGTCGCCGTCGCGACCGGCATCACGAGCCCCGAGCGCCTCGCCGCCGAAGGGCCGGACGCGCTCTTCGACAGCTTCGCCGACACCGACCGGGCCTTCGACGCGATCGTCGAATGAGAGCGGCCCGCGCGGTTCTCGGGCTCGCGCTCGCGGCGGCCGCCGCCTCCGTCCCCGCGGCGGCGCGCGTTCCGGGGCCGCCCATCTCGCGCGCTCCGTACGACGGGCCGCCCACCGAGAACGTCGCGGTCACCGTGACGCTCGACCTGACGGCCGCGCGGGATCTCCTCGCGCTGCTCTCCGCGCCGCAGCTCGACGCCGAGCGCGCGAAGGCGCTCGAGGAGCTCCCGGCGGTGCAGGCGGCGATCCGCGAGTCGCGGCGGCCGGCGGAGGTGTTCGAGAAGGACCTCGTGAGCGCCTTCGACGAGAAGGCGCGGCCGACCGTGTTCGACTTTCACCGGATCCGGGAGGAGAGCGGGCGCTGGAAGGCGCTGCTCGAGACGATCGCCGCGCGCGAGGCCGACCTGACGAAGATGGCCTCGGACCGCGCGCGGGCGCTCCTGCCGGGCGACCGGCGGATGGCCGTGACCGAGACGATCTACCTGACGTTCGGGCTCCCGGGCCGCGCGGACCACGTCGCGGTCCCGTCGGCCAACGGCGCGGGCTGGTACGTCGTCATCGACCTGGCGCGCGCGCTGGCCGACGTGCAGGGGTCCGCCCCGGCCGACCAGGTCAAGCACCTCGCCCGGCTCATGGCGGGCGAGGCCTACCAGCGCGCGTGGGCGGAGTACCGCGCCGGCAGCGCCGCCTGGCAGAAGCGCGACGCGTCGCTCGGGCAGCTCGAGCCGCTGCTGCGCCGCGTCGCCGAGGCCGGCCCGATCGCGCTCTACAGCGTCGACGAGAACTTCTTTCCGCTCGCCGAGTGGCTCCGGCAGCCGATGCGCACCAACCTCGACGACCTGAATCGCTTCGCGGACCATCTGATGGCGAAGGGGCAGGACCTCGACGCGCGGATGGAGGTCGCGGCCGAGATCCAGAAGCCCGAGTTCACGTCGAACCTCGCCGGCCCCGCCGGCGCGTTTCTCTCCGACGCGATCGTCGAAGGGCTCGGCCTCGACGCCTACCGGTCGGCGCTGGCCGCCGGTCCGCGCGCGTTCTTCGAAGCCTACGACCGTGCCTCGCAGAAGAAGGGGAGCGGCCTGATCCTGCTCGCCAAGCCCATCCGCGAGCAGCTCGCGGCGCCGCCCCCGGCGGCCGCGACGCCGCGCAAGGGCTGAGGGAAGCATGGATTCCTACCTCGCCCTCGAAAAGAGCCTCCTGCTGCTGTGCGCGGATCTCGCGATCATCATCGGCTCGGCGCGCGTCTTCGGCTGGCTCTTCGGGAAGGTCGGCCAGCCGCCGGTCGTCGGCGAGATCCTCGCGGGCGTGATCCTCGGTCCCTCGCTCCTCGGCCGGCTCTATCCCGGGGCGATCAAAGCGCTGCTGCCGCCGTCGACGACCTCCGTGCTCGCCGCGATGGCGCAGGTCGGGCTCGTGCTGCTGATGCTCCTGATCGGTCTCGAGTTTCCGTTCGACCGCCTGCGCCAGGCGGCTCGCGCGTCGACCCTCGTGGCGGTCGCCGGGATCGTCGTGCCGTTTGCGGCGAGCTACGCTCTGGCCGGATACCTCTCCACGGTCTCGCCGGTCGCCGCGCCGGAGCTCGCCTTCCGGCTCTTCTTCGCCACGGCCGTGTCGATCACGGCGATCCCGATCATGGGACGCATCCTCATGCACACGCGCCTGACGCGGACGCGCATGGGGTTGACGTCGATCACGGCCGCCGCGCTCGACGACGTGCTCGGCTGGACGCTTCTCGGCGGTGTGGTCGCGATGACGACGCACGGCCGCGCGGACTGGCGGGCCCTCGCCTTCTCGCTCGCGGGCGTGATGGTCCTCGGCGTCGCGTTCTGGGCGCTCGGCCGATTCGGCCTGTCCCGGCTGAAACTGCGCCGCCGCGCGGCCGGAGGGCTTCCTCCGGGGATGCTCGCCGGCGTGCTCGTCGTCGTCTTCGCGGCCGCGACGGCGACCAACGCGCTCGGCGTCTTCTCGATCTTCGGGGGCTTTCTCTGCGGGATCGCCGGCTCTTTCAACCGGGACCTCGCCGAGGCGATCCAGGCGTCGATCGGCGACCTCGTCGCGATCCTCTTCCTGCCGATCTTCTTCGTCTTCTCGGGCCTGCGCACGGACGTCGGCTCGCTCGGGGCGGATCCGAGGCTCTGGACGGCGCTGCTGCTCGTCATCCTCGTCGCGTGCGCGTCGAAGTTCGGCGCGACGGCGCTCGCGGCGCGGGCGAGCGGGCTGCCGTGGAAGGAGTCGCTGTCGATCGGCCTGCTGATGAACACCCGCGCGCTCATGGCCCTGGTCGTCATCAACATCGGCGCCGACATGGGCGTCATCTCGCCGGCCGCGTTCTTCTGGCTCGTGACGATGGCGCTGTTCACGACCGTCATCACGACGCCGATCCTGACGCGCCTCTATCCCTCGCCCGGGGAAGCGGACTGGACCGGGGCGGCGGCGGAATCGGCCCGGGCGCGATAGAGTGCCGCCGCTCGCCCTTCCGGGGCGTTGCGAGGAGGTTCGTGCATGTCGGTTTTTCGGCTTCGGGCAAGGTTCGCTCTGGCGGCCGTGGTGGGGCTCGCCGCCGCCGGCGTCGGCGCGGAGCCGCTTTCGGGACCGATCGCGATCGCGGTCGACGCGAGCGACGCGCCGCGGCGCATCTTCCACGTCAAAGAGTCCATTCCCGCTCCGGCGGGCGCGCTGACGCTCGCGTACCCGAAGTGGATTCCGGGGGAGCACAGCCCCGCGGGTCCCGTCACGGACCTGGTGGGGCTGAAGATCTCGCGCGACGGCCGCCCGGTCGCCTGGAAGCGCGTTCCCACCGACGTGTGGAGCTTCACCTGCGAGGTGCCCGCGGGAACGGGGCCCGTCGAGGTCGCCTACGACTACGTGGCGCCGCTGACCTCGCAGACCACGGCGACGGCGCAGCTGATGATCCTGAACTGGTGGTCGGTGATCCTGTATCCGCAGGGGCCCAACGACAACGCGACGCTGTTTTCGCCGTCGCTGCGGCTGCCCGCCGGCTGGAAGTTCGGGACCGCGTTGCCGGTCGTGCGGGAGGCCGGCGACACGATCGCGTTCGCGAACGCGTCGCTGGTGAAGCTCATCGACTCGCCGGTGCTGGCGGGCGCTCACTTCAACACCGTCGACCTGACGCCGGGGGAGAAGCCGGGACACTGGCTGCACCTGGCCGGCGACAGCGCGGCGGCGGTCGCCATCAGTCCGCAGGACGTCGCGCACTACCAGCGTCTCGTGGCCGAGGCGCAGGCTCTCTTCGGCGCGCGGCACTACGAGAACTACCACTTCCTGCTCGCGCTCTCCGACCACATCCCTTCCAACGGGCTCGAGCACCACGAGTCGAGCGACAACCGCGCGGCCGAGCGCTCGTTCACCGACGACGACGCGAAGAAGGTCCTCGGCACGCTGCTCTCCCACGAATACGTGCACTCCTGGAACGGGAAGTACCGGCGGCCGGATGGTCTCGTCTCGGGCGTGTCGGCGGACTACCAGCCGCCGATCGACAGCCGGCTGCTGTGGATCTACGAAGGCCTGACCGAATACTACGGCGACGTCCTCGGCGCGCGCAGCGGCCTGCGCACGCCGGAGCTCTACCGCGAGAACATCGCGCTCTACGCGGCGCAGATGGACGCGCAGGCGGGGCGCTCCTGGCGCCCGCTCGAGGACACGGCGACCTCCGCGCAGCTCCTGTACTGGGGCCGCTCCGACTGGGCCGACTGGCGCCGGGGCGTCGACTTCTATCCGGAAAGCGAGCTCGTCTGGCTCGAGGCCGACACGATCATCCGGCAGAAGTCGGGCGGCAAGAAGTCGCTCGACGACTTCGTCAAGGCGTTCCACGGCGCGCCGGGCGGGCCGCCGACCGTCAAGACCTACAAAGTCGAGGACGTGGTGGCGGCGCTCGACGCCGTCCAGCCGTACGACTGGGCCGGGTTCTTCCGCGCGCGCGTTTCGGACGTCGCGCCGCGCGCCCCGCTCGGCGGGATCGAGAACGGCGGCTGGAAGCTCGTCTACAACGCCGAGGCGCCGGATCTGACGCGCGCCGGCGAGGAAGAGTCGAAGCTCTACGACTTCTGGTTCTCGCTCGGCATCGTCGTCCAGGACGGCGAGGGGACTTCCGGCGAAGGGGAAGACGGCCGAATCCAGGACGTCATTCCGGGCTCGCCCGCGGCGGTGGCCGGCATCGGGCCCGGCATGAGGCTCGTCGCGGTCGACGGACGGCGCTATTCGGAGAAGCGGCTGCGCGACGCGCTGCACGCGGCGCAGGGCACTCAGGAGAAGATCGAGCTCCTCGTCGAGAACGTGGACACGTTCCGGACGTACGCGGTCGACTACCACGGCGGCGAGCGCTACCCGCATCTCGAGCGCGACCCGGGCAAGACCGACTGGATCTCGGCGATCGGGAAGCCGCTGACGACGGCGAAGCCGTAGGCGCGCCCCCTGTTCCCGACGCTTTCCCCCCGCCGGGGGGAGAGGGAGGCGCGTCGATGAAATACGATTTGACGCAATCGTGAGCCTCTCTGCCGGAACGAAGCTCGGGCCGTACGAGATCGTCGCCCCCCTCGGGGCCGGCGGCATGGGCGAGGTCTACCGGGCCCGCGACGAGCGCCTGGGGCGGGACGTCGCGATCAAGGTGCTGCCGGCCGAGCTCGCCGAGAATGCCGAACGCCTGAAGCGCTTCGAGAAGGAAGCCCGCTCGGCCTCGGCGCTCAACCACCACAACATCGTCACGGTCTTCGACATCGGCTCGACCGACGGCGTCTCGTGGATGGCGATGGAGCGGGTCGACGGCGAGACGCTCCGCAAGCTCCTCGCGCCGGGTCCGCTCCCTCTGAAGAAGCTGCTCGCGATCGGCGCGCAGGTCGCCGACGGGCTCGCCAAGGCGCACGGCCAGGGCATCGTCCATCGCGACCTGAAACCCGAGAACGTGATGGTCACGAAGGACGGCGTGGCCAAGATCCTCGACTTCGGCCTCGCGAAGCTGACGGCGCCGGCCGAGGAAAGCGGCGAGTTGACGCAGTCGCCGACGATGACGGCGGCGACCGAGGCCGGCGTCGTGCTCGGCACCGTCGGCTACATGTCGCCGGAACAGGCGCTCGGCCAGGCGCTCGACTTCCGGTCCGACCAGTTCGCCTTCGGCGCGATGCTCTACGAGATGTTGACCGGCCGGCGCGCGTTCGCGCGGCCGAGCGCTCCCGAGACGATGACGGCGATCATCCGCGAAGAGCCCGAGCCGCTCGCGACGGCGGCGCCGGACTCGCCGGTGCCGCTGCGGTGGGTGATCGAGCGCTGCCTCGCCAAGGACCGCGAGGAGCGCTACGCCGCGACGAAGGATCTCGCGCGCGACCTCGCGCGGCTCCGGGAAGGGCTGACCGAAGGCAGCCTCTCGGGCGCGGTTCTGCCGGTCGCTGCGGCTCGACCGTCCGTGAAGCGGCGCCTCGCCGCGGCGGCCGGCGCCGCGCTGGCGGCGGGAGCGCTGCTCGGCGTCTTTCTGTTCCGACGCGGACCGTCCGGCCCGCCGACCTACCGGCCTCTCAGTTTTCACCGCGGCGCCATCGGCAACGCGCGGTTCGGGACGGACGGAAAGACGATTCTCTATTCCGCCGCCTGGGAGGGCAAACCCGCCCAGATCTACTCGACCCGCGTGGATTCCCCCGAGTCGACGGCCCTGCCGCTCCCGAGCGCCGACCTGCTGTCGATCTCGTCGACGGGCCGGCTCGCGATCCTCGTCCTGCACGGGGACACGGCGGCCATCGCCGAGGTCGCCCTCGCCGGCGGGGCCCCGCGCGAGCTCGTCGCGGCCGATCCGCCCGACGCGCTCCAGTTCTCGTCGCAGGTGGCGGACTACGCGCCCGGCGAGGATCGGCTCGCCATCGTGCGCAACGGCGGGCTCGAGTTTCCGATCGGCAAGGTGCTCGTTCCGGCCACGTCCGACGCCCACGTGGTGGCGCTGCGCTTTCTGCCGGACGGCAAGCGGATCGCCTACACCCTGGCGGTCGGGGAAGGGGGCCAGGCCATCGGGATCACGGATCTGGAGGGCAAGGCGCGAGTCCTGACGACCGGTTGGGAGACGATCTGCTCGATCGCGTGGAATGCCGTGGCGAAGGAGATCTGGTTCTCCGGCCGCCAGAAAGACAACCACATCGGCGTCGTCGAGCTGCACGCGGTTTCTCTGTCCGGCCGGGAGCGGCTCGTCGCGCAGAATCCGCAGCTGATCATCGTCGAAGACGTCGCGCCGGACGGACGCGTTCTCGCCCGCAGCGACGACTGGCCCGAGACCGTCATGTGTCTGGCGCCCGGCGCCTCGCGCGAGCAGGAGTTGACGTGGTTCGACTTCTCCGAAGGCGTCGCCCTTTCCGACGACGGCCGTGATCTGCTGCTCGTGGAAGGCGGTGCCGGCGCCGGGGCGAAGGGCGGCACGTACCTGCGGAAGACGGACGGCTCGTCGGCCGCGGTTCGCCTCTCGGATGGCTGGATTCGGAGGCAGGCACTGTCCCCGGACCGCAAGGTGGTCGCGCAAATCATCGACGGCGCGGTCCAGCTCGTTCCCGTCGGCGCCGGCGAATCGAAGACGATCCGGGACAAGGACGTCGAGTACATTCGCCCGATCTGGTTTCCCGACGGAAAGAAGCTCTTGCTGACGGGCGCCCGTCCGGGCGGCGGCCCTCGGATGTGGGTGCGCGACCTCGAGGCCGGACCACCTCGGCCGGTCACGCCCGAGGGGGTCGCTGCCGGGAAACTCTCGCCCGACGGGAAACTCGTCGCGGCGGCGGTCATGAAGACCGATCAGTGGGCCCTCTACCCGGTCGACGGGGGCGACCCCCGTCCCATTGCCTCGCCGCTTCAGGGCGACGTTCTCGGTTTCGACGACAAGGGCCTGGGCCTGAACGTCTCGACCGGCGGCCTGAACCGGCGCATCGAGAGGCTCGACCTCTCCACCGGCAGGCGCTCGTTCGTCCGGGAGATCGCGCCGGCGGATCCCACCGGCGTGGCGGAGATTTCGTCGATCCAGTTGACGCCGGACGGGAAGAGCTACTGTTACAGCTTCATGCGCGCGCTCTCGCGCCTCTACGCCGTCGACGGACTTCGTTGACCGCGAGAGTCTAGAATCTCGTTTTTCGCCGGAGGGAGAACCATGCTGCACGCTCTCGTCCTCGGTCTGGCGCTGCGCATCCAGTCCGCGCCGGCGGCGCCTGCCCGCAATCCGTCGCTGCCTCCGTCGGCCGAGCAGGCCAAGGCGGCGCTCGACGCGTCGCCGCGGCACGGCGAGTACGTGGACGTTCCGATGGCCGGCGGCCCCGCCCTCCGGACCTGGGTCTCGTATCCCGAGCGCAAGGACAAGGCCGGCGTCGTCATCGTCATCCAGGAGGTCTTCGGCCTGAGCGACTGGCTGCGCGGCGTCGCGGATCAGCTCGCGAAAGAGGGCTTCATCGCCGTCGCGCCGGACATGGTCACGGGCTTCGGCCCCAACGGCGGAGGAACGGATTCGGTCGCGAGCCGCGACGACGTCGTCGCGCTGGTCCGCAAGATCACGCCGGAGGAAGCCACGCGGCGCTTGAACGCCGTCCGCGACTGGGCGCTGAAGATCCCGGCCGGCAACGGACGCGTCGGGACGGTCGGCTTCTGCTGGGGCGGCGGCCAGAGCTTCGCCTTCGCGGGAGCCCAGCCGGCGGTCGTGGCGGCCGTGGTGTTCTACGGGCCGTCGCCGGATGCCGCGGTCCTCGACGCGATCCGGGCTCCCGTGCTCGGACACTACGGCGGCGACGACGAGCGCGTGGACGCGACGATTCCGCCGGCAGAAGCCCAGATGAAGAAACTCGGCAAGAGCTTCGAGGTCCACCTCTACGACGGCGCGGGCCACGGGTTCCTGCGTGACCAGACGGGGCGCGACGGCGCGAACCTGAAGGCCACGCAACAGGCGTGGCCGCGGACGGTGAGCTTCCTGAAGGAGAAGCTCGGGAGCTAGAAACTAGCGCTCGCCGGCGTCCTGGCGCGCGAGGTCGCCGACGGCGGACCAGTCGAGCGTTTCGCCGCCGCGGGCGAGCAAGGTCAGGAACCGGTCCCGCAGCAGGCTCGCGATCGGCATCGGCACCCGGAGCTTCTCCGCCGCTTCGAGCGCGAGCCGGACGTCCTTGAACCCGAGCGGCGCCGCGAAGCCGGCCGGCGTGAACGCGCGCTCCGAGATCAGGCGGCCGTAGGACTTGTAGACGGGCACGTCGAAGAGCGTCGAGGTGAGCAGGTCCAGATACTGGCGCCGGTCGAGACCCGCCTTTCCGACGAGGGCGAAGGCCTCGCCGAGGCTCTCGATGACCGACGCGAGCAGGAAGTTTCCGGAGAGCTTGACGAGGTTGGCGTCGGCGGGCCGCGTCGAGACGACGAACGTGCGCTGGCCGACGGCGTCGAAATAGGGCTGGGCGTCGGCGACGGCCGCGGGATCGCCGGCGGCGACGACGAAAAGCTTGCCGGCCGCGGCCGCCTCGGGCCGTCCGAAGACCGGGGCGGCGACGTAGCGCTGGCCGGCCGCCGCGTGATCGCGCGCGAGGCGCTCGGAGATCTCGACGGAAACCGTGCTCGAGGAAACGTGGAGCGCCCCGCGGCCGAGGCCGGCGAGGAGCCCGCGTTCGCCGTAGACGACCGACTCGAGAGCCGCGTCGTCGGCGAGCATCGTGAACACGACGGGGTTTGCGGCCGCCTCGCCGACGCTCGCCGCCACGCGAGCCCCGCGCTCGGCCAGCGGCCCCGCCTTCTCGGGCGAGCGGTTGTAGACCGCGACGTCGTGACCGGCACGAAGCAGGTTTCCCGCCATGCCGGATCCCATCTGTCCGAGACCGATGAATCCGAGTTTCATGGCGAGAACCTCGTGCCGGGATTCAGGGTTCTACGGTCAGGCGGCTTTCGCCGAGGCCTTGCGGAAGATCCATGTGAGGATGACCGCGCCGAGGACCGCGACGAGGATCGTGTAGATCATGCCGCCTTCTCCCGAGAACCCGAGCATCCGCATCAGGAAGCCGCCCAGGACCGCGCCGACGAGGCCGATGACGATGTCCATGATCGCCCCCTTGCCCCCGCCACCCATGATCTTCCCGGTCAGCCAGCCCGCGATGAGCCCGACGATGATCCACCAGATGATTCCCATGGGTTCCTCCTCGAAAATTGAGCCGAGGCTATCAGGATTAGACTGATTTGCCGGAGGAGTGGCCGAGCGGTTTAAGGCGGTGGTCTTGAAAACCACTGTGCCGGAAACGGTACCGGGGGTTCGAATCCCTCCTCCTCCGCCAATGCAAAGCATTCGAACCGGGAACTCGAAAAGCGCCAGAGTCTGCAGCTTGGACGTGGCCCGGTGAAGGTGCTAGCTTGGTCGTTGAAGCCGTGCCCAGAATGCAAGAAATAGTCACGGCGAGGGATGGTCGCTTTCAAAGAGCGCTGGCTTCCGGTGCGTCGGCGCTACTGTTTTGCGGCGCGTACGGGATTATGGGTTTGGGTGGCGGATTCCGCCCGGCGGGGCGGATACTATTCGCAGGGTTCACGGCTTCGATGGTTCTG
>DATJXB010000097.1:0-39772 GCA_035500755.1 Thermoanaerobaculia bacterium | reverse complement strand
CGTCCTGGCGGACGCCGGCGGCGCTCGTCGGCGGGCTCTACTATCTGCTCGCGGGCGTCGGCCACGTGCTCCGCGGCGAGCGCAACTCCACGGAGAACCTCGCGCTCTGGTCCGATCTCGCGGTCGCGGCGATCCTGCTCGTCTTCGCCGCCTCGGCGCTCGCCCGGTGACCGCGGCGTCCGCCGCCTACGGCAGGTGGAAGGTGTTCACGACGAACGCGGCCATCTGGGCTCGCGTGACCGCCGCTGGCGGCGGCTACTTCAGCATCATCCACAGGTAGGAGTACTGCAGCGCCGTGACCATCGCGGTCTGCTTGTTGACGGCGCCGCTCCCGTGGCCGCCCTCGGTGTTCTCGAAGTAGTAGACGGGGTGTCCCTGGGACTCGAGCTTGGCGACCATCTTGCGCGCGTGCGCGGGGTGGACGCGGTCGTCGCGCGTGTTCGTCCAGTAGAAGGGCGTCGGGTAGGAGACGTTCTGCTTGACCTGGTGGTACGGCGACCAGGTCTGGATGTACGCCCAGTCCTCGGGTTTGTCCGGGTCGCCGTACTCGGCCATCCAGCTCGCGCCGGCGAGCAGGTGGCTGAAGCGCTTCATGTCCGAGAGCGGCACCTGCACGACGACGGCGTGGAACAGGTCGGGGTAGAGGACGTAGGTCCCGCCGACGAGAAGGCCTCCCTGCGAGCCGCCCATGATGCCGAGGTGGCGGGGCGAGGTGATTTTGCGCGCGATCAGGTCGCGCGCGACCGCGGAGAAGTCCTCGAAGTTGTGGATGTGGTTTTCCCGGACCGCGCCTTTATGCCACGCCGGGCCGAACTCGCCGCCGCCGCGGATGTTGGCGAGCACGTAGACGCCGCCGCGGGCGAGCCACGCGGAACCGACGGTCCCGCTGTAGAACGGCGTTTCGGAAACCTCGAAGCCGCCGTAGCCGTACAGGAGGGTCGGCGTCGTCCCGTCGTCCTGGACGCCTCCGGGTCGGACGACGAAGTAGGGAATCCTGGTGCCGTCCTTCGACGTCGCTTCGTACTGCTCGGTCGTCATCCCCGCCGCGTCGAAAAAGGCCGGCATCGTCTTGACCTTGTCGGGCTTCCCGCCGTTCTCGGAGAGCCAGAGCGACTGCGGCGTCGTGAAGTCTTCGTAGGTGAAGAACCAGCTCTTCGACCAGGCGTTCATCGACTCGAGCTTCGCCGTGCCGAGTCCCGGCGTCGGAATGCCCGTGCGCTTCCAGGCGCCGTTCTCGAGCGACAGCTCCTCGAGACGGCTCTTGACGTTGTCGAGCAGCTGGATCAGCACGCGGTCGCGCGTGTTCGAGACGGCGGCGAGCGAGACGCGCGCGCTCGGCTCGAAAAGGACGTCGAGGCGTTGCTCGCCCTTCGCGAGGCCCTCGAGCGGTGCCGCGAGCAGCGACCCTTCCTTGTACGTCTTGCCGGCGACCTGCCAGTCGCTCCGCAGCGAGAAGAGCATCCGGCCGCGGAAGACGGCCTGCGGTTCGCTGTCCTCCGGGATGGCCAGCCGGGCGAGCTTCCCGTCCGTGTAGAGAAAGGTCTCCTGCTTGAAGAACGCGGGGACACGCGTGACGAGGTCGTAGCGGCCGTCGCTCAGGATCTCGGTGCCGCCGGAAGCGGCCACGTCTTCGGGCTTGCACTCGTAGACCGTCGTCGCCGCGGAAAGCGGCGTGCCGCGCTTCCAGAGCTTCACGATCCTCGGATAGCCGGAGGTCGTCAGCGAGCCGGGCCCGAAGTCCGTGCCGACCCAGAGCGTGTCGAGGTCGCGCCAGGCGAGCCGCGACTTGGCCTCCGGGAGCTCGAAACCGCCGGCGACGAACTGCTTCGACTTCGTGTCGAACTCACGGGCGACGTGCGTGTCCGAGCCGCCGGGGGACAGGTTGATCATGCAGCGGTCGTTGGCGGGCGGCAGGCAGGTCGCGCCGTGGAAGACCCAGCTCTTGCCTTCGGCCTTCGCCAGCGCGTCCACGTCGAGCACCGTCTCCCACTGCGGGCTCGCGGAGCGATACGACGCGAGCGTCGTGCGGCGCCAGATCCCGCGCTCGTGGACGTCGTCTTTCCAGAAGTTGTAGACGGTGTCGCCGAGAAGCTCCGGCGTCGGGATCTTCTCTTTCGAGTCGAGGATCTCGAGGGTGCGTTTGAAGATCGGCTCGTACACCGGCTGCGCCTCGAGCAGCTTCGTCGACTTCGCGTTCTGCTCCTTGACCCAGGCGAGCGGCTTCTCGCCGTGCACGTCCTCGAGCCACGCGAAGGGATCGTCGTCGGCGGGAGCAGCGCCGAGCGCCGCGAGCGCGAGCAGGACTGTCGCGGCGAGTGCCGGCGCACACTCCCGGGCCGTCAAAGGATTCCTCATGGCTTCACCTCTCTCGGAAGGACGAGGAATACTAGATCAAGCCCAGGCGGAGGCAACGGCGGTCAGGAGGTCGCCACCGTCCGGGCGGGGCGTTCCGCGCCCCTGCGGCCGAAGACCAGGTAGAGCGCCGGCAGCGTCGTCGCGGCGCCGAGGGCCAGCAGGGACGCCCCCAGGCGCTTTCGCGACCGCTTGCGGAGACCCGCCGAAGCGAGCAGGCCGATGCCCGCGCCGAGAGCGGCGCGCGTGGCGACCACGAAGCCGAACTCGGGCAGAGACAGGCTGAGTGCCTTCTTCATGTTTCCTCCGGAGAGAACGGACACCCGATCACGTCCTTCCCGAGCCGCAAGAACCCTGCCAGAGAAACCGCATGACCTCCGCGGCGCTGCGATTCATCCCGGCCGGCCGGCTGGAAGCGCAAGGGTACGGGCAGTACCGGAAGCCGTTCGAGAAGCAGGCCCGCCCCGGGCTCAGCGGCCGGCGAGCCGCCAGAACTGCTTCTCGTTCAGGAGGGTGATCCGGTGGCCCTTCTCGCGAAGCCGCTTGATCTCGATCAACTTGCGGCCCGCGTCGCGGCCGGCGGCCTGGAGCGGGTTCGGCCGTCCGCGGACGACGACGTTCGTCTTCGCCGAGGGCGCGCCGTGGACGGTCGCGCCGGCGCGTTTGGCGGCGCGGGCGGCTTCGCTGCGTTTGCGGGTGAGGATGCCGGTGAAGGCGAGGTGCGCTCCCTTGAGCGACCGGAGCCGGCCGACCTTGAGCGGCGCGGGCGGATGCGTCAGCGCCTCGATCAGCTCCTGCGCGCTCTCGTAGCGCTTGCCGCGTTCGCCGATGCAGCGGTAGACGATTTCCTTCAGGTGGTCGGTGCAGCGGAAGCGGCGGACTTCACCGGGCCGGATCCGGGCCTTCGCCGTTCCCTTGATCAGCATGGCGATCAACTGGCCGACCTGGTAGACGTCGTCGCGCGCCTGCCACTTCGGCGCGGCGGCGTCGCGGATCTCACTCGGCGCGCCCCAGGGGTTCAGCGTCCGCGTCTTGACGCCGCGCCGGTCGCTGGCGTGCCGGACGATGCCGAAGTCGCCGAGCTTCAGCGTGCCGTCGTCGCAGACGAACACGTTCATGGGCGTCAGGTCCCGGTGGAGCATCTGGCCGCGGTGGAGGCTGCCGAGGACCTGCAGGATGCCGGCGATCTCGCGCCGCGCCGTCTTCTCGGCCCAACCTTTGCCGGTGCGCTGGAGGAAGGCGCGCAAGTCGCCGTGCTTCGCCCACTCGAGGGCGAGGCAATAGAGGACGCTGCCGTCCTCGCGCGCCAGCGGAAACGCGTCGTAGACGCGGATCGCGCGGGCGTTGCCTTCGAGGATCCGGCCGAAATAGGCCTCGCGCACCCAGCCGTCGATGTGCTCGCTGGCCTTCAACGCGACGACGCGCGGGATCTCGCGCGAGCGCGTCAGCCGCGTCGCGAGATAGGCCTGGCCGAAGCCTCCCTGGCCGAGCAGGCTGTCGACGCGGTACCGGAGCTGCGACTCCGGGCTCGCGACGACCTGCTGCGGCAGGAGCAGCGCTTTGCCGCGGGCCGCGCGGGCGGCCGACATCGGGAGCGTGGTGGCTTTCGAACCGCCGGTCATGTCGCCGCCGCGTCAGTTGTTCCAGTGAAGCCCGAGGGCCTTGGCGAGGAAGACGGCCATCTGGCCGCGCGTCACCGGATTGTCCGGACAATAGAGCGGGGGGCTCACCTGGCAGCCGCCGGTGATGCCGGAAGCCGCCAGGGCCTCGACGTACTGGAAGAACGGATGGTTCGTCGGAACGTCGTTGAAGGTGGCCGCCGGCGGAGGATCGGAGACGATCCGATGGTACGAGACTTCCGCCGAATTGAACTTGACGGATCCGTCGGTCTTTCCGGAGGCCCAGAACATGACGACGTAGAGCGGATGCCCCACGTTCGACTCGTAGCGATAGCTGACTTCGCCGTTGGCGGTCGTCTGGCTGTTGCACCCGGCGACCACGGTGCTGAAACTGGCGATCGTGACGTTGGCGGAGCCCGCGTCTCCGTTGTCGAGAAGCGCCACGACGAGATCGCCCGCGGCGTCGTCGCAGTACGACAGGCCGAAGCCGTCGATGACGACGCCGCTCGGAATCTGAACCGGAGCCGCGAGGTACGGGTTCGATGGCGCGGCGCCGAAGTAGCGGTAGCCGTTGCCGTCGTCGACCAGGAGATCCGTCGAGGTGGCGGCCTGAAACGCGTAGGCCTGGACGGCGACCGCGGTCGGGTCCACGACGCCGAAGTCGGTCCGCCGTGGCGACGCGGCGTTCCGGATCGTCCCGGGCCGTGCGGGGGTCGCGTTCGCGATCGCCTCGTCGTGGAGCCTCCGGAGTTGCTGATGGACGGTCGGGGGCGTCTGGCCGTGGAGGGGAGACGCCGTCGCGACCGGGAGCGCGGCCACGGCGAGGAAACCGAAGGCGAGGCGTACGGCCCTGGAGCGCATGGAAGCCTCCTCTTGACCGCGGACACTATCGCGGCCCGTCACGGCGTGCAGGTGAATCCGACGAGGACGCCGGCGCGCGGGCTGTCGTACCAGCCCGTGAGCACGGCGAAGGTGAGGTTCGTCTTCGGGCCGAGCGTGTAGATGCCGCCGAGGGTGAGCTGGAGCTGCCGGTCGAAGGCGTGCGCGGTCCGGATCTGGGCGCCGTTCAAGTCCAGCCCGAGCCGCAGCGCCGGCGCGACGTCGACGTGGACGGAGACGCCCTCCGAGAGGATCCTGCCCGGCGTGCGGATGCCGATGGCGCCCGTCAGCGTGTTGCCATTGTTCTGGTAGCCGAGGTTGAGCTGCAGGCTGACCGTTTCGGAGAGGCTCCTCTGGGCGATCGAATTCATGACGAAGTCGGTGTATCCCGAGCCCAGCTGCGTGACCGGGTCGCCGCTCGGCACCTCCACGGCAACGCTCGCCGCGATCGCCGGGCGCCAGCTCTCGGGATCCTCGCCGCAGAACCGGTACTTGGCCGCGAAGTCGAGGTCGCCGAACCCGAAGGCGTCGGGCAGAACGGCGCCGGTCGCGCGGTTGATGAGGATGACGGGAAAGTCGAGGTCGAGCTCGAGCCCGTCGAGCACGCCGTACTGCACGACGAAGTTGTTCGTGTCCTGCCAGCGGTCGGGCGCGGCGCTCTTCGGGAGCACGGCGTACTCGTTGAAGTACTCGAAGTTCCAGCCGCCTTTCGGGGTGACGGCCGCGTCGTCGGTGAGAAACGGGACCTGGGCGTGCGCGAGGGGCGGCACCGCGGCGGCGAAGGCCGCGGCCAGCAGCAGAGCCCGGGCCGCCCGGCACATCCGATCCGGGCCGTCTCTAGGCGCGCTGGCCCGTCACGCCGCCCCGCAGCAGATCCTCGACGTCGTCGATCTTGTCGCCGATCAAGTGGAGCTTTTCGGCGAGGCGCTGGATCTCCGCCTCGGAGCGGCGGTTGACCTCGAAGTCCATTTCGCTGCGGACGCGGTCCTTCTTGTCCTGACGATTCTGGCTCATCATGATGATCGGCGCCTGGATCGCGGCGAGCATCGAGAGGATGAGGTTCAAGAGGATGAAGGGGTAGGGATCCCAGGACCTCGTCCCGAGCAGGACGTTCAGGATCGTGTAGACGACCAGGACGACGCCGAAGGTCGTGATGAAGGTCCACGAGCCGCCGAAGGACGCCACGACGTCGGCGACGTGCTCCCCGTTCGTTTCGCGTTCCTCGATGACTTCGTTCGGGTTGCGCGCGGCGCGCAGGCGCATGAGGTGATGGGCGTTGTGATACTGCCGGCCGAGGACGGCCAGCATGTCCATCCCGGCGAGCGGCTTGCGCTGGAGCAGCGCCTCGATGTCGTTCCGGTCGACCTCGACGCACACCGTTTCCTCGGTCGCGAGCGCGTTGGTCTGGTGCGGCGTGCGGTCGAGCATGGACGCGAAGCCGAAGAACTCGCCATGGGTCGGCTCGTCGACGACGACCTCCTGATGATCCTCGTCGATCGTCGTCACCCGGACGGCGCCGGAGAGGAGGATGTAGGCGCGCTCGCCCGCCTCGCCGATCTTGTAGATGCGCTGGCGGGAGGCGAACGTGCGGACTTCGACGTGGGCGGCGAGGACCGCCGTCTCGTCGTCGTCGAGGAGCGAGAACAGGGGCACCTGGCGCAGGACTTCGTTCGAGCACGGCATCGTCGCCCTCCTGGTCGAGATTGCGAATCGTTGGGCGAACTCTACTTTGGCCCCGGCCGAGGAGGGTTAAGTCTCCGTGAGGGCCGGGCGGTCCGTCCGCAGTAGTCTTTCTCCCGCGTGACCGAGTTCGAGGGCCTGCTCGGCGTTCTTCTCGTGGCCGTTCTGCTCGCCGCGGCGGCCCGCCGCGTCGGCGCGCCGTACCCGGCGTTTCTCGCGATCGGCGGGGCCCTGCTCGCGCTCATTCCGGGCGCGCCGCGGTTCACGATCGAGCCCGAGGTCGCCCTGGCGCTCTTCGTCGCGCCGGTCCTCCTCGACGCCGCCTTCGACGCCTCGCCGCGGGATCTCAAGGACGTCTGGGTCGCGGTCGCGAGCCTCGCCATCGTCAGCGTGCTCGTGACGACCGCGGCGGTCGCCGTCGTTGCGCGGCACCTGGTCCCGGGCATGCCGTGGTCGGCCGCGATCGCGCTGGGCGCGATCGTCTCGCCGCCCGACGCCGCGGCCGCGATGGCGGTGCTGCGGCAACTGCGCCCGCCGCACCGGATCGTGACGATCCTCGAGGGCGAGAGCCTGTTGAACGACGCCAGCGCGCTCCTGATCTATCGGGTCGCCGTCGGGGCGACGGCCATGACGGCCGTCTCCGTCGAGAGCGTCGCGCCCACGTCCCTCCTCGTCGTCGCGGGCAGCGTCCTTCTCGGGCCGGTGCTGGCGCGCGTCTTCTTCTGGCTGATCCGCGGCGTCGAAGACGTGCCGACGTCGGTGATCCTGCAATTCATCTCGACGTTCGGGGTGTGGATCCTCGCCGACCGTCTCGGCCTCTCGAGCATCCTGACGATGGTCTGCTACGCGGTCGCCATCGCCCGCGTCTCTCCGGCCCGGACCCCGGCGCGCCTGCGCGTCCCGTCCTACGCCGTGTGGGAGACGGCGGTGTTCGTCCTGAACGTCCTCGCCTTCGTCTTCATCGGGCTCCAGGTGCGGCCGATCCTCGAGAGCCTCGACGCCGACACGCGCGCGCGCTACTTCGAGGTCGCCGGCGCCGTGGTCGCGACGGTGATCATCGCCCGCATCGTCTGGGTGATGACCCACACCGGCGTCGTCGTCTGGAAGAACCGGCGGTTCGGCTATCGGCCGCCGCGTCCCGGGGTCCAGCCGCCGAGCCTCGCGGGGAGCCTCGTCGTCTCGTGGGCGGGCATGCGCGGCATCGTCACGCTCGCCGCGGCGCTGGCGCTGCCGGCGAGCGAGGAAGGGCGCGAGTTCCCGTACCGCGACCTCATCGTCCTGACGGCGTTTGCGGTGGTCGTCGCGACGCTCGTGATCCAGGGCCTGACGCTCAAACCGCTGCTGCGCGTGCTGAGGCTCCGGGACGACGACCCGGTCGGCCGCGAGGTGAGCGAGGCGCGCGCTCGAGCGCTCGAGGCGGCGCTGGCGTCGGTCGAAGGAGACCCGTCCGCGGCCGCCGAAGCCGTCCGGCGGGAATTCACCGACCATCTGGGCCGGCTCGCGAGCGCGGGGGCGGGGGGTTCGGACGAGCCTTCGCACGACGTGGTCCACCGGCGCGCCGTCGACGCCGCGCGGCAGTCCCTGATCGACCTGCGCGACCGAGAGGACATCGGCGACGACGCCTATCACCGCCTCGAGGAGGAGCTCGACCGGATCGAGCTCGGCGCGGGGAGCTGAGGCACCGCCCGTAAAATGCCGTGATGGTCTCGAGCCGCCGCGACTTCCTGCGCCTGGGAGGGGCGGCGGCGTCCCCCTTTCGTTTCGGCGAGTGACGGCGGCGACTCCGGGCGTACGATCGCGCGGTGCGCGATTTCCTGCGGCGCCGGTTTTCCCGCGAAGAGGTCGTCGGCCTCGCGTTCACGATCAGCTTCCTGACGCTCGGCGCCCTCGCGGTGGCGCTCGGCTGGCTCGCCTACGAGATCCGCCGGGAACACGGGCGCCCGAGCCCGTTCGACGTGAGCCTCCGGTCGGCCGTGATCGCGGAGCGGTCCCCCGAGCTGACGACCGCGATGCTCGGTGTCACGTCCGGAGGCGATCAGCGCTTCCTGCTTTTCGCCACGCCGGTCGTGGCGCTGGTCCTCTGGGTCAAGCGCCGCCACGTGTCGGCGCTCCTCTTCGCCGGCTGCGTGCTCGGCGGTTTCGGGCTCTCCTCGCTCCTGAAGATTTCGCTCGCCCGCGCCCGCCCGGACCAGTGGAGCGCGATCGTGCGCGAGAAGACGTACAGCTTCCCGAGCGGCCACACGGTCATGGCGACGGTCTTCTTCGGCGGCCTCGCGGCCATCGTCTTCCATCTGACGAAACGGCGCGCACCGCGCGTCCTGGCGGTCGCCGGCGCGGCGGCGGTCGTCGTCGCGGTCGCCGTCTCGCGCGTCTACCTGGGAGCTCACTGGGTGACGGACACGCTCGGCGGAATGCTGACGGGGCTCGTCTGGGTCGTGGTTTTCGCGGCAACGACGGAGACGCTGGAGCGCGCCAAGGCGCGGCGCGGTTCGCCAGGCTGAGGAAGGGGGAGCGCCATGACGATGCGGGAGATCCTGCTGCGGTGCGTGCTGGCGACTCTGGGCGTGGCCGGCCTGCTGCGCGAGCTGAACGTGCTGCCGGCGCTGCAGGAGTCACCGGTCAAAGCCCCGACGGTTTCCTCGGTCTTCGACCATCGGATCTGCACGGTCGAGAAGCTTCTCGTGGAGGCCGCCCAGGTCCTCGGGGCCGTTGCCAGCCCGCTGGTTCTCGGGAATCGTCTCGCCGGTAGAAGACGAAGGCCGAGATCGTGAAGTTCCTGAAGGACGCGTTCGCCTACGGCCATCGCGCCGCCGCGTCGCTGACGCCCGAGAACATGGCGCAGCCGCCGCCCGGCAGCAAGTCCTCGCGCCTCCACCTGGTGACCTTCGCGGTAGCGCATTGTTACGACCACTACGGGCAGATGGTCGAGTATCTCCGGATGAGCGGGATCGCATCAGGATCTCGAACGAGTCGCTTGTCGCCGGCCCGGACGCGGTCGATCACGGCTTCGCCGGAAAGGCCCTGTCCTTGCACTAGATGGTGCACGGATCGCTCCTGGCGCGCCGTATCCTCATGCACGGGGCGGCGCCGGCCGAAGAGGTGACGGCGTGTCACCTGCGGCCACCCCTGGACTCGATGGGAGAGGAGGAGGTCGGCATGGACAGACGACTCGACTCGGCCTGGTGGGCGCTCCGGCTGGGGCTCGGCCTGGGGCCGTTCCTGGCCGGGCTGGACAAGTTCTTCGATCTGCTGGCCAACTGGGAGATGTACCTCAGCCCGCTCGCCTTGAAGGTCGTGCCGGTGAGCGCCGCGACGATCATGCGCGCCGTGGGCATCGTCGAGATGATCGTCGGGCTCGCGATCCTGACCCGTTGGACGCGCCTCGGCGCCTACGTCGCGATGATCTGGCTCGTCGCGATCGCGGCGAACCTGGTCACGACCGGGATGTTCTTCGACCTCGCGGTCCGGGATCTCGAAATTGCGATCGGCTGCTACGCCCTGGCGCGCCTGACCGAGGTCCGCGAAGCGGCCGGTGCCGCCTCCGCGGCGCGTCCGATGACGCCCGCGGCCAGGCCCGCGTGATTCGATCCGAAGTAGGCTCTCCCAGAGGAGAAAGGAGAAGGTGATGAAAAAGGTTCTCGGGATCGCCGCCATCCTGGTCGCTCTGCCGCTCGCCGCGAGCGCGGAGGTCTGGAAGAACGTCTCGCTCCTCGACACGATGTGCTCGTCGAAGGAAAAGATGATGAAGACGCCCGACGCCCACTCGACGTCCTGCGCGCTTCAGTGCGCCAAGAGCGGGTACGGCATCGTCGGCGCCGACGGCAAGTACCTGAAGTTCGACCAGGCCGGCAACGACCAGATCCTCGCGGCGCTGAAGGGGACGAAGAAGACGGATCACCTGCGCGTCACGGTGGACGGGCAGCTCAAAGGCGACACGATCGCCGTCAAGTCCGTCACGCTCGACTGACGCCGGCAGTTCTTCTGCCCCGGCCGCCGCGCGCGCCGTCTAGCGCGCGGAGGCGGGCGCGCCGCGGAACCGTCCCGCCGCGCGGTGGATGAGCCACGCGAACAGGACGAGCACGACGCCCTGCGCGAGCGCGAAGGGCGGCTCCTTCCCGTTCGGCGCGAGGGCGTGGAGCGCCGGCACCTTCAGGAACGCCTGGACGACCAGGACGAACACGTTCAGGTACTCGGCGATCATCGCCGTGTAGACGTACGCGCGCCGCCAGCCGCCCTCGAGCCGTTTGCCGTACAGCGCGACGAGCGCGACGGCGAGAAGGATCAGCGACAGGATCCCGACCTTGTGCGACGGCAGCAGGTGATCGAGGCTGAAGGGAAAGCCGAAGCCGCTGACGCTCGTCAGGATCGTCGTCCAGAGGAAGACCGCGTTCCAGCCGGGAAGCCAGCGGTTGCCGAGCAGGCCGAAGAGGACGACGAGGCCCGTGGCGATGCCGATCAGGCTGATGAGGACGTGGAGCGCGGTGAAGGTCCCGGCGGACATCCCGAGAATCATGGAGGCCTCCCGACGTGGCGCGAATCTTACGACGAAGGGAGGGGACGCTCAGGCCTCGACGGCGACGACGTAGGCCTGCATCTTCGCGTCGACGGCAGCCTTCCCGAAGCGCCGCGCGATCGCCGCCTCGGCGGCGGCGACCGCGTCGTCGAGACGGCCCGGGGCGCGGGACTCGATCTCGTGGCGCAGCGGCGTGCCGTAGCAGTAGGCGACCGCGGCGTCGCGGGCCGAGCGGGCCCGGCTGCGGAGGGTCAGCGGTTCGATCCGTGGCGGCGCGGCAAACCCGCCGGCCGCGAGGTCGGCTTCGATGCGCGCCGGGTCGTGGTAGCCGTGCGGCAGCCGTTCCATGAAGAGCGGCGGGTCGTCCGGAAACATCGCGCCGAGGCTTTCCTGGACGGCGTCGGCGAGCTCGTTGTCGGCGAGGGCGTCCCACGCGTTGAAGAGGAACGTCCCGCCCGGGCGAAGGACGCGGCGCGCCTCGGCGAAGCCGCGCGCCCGGTCGGGAAAGAACATGACGCCGAACTGGCAGACGACGGCGTCGAAGCTCCGGTCGGGAAAGGGGAGCTGCAGCGCGTCGGCCTGCTTCCAGACGACGGGACGCGCCGTGCCGAGCGCGGCCGCCTGGTCGAGCATCGGTTGGTTCAGATCCGTCGCGACGAGCGAAACGTTCCGCGGGAGCGCCGACGCCATCGCGCGCGTCGCGGCGCCGGTGCCCGCCGCGACTTCCAGCACCGAGGCCGGCCCGAGGGCGCGGACCCGCTCGGCCAGATCCGCCGCGTAGGGCTCGAAGAGAAGCGGGACGAGGTACGTCTCGTAAGCCCCCGGCACGCCGCCGTCGAAGCTCGCGGCCGTGCCGCAGCCGGTCATGCGTCCTGCAGCGTCTGGATCTCGATCTTCGTCATCTGCATCATCGCCATCATGGCGCGCCCCGCCTTCGCGGGATCCTTCGGCGCGAGGAGCTCGCCCATGTTGGCGGGGACGATCTGCCAGGAGAGCCCGTACTTGTCCTTGATCCAGCCGCACTGGCCCTTCTCGCCGGGCGCCTTGAGCTTGTCCCAGAAATAGTCGATCTCCGCCTGGTCGCGGCAGCTGACGACGAACGAGATCGCCTCGGTGAACTGGAACTGCGGGCCGCCGTTCAACGCCGTGAAGGGCTGGCCGTCGAGCTCGAAGTTCACGACCATCGCGCTGCCCCTGGGCCCGGGGCCGGCGTCGCCGTGGCGCACGACGTTGCCGATCTTCGAGTTCTTGAAGACCGACGTGTAGAACGTCGCGGCCTCCTCCGCCTGGCTCTCGAACCAGAGAAACGGCGTGATCTTCGGCATGGCGGCGGGCCCTCCGGAGACCTGTTTACACCAGGTCGGCGAGGGCGCGGTGTAGTCTTTGTGACCATGGCGAAAGCGGCGACGGTCCGGACGGAAACTCGGGCCGGGGCGGAGAAACGCCTGGCAGGCTTCATCGCGAAGTTCGACGCCGACGGTCAGGCCCGCATTCGCTCGATCCGCCGGGCGTTGCGGCGGCTCCTTCCGACGGCGCACGAGCTGGTCTGGGACAACTACAACTTCTTCGTGATCGGCTACAGCGCGACCGAGCGCCCCTCCGACGCGCTCCTGTCGATGGCCGCGGATGCGAACGGCGTCGGCCTGAGCTTCTACCGCGGCGCCGACGTGCCCGACCCGAAGAAGATTCTGCTGGGCTCGGGCGTCCAGAACCGATTCCTCCGCCTCGAGTCCGCGAAGACTCTCGACCGGCCCGAAGTTCGGGCGCTGATCGCGGCGGCGATCGCGCAGCTTCGCGTGCCGCTCCCCGAGAGCGGGCGCGGGACGCTCGTCATCCGGTCGGTGTCGAAGAAGCAGCGGCCGCGGCGGCGCGCGAAGAAGTAGGCCGGCCTCGCCGCCTCCTTCGAAAATCCGGTTTCCGTGGAAATCCGGCGGCAGGTCGAGCTGTTGCGGGACCTGAACATGCCCGTCACGATCGGAGATCGGGAGCGTCGGGGGGCCGGACTTCGCCTCCGGAGGGTCCCCGGCGCCTGCCTCGCGCTCTTCGCCGCGGCCCTTCTCGGCGCCGGCAAGGCGCCGGAGGCCGTGACCCGCAAGGGCTGGTTCGCCGACCAGAAGTGCTCGACGCAGCGGGTCGCGAACGGCCGCCAGGGTCCTCCGGGACAGACCTGCACCCGGGAGTGCATCCGCAAGGGCGTCCCGGTGGTCTTCATCGACGAGGCGACGGGCGCGCTCTTCCGCGTCGAGAATCCGAAGCCCACGAAGGGGATCGAATGCGACGACGTCGAGATCGTCGGGACGTTGAACGCCGGCGCGAAGACGGTGCACGTCGACTCGGTCCGCGTCCTCGAGAAGTACGCCGCCAAGTGCAGCGTCCAGTAGGAGCAACCCTGGGCAGGATCGTCGCGGCCGCTCTCGGGGTCGCCCTGTCGGCATCGGCGGCGCTGGCCTCGGTCACGGCGGCGGATGCGCGTCAGGCCGCGCCCGTCTTCACGCTCGACAACGCCGCGGGCAAGCCGGTCAGCCTCGAGGAATACCGCGGCCGCGTCGTCGTCCTGAATTTCTGGGCGACGTGGTGTCACGGCTGCAAGCAGGAGCTGCCGTGGTTCGTCCGGTTCCAGAAGGACTACGGATCCCGCGGGCTCGTGGTCGTCGGCGCCTCCACCGACGCCGACGGCTGGAAGGTTGTCACGCCGTATCTGAAGAAGAAGCCGCTCAACTACCCGGTCGTCATCGCCAACGAGGCGCTGACCAGGGCCTACGACGTCCAGGCCATGCCGGTCACCGTGCTCATCGACCGCCAGGGCCGCGTCGCCGCGAGCTACGTCGGCATGATCGACCGCGCGGTCTGCAACAAAGACATCCAGACGCTCCTGCGCGAGACGGAATAACGGCTCGTCCGTGCGATAATTCGGGGAAAACTCCCCGATGACCATCAACACGCGCGGCGCGGCGGGCTCTCAGGATCCCTTCCCCGAGGACGAGATCGAGTCCTTTCACTCGCCGGAGCCCTGGCGGCAGAACGGCCGCTACATTCGCGATGCCAGGGGCGCGATCGTCGTGCGCGGGCGCACGGCCGCCGACGCCCGCCGGATCACGGCGGCGATCAACGCCACCCGCGACATTCCGACGGAGGCCCTCGAGAACTGGCTGGTGCAGGACGTTTCCGACCCGGTCACGCGGCCCGACCTCGAAGTGGCGCTCGAGGAGCCCGAGCCGTCGCCGTTCGCGGTGCCGCCGCCCGACGAGGCGCCGGTTTCGGTTCGGGTCGAGACGCCGGCCAGGGAAGCCTGGCCCTACACGCTGACGCATCCGGAGCGCCGCGAGGGCGACCGCCGCGAGAGCGAGCGCCGCCGCCCCGACTCCGCGCCCGCGCCCGACCAGCTCCTCTTCGACCGGCGCGTCATGGAGCGCCGTTTCGGCGAGCGCCGGTCGAAGTAGGGTCTGGCCGGACTCGGCACGTGGTTTCGGCCGCGCTCTTCCCGCGCGCGCCTTACAGAAGGAGTGACGGATGCAATGGTTCCTGCGGCTGACGGCCTCGATCGCTCTCTTCGCCCTCGCGACAGTGCCGGCGTTCGCCGCCAGCGAAGCCGCCGCGGCGGCCTCCAGTCCCCAGGCCAAGGTCTACGACGCCCACGTCAAGGCCATGGCCGCCGGCGACTACCAGGGGTTTCGGGCGACGATGAGCAAGACGGCTCTCGCCCAGATGGACAAGCAGAACAAGGACATGAACCTCGACCCGAAGAAGATGATGGAGTTTCTGAAGGCGGCCGCCCCCGTGGACCTGAAGTACACGGGCATCAAGGTGGACGGGAAGAAAGCGACGCTCGACGTGACCGCGAAGGTCGGCGGCGAGCCGAACACGGGCACCGTTGCGCTCGTCCAGGAAGACAGCGGGTGGAAGGTCGAGACGGAAAGCTGGACGAACGCGAAGAAGTAGCGTTCGTCCCCGCCCCTCACCCTTGCCCTCTCCCCCCGGCGGGGGGAGAGGGTTCTCCGTAACCGGCGGGGGAGCGCGATCGCCCTCCGGTCACCGCGCTCCGACGTCGATCATTTCGGTGCGGACGAGCCAGCGGCCGTCTTCGCGGCGCAGCAGCGCCTCGCCGTGGAGGTGGTCGATGAAGACGCTCGAACCGTCGAAGAGCACGACGGCGCGGTCGCCGCGGACGAACCCGCCCGTGATCCGGATCGTCTTCATCAGGGTGTGGACGTCGTGCCACAGGTATTCGACATGGGCGTCGAGGTCGCCGTCCTGGACGTGTCCGTCCCAGCGCCCCTTCGAGCGCGCGTCGAGAAGCTCGCGCACGGCCGCTTTGTCCGCATGTTCGAGCGCCGCCGCGTAGGCGAGGTAGGCCTTGCCCGGCGCGCCGCCGTCCGCGGGAAGCGGGTCTCCCCAGGTCTTCGGCGGGATCGGAACGTCGAACGTGATCTCGAAACGGCGGCCGTCGCCCGCGTCGGCGACGGTGCCGGACAGCCGGCCGGCGGCCGCCTTGACCGTGGACCGGACCGTGCTGTCATAGCAGAAGCCGCAGCCCACCCCCGATTCGAAGTAGTAGGAGAGTCCTTCGTAGCGCCCCTTCGCGTCGAAGTCGAACGTCACGACCTTGACCTCGTCGTCGGCCACGAGCGCGGCGATCGCGTGGCCGCGGTCGTAGTGGTCGTCGAGTGCCTCCGCCACGAGCTCGGCGTTCGAGACCGCCACGTGAAGCGTCGCGCCGCCGTCCTCGTCGCCCCGGTACGCGTAGGCGCCGGCGATCTCGAGCCTCCAGCGCCGGTCCTCGAACGTGCCGGACGCCGTCGCCGGTTTCGCGGCGTCGCCGCCCGAGACCGTCGCCGCGAGCAGCAGCGCCGCGAGGCCCGCGCCGGAGCCCCGCAGAACCGGCGATCTCATCGCGGCGAGCGTCTGGCTAGCCGCGGCGGTTGCGAGAGCCCGGGAAGAGCGTGTCGTAGTTGGGCCAGTCCTCGGCCAGGCGCAGTCCGAAGCCCGACGGGGAGTCGCCCGCTTCGCGCACGACGCGGCCGGTCAGCACGAGCTTCCGGCCGTCCGGGAGGTTGACCGTCAGGCGCAGCGGCGGTCCCGTCCCGGGCGTGCGCGCCGTGCGCACGAACATGCCCCGCCGCGACACGTTCTCGGCCACGCCCGTGCCGTGGAAATCCCCCTGCGAGAACTCGACGGCCATTTCCGACTTCCGGCGCCGCGCGGTGCGGCTGTCCGGTGTGGCGCCTTCCTTCAGGCGCGCCGGCGCGGGCCGCGCCGCCGGGGCGCGCTCGAGCTCGGCGAGCGGCGCGGCGGCGCGCGGGCCGGACGGCGCCGGAACCTCGCGGATCGCCAGCGTGAGGTCGCGCGAGGACTCGACGCCGGAGATCCAGCCGCTGACGAGAGAGCCGTCGACCGGGATGCGGCACTGGAAGGCGACGGGGAAGATCTCGCCGGGCGCCTTGCCGAGGGCGCGCCAGCGCGCGGCCAGGTCCTCGGGATCGGCGGGCCCGTCCGTCCAGAAGTTGACGTGCCCGGACGTCCCGACGATCGCGGGCTGCAGGTAGTCGATCCCCGAGTCGTCGGCGGGGAAGCAGAAGCCCGTGTGGCGGCTGCCGTCGAAGAGCTCGAAGTCGGTCACCGCGAGGAACACTTCGTCGTCGGAGCGCGACAGCGCGTCCATGGCGACGGGGACGACGATCGCCGACGGGCCGGCGCCGCCCTCGTAGCGCCAGACCGGTTCGGACGCGAGGTCCTCGGCCGTCAGGTCGACGAGGCGTTTCACGGGTGGAAGGCTACTGCAGAACGCGGCCGCCGGGGAGCGAGTTTCCGCGGATATCATCCGCGGACCGACCCGAAAGGAGCCGCCATGAAAAATGCCCGCGAGTTCTTCGCCGACAGCTTCCGGTCCGAGAAGCCCCGGTTCGTCAAGGTTCTCCAGGCCGTGCCGGCCGGCCAGACCGCGTACCGGCCGCACGAGCGGTGCAGCACCGCCGGCGACATCGCGTGGCTGATCGCGAGCGAGTGGGAAGACGCGCTCGCGCTGATCGACAAGGGCTCGGTCGACTTCGTGCTTCGCCCGGCGCCGTCCGACGTCAAGGCCACCGTCGCGGCGTTCGAGAAGAACGCGGCCGAGGTCGAAAAGCGGCTGGGCCGCCTGGACGACGCCGCCTGGGATCGCCCCGCGAAGTTCCAGATGGATGGGAAGGTTCTGTGGGAGGCCCCGCTCGGCGACATGCTCTACGGGTTTCTCTTCGACGCGGTCCACCACCGGGGACAGCTCTCGAGCTACCTGAGGCCGATGGGCGGCAGGGTGCCGTCGATCTACGGGCCGTCCGCGGACGACCCGGGCGCGTAGCCGGGGAGCGCGTCAGCTCTTCCGCGGCCGCTCGTACTTCCAGTTCCGCGTCTTGCCGGCGGCGATCCAGGCGACGGCGGTCGCGACGCGCTTGTCGCGCGTGGCGTCGGTCTTCGCCTCGCCGATCCACTCGGCGTAGTCGCGCCGCTGGCTCGCCGAGAACGCCGCGAACTTCGCGCGGGCGCCGGCCCTCTTGCCGAGGGCGGCCGAGAGCGCCGGAGGGACGGGAAGCGGGGCGCGCTTCCTGCGGACGGGCCCGAGCTTGATGCCGCGGTCCACGAGTTCCTTGGCCTCGCGCACGTAGTTGACGATGACGGCGTCGGCCGGCAGGTCGCCGAGGCCCGTGATCCGGCCGAACTGGCCCATCGCGTCCTGCTTCCGGCCGAGGTTCATCGCCCGGTTCCAGAACCCGAACGTGCAGTGCGCCTGGAACGCGGCCATGCCGCAGAACATGCCCTGGTAGGCGAAGTGGGGCATGCCCCACTTGATTTCCTCGACGACGTCCGGACAGCCGCGGTGCACGAGGCTGCGGAGGCGGCGCAGGACCGGCCGCGCAAACGGCGCGGACTTTTCGATGTAGGCGTCGACGCGTGCGTCCTTCTTTCCCATGCGCGGATTATCATCCCCGCCGTGGGCAAGCGCCACCTGCCGGAGATCGCGAACCCGGAAGCGCGGTGGCCGGTCCTCGTCGCGATCCTCGGCGTCGGCGGGATCCTGGTCGCCCTGCCGCACTCCCTGGTCCTGGGGCCGAAGTGGCTGCTGCCGGCGGTCGTCGCGGCGCTGCTCGTGCCGACGACGCTCGCGCATCGGGCGGGCCTCCACGAGGTCGACCGGCGGCTCGGCTACGCGATCAGCGGGGTCGTCACGTTCGCGCTGGTGGCCTCGCTCGTCTTGCTCATCCTGCGCCTGCCGGAGAAGGCCGAGTCGCCGCGGGAGCTGCTTCGCGCGGCGACCCTCCTGTGGGTGACGAACATCCTCGTCTTCGCGATCTGGTACTGGCGGCTGGACGCGGGCGGCCCCCACCACCGCGAATCGCGCGACGCGCACACCGCCGGGGCCTTCTTCTTTCCGCAGATGATGGACGGAGCGCCGGTCGAGCAACCCGAGAACTGGTCGCCGCGCTTCGTGGACTACCTGTTTCTGGCGTTCAACACGAGCACGGCGTTCTCGCCGACGGACACGGCCGTGCTCTCGCGCTGGGCCAAGGTCCTCTGCATGCTGCAGGCCTTGATCTCGCTGTCGATCGTGGCGATCCTGGCGTCGCGCGCCGTCGGGATGCTCTAGAGCCCGGGTCTCACTTCGGCGCGGTCAGTCCCCGCTCTTCCAGCAGCGGCTCGACCACGGGGTCGCGGCCTCGGAAGTTGCGGTACATCGTCGCCAGATCCTCGGAGTGCCCGCGCGAGAGGACCATCTCGCGGAAGCGCTGGCCGTTGCGGCGCGTCATGCCGCCGTTCTCCTTGAACCACTGCCAGGCGTCGTCGTCGATGACCTCGGCCCAGAGGTAGGCGTAGTAGCCGGCGGCGTAGCCTCCGCCCCAGATGTGCCCGAAGTAGGTCGTGTGGTACCGGGGCGGTACCTGCGCGAGGTCGACGTGGAACCGCTCGAGCGCGGCCTTCTCGAACGCCTCGACGTTCTGTTTCGGCGCGCCGGGCGGCAGCGTGTGCCAGGCCATGTCGAGGAGAGCCGAGGCGAGGTACTCGGTCGTGAGGTAGCCCTGGTTGAACGTCTTCGCCTTCTTGATCTTCGCGACGAGCGCGTCCGGCATCGGCTCGCCCGTCCGGGAGTGCTTCGCGTAACGGGCGAAGACCGCCGGCTCGAGCGCCCAGTGCTCGTTGAACTGAGACGGGAACTCGACGAAGTCGCGCGGCGTCGAGGCGAGCGTCGGGTAGTTGACGTTCTGGAGCATGGCGTGGAGCGCGTGGCCGAACTCGTGGAAGAGCACCGTCACGTTCTCGAAGGAGACGAGCGGCTTCTGGCCCGCGGCCGGCTTGACGAAGTTGAGATTGTTGACGACGACCGGCTTCGTCCCGAGAAGGCGGCTCTGGTCGACGAAGGTGTCGCACCAGGCGCCGCCGCTCTTCGACGGGCGCTGGAAGTAGTCCCCGTAGAAGATGGCGAGCGGGCTGCCGTCGGCGTCGAAGACCTCCCACGCGCGGACGTCCGGGTGGTAGACGGGCAGGTCGGGCCGCGGCTTGAACGTGATTCCGTAGAGCTGGTTCGCGGCGAAGAAGACGCCGTCCTCGAGGACGCGGTCGAGGTCGAGGTAGGGTTTCAGCTCCGCCTCGTCGAGGTCGTACTCGGCCTTGCGCACCTTCTCGGCGTAGAGCTCCCAGTCGGCGGCCGTGAGCGCGAAGCCACCCTTGTCGGCGTCGATCTGCTGCTGGAGCTTGCCGGCCTCTCCGCGAGCCTTCGCGGTCGAGGCGGGCACGAGGTCGGTCATCAGCTTCTCGGCGTTCTGCGGCGTCTTGGCCATCTGGTCGTCGAGAACGTAAGCGGCGTAGGTCGGGAAGCCGAGCAGCCTGGCCTTCTGCGCGCGCAGCTCCGCCAGCCGCGCGACGATCGCCCGCGTGTCCGTGTCGCCGCCCTGGTCGCCGCGACGGACGGACGCCGCGAAGAGCTGCTGGCGCAGCGCCCGGTCCGTCAAGGATCCGAGCGCGGGCTGCTGCGTCGTGTTCTGGAGAGCGAGGAGCCACTTGCCGTCGAGCTTGCGCTCTTTCGCGCCGTCGGCGGCCGCCGCGACCTCCGCGGGCGAGAGGCCGGCGAGCCTGTTCCGGTCGTCCACGACCACGGCGCCGGCGTTGGTGGCCGCGAGGACTCTCTCCTCGAAGTCCGTCGTGAGCGTCGACTCTTCCTGGTTGAGTGCCATCAGCGTCTTCTTGTCGGCGTCGGAGAGCTCCGCGCCCGAACGGACGAACCCGAGACGGTCGCGCTCGAGCAGGTACTTCGCCTCGGCGTCGAGGCCGAGCGTGTCGCGCTTGTCGTAGAGCGCCTTGACGCGCGCGTAGAGCTTCGGGTCGAGGTTGATCGCGTCGTTGTGGGCGGCGAGCTTCGGCGCGATCTCCGCCTTGATCTTCTGGATCTCCGGGTTGGTGTTCGATTGGTCCATGTTGAAGAAGACCTTGGAGACGCGCGTCAGCAGCACGCCCGTGCGCTCCATGGCGAGGATGGTGTTGTCGAAGGTCGGCGGCTCGGGGTTGTTCGCGATCGCGTCGGTCTCGGCGCGCTGCAGCTTCATGCCTTCCTCGAAGGCCGGCAGATAGTCGGAGGGCTTGATGCGGTCGAACTGGGGCGCCTGGAACTGGAGCGGGCTCGGCGCGGAAAACGGGTTCGACGCGGGGAGAGCCGCCCGGAGGGGTGCGGCGCCGGGGAGCGCGGCCGCGAGCAGCACGGCGGTCGAGACGAGTCGGGTTCGGGTCATGAAATCTCTCCTCGAAAGTGGGTTCACGGTTTGCCGCCGTTGACGAAGCGCTGGTACCGGGAAAGCTGGGCGCCGAGCACCGCGTCGACGCCGGGAGCGACGTCCTTGAATCCGGAGCGGCTGTAGCCGCCGACCACGTAGGTCAGCTCGACCGTCGTGCCTCGGTCCGCCGGCTTCAACGTGAAGGTCAGGACGCCGGAGACGGCCATCCCCTGCAGGGGACCGAGGCCGCCGTCGACGCGCAGGAGCTTTCCGGGGTCCGCGAAGACGACCGTCATGTGCTGGACGCCGCCGCCCGGGAGCTTCTCGCACCAGCAGCCGCCCGGTTTCGGGTCGAGCGTGATGTTGGCGCCGTCGCCCGAGTAGCTGTGCTCGGGGTCCCACCACTTGCCGACGTCGACGAGCGCCGCCCAGGCCTTCGACGCGTCGGCGTTGACGGCGACCGCCTCCTTGACGGCGAACCCGTTGTTGGCGACGTCGACGACCTCGGCGCGCATGGGTGCCGTGATCGCCGCCGCCGCGGCGAGCGCCAGGGCGGGCCATTTCCTCGACCGCATGCGATTCCTCCTTCGAGCGCGGGCCGGGTTTATATACGATGAACGGAGTCCCGGGATTCCCTTTCAGACAGAAGGAGTTGGCATGCGCGCGTCCGCCCGCCGGATCGTCCCCGTTCTCGGCCTCTTCGTCCTCGGGGCCGTCTCCGCGGCGCGGGGCGCCGCCGGCGCGCTCGATGCGCCGGCGCGCCAGGCGATCGACGACGCGGCGAAGGCCGTGCTCGCCGCGACCGGCGCCCCGAGCGCCTCCGTGGCCGTCGTCTCGGGCGGCGCGGTCGCGTACGTCCAGGCCTACGGCTCGGCGCGCCTGGCACCCGCCCTCGCGCCCGCCGCTCCCGGGATGCGTTACTCGATCGGGTCGGTGAGCAAGCAGTTCACCTCGACGGCGATCCTGATGCTCGCCGAGGAGGGCAAGCTCTCGCTCGACGACGCCGTTTCGAAGTTCGTGCCCGGCCTGACGCGCGGCGACGAGATCACGATCCGCCAGATCCTGTCGCACACCTCGGGCTACCAGGACTACTGGCCGCAGGACTACGTGCCGCCTTTCATGCTCCAGCCGACGACGGCGGCAGAGATCCTCGACCGCTGGGCGAAGAAGCCGCTCGACTTCGAGCCGGGCACGCAGTACCAGTACTCGAACACGGGTTACGTGCTCGCGGGCGTCATCGTCGAGAAGGCGAGCGGCACGCCGCTGCTGCCGTTTCTGACCGCGCGGATCTTCAAGCCGCTGTCGATGGCGAGCGTGGCCAACATCGACCAGGACCGCCTCGGCGACACCGACCCGACCGGCTACCTGCGGTACGCGCTCGGCCCGCCGCGCCCGGCGCCCAAGGAGGGCAAGGGCTGGCTCTTCGCCGCGGGCGAGCTCGCGATGACGGCCGGGGACCTCGCGCGCTGGAACCTCGGCATGATTCAGCAGAAGCTCCTGAAGCCGGCTTCGTACCGCGAGATGCAGCGGGACGTGCTGCTGAAGAACGGGCTCGGGATCGGCTACGGCCTCGGCATCGACGTGCGCCGGCGCGACGGGCACCGCCTGCTCGAGCACGGCGGCGAGGTGTCGGGGTTCACCGCGGCGAACCTGGTGTTCCCGGACGACGGCGTCGCCGTGACCGTGCTCGTCAACCAGGACTCGATCGACACCTCCGGCGCGCTCGCCGGAAAAATCGCCGACATCCTCCTCGCGGGCCGCGCGCCCGCCGCCGAGGCGCGGGCCCGGCGGATCTTCGAGGGACTGCAGGCGGGCAAGCTCGATCGGAGCGCGCTGACCCCGAACGCCAACAGCTACTTCACGGCCGAGGCGATCGCGGACTTCGCGTCGAGCCTCGCGCCGCTCGGCGCGCCGAAAGAGGTCAAGCAGAAGAGCTCGAACGACCGCGGCGGCATGACGTTCCGGCTCTTCGACGTCGTCTTTCCGGGCAGGACGCTCGCGATCTGGGAGCGGGACATGCCCGACGGCCAGATCGAGCAGTTCCAGGTGATGGCGACGGAGTAGGGGAATCTACCGGTTCAGACGGAAGGTCACCGTCACGGTCAGGTACACCCGGATGGCCCGGCCGTTCAGGCGCGCCGGCTGGTAGCGCCACTGGGCGATCGCCTCCATTCCCATCATGTCGAGCTCCGGCGTGGACGACTTCAAGAGGCGCAGGTCCGTGATGCAGCCCGTCGCCGTCACGATCCCTTCGTAGATGCTGATGCCC
Source organism: Thermoanaerobaculia bacterium (assembly GCA_035500755.1). Classification (GTDB taxonomy): domain Bacteria; phylum Acidobacteriota; class Thermoanaerobaculia; order UBA5066; family Gp7-AA6; genus DAHUXD01. Next base: position 16,726 of record DATJXB010000097.1, on the reverse strand, counting down.
TGCTCGCGCCGCTTCCGGGCGTCCTCCGGGTACATGGGGGACACGCGCTTGTCGAGCCTGGGCGCCTGAACCTTGCCGCGCACGCGCACGACGTTCGAATCCTCGGCCGTGGAGCCCGTCGTGGCGGGCGGCGGGAGCTCCGCGCACGTGACGGCCGCGGGCACGAGCGGCGCCAGATAGGCCGCCCGTTCGGCGGCGGGGTCGGCGACGTCGTTCGATGCCCGGGACATCAGGTAGAGGGCATTGGCGACGCGGGCGCAGGCGGGCTTGTCGGGGGTCAGATTCAGGGCGACGTGGTGCGGCGCGCCGTCGCCCCGGAACTCGATGACGGCAACGCCGAACCGGTGCACCGGTGAGGCGCACGGCTCGATCCGAAAGAGGTCGTCGGCGACGCCCTCGGGCAGCCCGCTGACGAGGCGCAGCATCGTCTTGTCGCCCGACGCCGCGACGGGCGTCGACTTGGGCTTCGGGGTCGCGGTCCTGTCCGGGGTCTCCTCGGACCGGTCGGCCTGGTTGCGCCGGACGACGGCCTCGCGCTCGCGCTCGGTGAGGTAGGCGAGGAGCGGGCTCTCGCCGAAGTCGGAATCCAGATGGCACTTCGTGCTCGACTCGAGGCACGCGATCCACGCGCCGTCCTCGACGGGGGCCTGGCCGAGAACGCGGCGCAGCAATTCCGCGCCGAAGTGGAGCTCGGGATCGACGGGCTGCTCGGCGCCCGGCTCGCCCTGGTTGAGCGCTGCGAGAATCTCGGGGGAATCGGAAGGCGCTTTGCCGCAGTAGCTCCGCGCCAGGTACCACGCCGCTTCGCCGCGGAAGACGATCTGGTCCGAGCCGAGCGCGGTCTGGAGGAGCGGCGAGTGCATGGCGGCGCCGGTCTCGGTGGCGGCGTTCAAGACCGCCTGCCAGGCTCTGGCGTCGCGCCGGCCGAACGCCAGAGCCGCCGCCGCCACGAGGGCGTCCGGCTGTCCGCGCGTGGCGTCTTTGAAGAAGAGGGTTCGCGCGCGCTCCGAAATGTCGAGCTGGCGGAGGCTGTCGAAGTAGAGGGGGAAGGCCGCGGTGCCCTGGGCGCGCGCGAAGATCAGGACGACGCTCGGATCGAGGCGCGGCGCGAAGCGCTTCGCCGCGTCGAGGATCGTCGCGGCGGCCTCGGAGCTGCCGGAGTCGGCGAGCGCGCGCATCTCTTCGACGGCCGCGGCCGCGTCCGGTTCGGCGACGAGCGCTGCGGCCAGGGCCGAGGCCGCCTCGCGACGCATCGCGACGTCGATGGCGCGAGCCGCGGCGCCCCGCGTCTTCGGGTCCGCGCTCTTCAGGCCTTCCTGGAGGCGCGCCGCGACACCCGGCGCCGCGCCGTAGCCCGCGAGCATCGCCATCGTGCCGGGCGAGATCGGACGGGCCAGGATCGCCGCCGCGTCGTCGGCGCGGGTCATGCCCGGGACGAGCGCTGCCGCCAGAGTGAACAGGAGGCGGAACCGCGAAGCGAGAGGCACGGCTTTTGACCAAGCATATGCCCGCCGCGCCCCTGCCCGAGACGCTTCCGTCCTCGGCGGCCCGCGCTTCGTCCTCTTCCCGGCCTCCGGCCGAAACCTTCCGGGGAAGCTTTCGTTCGAACCCGGAGAATTCCGAGGAGAACGACTGATGAGACGGTTCGTCCCGAAGCTGATCCCGGCGGCCGTGGCGGCATGCCTGGGGAGCGCGGCGGCGCCGGTCGCCGCCGAATTTCCCGGGGAGCGCATGTATCAGACCGTCGAAGTCGGGCCGGGCGTGTACGCCTTCGTCTCGCCGGAGACGAACGGGCCGATCCCGAGCGGCAACGTGCTCGCGGTGATCGGCGAAGACGGCGTGCTCGTGGTCGACTCGGGCCGCTTCCCGACTCTTGCCCGCCGGATGGTCGCCGAGATCCGCCGCAAGACGGACAAGCCCGTGCGCTACCTCGTCCACACGCACTGGCACCTCGACCACATCGCGGCCGACGGTGTCTTCCGCGAGGCGTTTCCCGACATGACGTTCGTGGCGTCGACGTTCACGCGGCGCAAGATGGTCGAGAAACAGATCCCGTATCTCAAGGACCTCGTCCGGACCGACACCGGCTACCTCCAGTATTTGAAGGAGCGGGTCGCGAGCGGCCAGGGCCGGGACGGATCGCCGATGGGCGAGGACGTCCGGCGATACCTCGAGAGCCAGGCGAAGGACGTCGAGCTCGAGATGGCCGAGCTTTCGGCGGCGCAGGTCGTGACGCCCGCGCTGACGTTCGACCGCGAGATCCGGATCTACCTCGGCGCGCGGGAGATCCGCGTCGCGTTTCTCGGCAGGGGCAACACCGAGGGCGACGCCGTCGTCTTCGTGCCGGACGCCCGCGTGGTTGCGACCGGCGACCTGCTCGTCGCGCCGATCCCGTACGGTTACGGGTGTCACCCCGCGGCCTGGATCCAGACCCTCGCCGCGCTGACCGCCTACGACGCCGCGGCCATCGTGCCCGGCCACGGCCCGGTCCAGCGGGACTGGAGCTACGCGAAGAAGGTCTCGGGGCTGCTCGAGGAGATCGAGCGCCAGGTTTCGGCGCAGGTCCGGGCCGGCGCGACACTCGAGGAGACCCGGGAGAGGGTCGACCTGTCCACCTTTCGGAAGGCCTTCGCCGGCGAGAGCTTCGAGCGGGGCGCCGCGTTCGACGACTTCTTCGTGCGCTCCGCGGTCGATCGGGCGTATCAGGAGGCGAAGGGGAGTCTGGCGGAAGAGTGAAGAGTCGCGCGAGAGGGAAAAAGTGCGGCCCGGGCCCTCGCTTGCCCGGGCCGCGTTGGAGGGGCTGTCGTTATTGAGCCGGGGGCTGAGCGCTCCCGGTGCCCGGACCGTGTCCATGACCCCAGTGCGTCGACGCGCACGCGCCGAGCGCGTTCTGCTGCTCCTGAGAGAGCTGCGCGAGCACCTGGTCGTGGATGGCCTGAGCGTCGTTCTTCATCTTGGTCTTCGTGGCGTCGACGTCGAGGGTGTCCTGGCCGATGACGGCTTTGTCGGCGCCGTTGTTCATGTCGGTTTCGAGCTTGGAGTGGGCGGCCTTCATCGCCGCGCCGTCGGCCTTGAGGGTGGCTTTGCCCGTGGTCAGCAAGGCCTGGGCGTTCGCCCGGGTCGCGTCCGGCAGGTCGATCGACGCGAGGCACCTCTCGAGGCCGCGGAGGGCGAAGCCGCCGGGGCCGCCGTGGGGTCCGGCGCCGCCCTGGTCGGCGAGCGCCACGCCGGATGCCGCGAGCGCAGCGACCAGCAGGTACGGGGTCGAAGGGAACCGTTTCATGGGATCGAAGCTCCTTTCTTTCGAGGCGCCTACACTCGGACAACGGGGCCGGGGCGGAGCGTGTTACACAGGTCCGGAACTTTTCGCCCGGCGTCGCGTCCCCCGTTCGAGGGGCCGGCCGCCGGCCGGAAGGAGGCCCTATGGGCGTTTTTCTTCAAGACGTTCGGTACGCGCTGCGGGGGCTGCGGAAGTCGCCGGGGTTCGCCGCCGCCGCGGTCCTGACCCTCGGTCTCGGCATGGGCGCGACGACGGCGATCTTCTCGGTGATCCGCGCGGTCCTTCTCGCGCCGCTGCCGTACGCGCAGCCGCAACGCCGGGTCATGGTCTGGAGCCGCTGGACCGACTTCCCGAAGACCTGGGTGTCCGACGGCGAGGTCGCCGACTACCGGCGGCTCGTCCCGAGCCTCGAGAGCGTCGCCGCCTGGGACAGCGACGAGGCCAACCTGACGGGCGCGGGCGCGGAAGCGATCCGGGTCGGCACGGCGGCGATCACGGCCAACACCTTCGAGACGCTCGGCGCAAAGCCGCTGCTCGGCCGGGGCTTCAGCGAAGAAGAGGACCGGCCCGGCGGCGCGCCGGTGGCGGTCCTGGGCTACGGCCTGTGGCAGTCCCGGTTCGGCGGCTCGCCGTCGGTCCTGGACGCGACGGTCGAGCTCGACGGCGTGGCGCGCCGCGTCGTCGGCGTGATGCCGAAGGGCTTCGCGCTTCCGACCGACTTCACCGTCTCGGCGGCCGAACCGTCGCAGGTCTGGATCCCGGTGCGGTTCGATCCCGCGCAGCTCTCCCACGGCAACCACGGTTACTACGCCGCCGCGCTCCTGCGCCCGGGCGCGACGCTGCCGCGCGTGAACGCGGAGCTGGCGGCCTACGCCGCCGAGATGACGCGGCAGGGCATCTACCCGAAGGAAATGCAGTTCGTGCCGTTCGCGGTCCCGGTCGACGAGGACATCCGCGGCGAGGCGCGGCGCGCGCTCGGCCTCGTCTTCGGTGCGGTGCTCTTTCTCCTCCTGATGGCGTGCGCCAACGTCGCCAACCTCCTGCTCGCGCGGGCCGAGGGGCGGCAGCGCGAGATCTCCGTGCGCGCCGCGATCGGCGCCGGGAAGTCGCGCCTGATCCGGCAGCTGCTGACCGAGAGCTTCGTGCTCGCGTTTCTCGGAGGCGCGCTCGGGGTCGGCCTGGCCTGGAGCGCGGTGCGGCTGATCGCCGTCTCCGGGGGCGCGGGGCTGCCGGCGCTCGCGCCGCTCGGCGTCGAGCCGCGGATGCTCGGCTTCGCCGCGCTGCTGACCGTGGCGACGACGTTTCTCTTCGGGTTCGCGCCCGTGCTCCAGACGCTGCGCCTGAACCTCGCGAGCTCGCTCAAGGACTCGGCGGCGAACACGTCGGCGGGACTCGAGCGCCAGGGCCTGCGCGGCGCGCTCGCCGCGGCCCAGATGGCGATGGCGGTGCTCCTGCTCGTGGGCGCCGGCCTGATGCTCCGGAGCCTCGCCGCGCTGCTGCGCGTGGACCTCGGGTTCGAGCCGCGCCAGGCCGTGACGCTCCAGGTGCGTCCGCCCGAGGCGAGCTACCCGACGCCGGAGTCGGTCGTCGCGTTCGACCGCGCGCTGCTCGACCGCGTGCGGGCGCTCCCGGGCGTCCGCTCCGCCGGGCTCGTCCGCCGGCTGCCGCTCGCTTCCGAGATCGGCGACTGGGGGCTGTCGGTCGAGGGGTACACGCCGGCGCCGGGCCGGCACCCCAAGGGAGACTGGCAGGTCGTGTCCGACGGCGCGTTCGAGGCGCTGGGGGAGAGGCTGCTGCGCGGCCGCCCGCTCGCGGCCACCGACACCGCGGACGCGGCGCCCGTCGTGCTCGTCAACGAGACGCTCGCGAAGACGTACTTCCCGGGCCAGGATCCTCTCGGGAAGCACATCCGGATGAGCTCCGACGGCCAGCGCCCGTGGATGGAGATCGTCGGCATCCTGAAAGACGAGCGGCACAACGGCGTGACCGCGGCGATCAAGGAGAAGTTCTACGTCCCGTACGCGCAGTTCCCGAAGGCGCGCCGGGGCGACGCGGCGCGCGGCATGACGCTCGTCGTGCGCGCCTCCGGCGACCCGATGGCGCTGGTCGGGCCGATCCGTGCCGAGGCGCGGCGGCTCGACCCGGCGCTGCCGCTGGCCAACCCGCGGCGCATGACGGACGTCGTCTCGGCCTCGCTCGCGACGCCGCGGCTGACGGGGGCGCTGCTCCTCGTCTTCGCGGCGCTCGCGCTCGTGCTCGCCGGAGTGGGCGTGGCCGGCGTCCTCTCGTATCTCGTCAGCCGGCGGCGGCGCGAGATCGGGATTCGCATGGCCCTCGGCGCGACGCGGTTCAACGTGCTCGGGCTGGTCGTGCGGCGGGGCGTCGCCTACGCCGGGATCGGCGTCGTGATCGGGTCGCTCGCCGCGCTGTTTGCGGCGCGGGCGCTCGAGAGCCTCCTCTACGGCGTGGCCCCGCGCGACCCGGCCACGTTCGCGGCCGTCGCGGGAATCCTGCTTCTGATCGCCGGGGCCGCGAGCGCGGTGCCGGCGTATCGGGCCTCACGCGTCGACCCCCTCGAAGCCCTGCGGTCGGAGTAGAGCGCCTCCTGCCTCCGGTGTCCCGAGACTTGCCTATTATTTTAGTATTTACTAAACTATTTCGGTGGACCTCTTCCAGGCGCTCGCCGAGCCCCGCCGCCGCGAGATTCTCGGGCTCGTCTGGGAGCGGGAGCGCGAAGCCGGGCAGATTCACCGCTCTCTCGGCGGCGTGACATTCGGCGCGGTGTCGCAGCACCTGAAGGTGCTCCGCGATGCGGGCGCCGTGCGCGTACGGCCCGACGGCCGCAGGCGCCTCTACCGCGCGGACCGCGCCGCGGTGCGCCGCCTGCTCGCGCAACTGGAACGGATGTGGTCGGACAAGCTGACGAACCTGAAGGCCCTGGCCGAGGCCGAGGCGAAGGAGACGCGACGATGACGAGTCCACCGGAGATCGTGCGGAAGATCGAAATTTGCGCGCCGCGGGAGACCGTGTTCCGGTACTTCACGGACCCGGCGCGCTTTGCGGCGTGGTGGGGCGAGGGATCGACGGTCGACCCGCGGCCGGGCGGCCGGGTCGCGATCCGCTACCCGAACGGCCAGAGGGCCTCGGGCGTCTTCCGCGAGATCGCGCCCCCGGGGCGCGTCGTCTTCACCTTCGGCAACGAGGGACCGAACACGCCGATTCCGCCGGGCGGCTCGACCGTGATCGTCACGCTCGAGGAGTCGGCCAACGGAACGCTCCTGACGCTCCGGCACACGGATCTCCCGAACGCCGAGATCGTGCCGCACTTCCTCCAGGGCTGGCGCTACCAGCTCTCGGTCTTCTCGCGCGTCGTCGCGGCGGAGCAGCACGCGGGCGCCGCGGCGATCGCCGACGCGTGGTTCGAGGCCTGGAACGCCGGCGACGCGGCGTCACGCCGGGAGCGCCTCGAGAAGTGCGCCGTGCCGGGCGTGGCCTTCGCCGACGCCTACGGCGTCCTCGCCGGCTACGAAGACGTCGAGGCGCAGATCGCGGCGACGAAAATCTTCATGCCGGGCAAGACCGTCGTCCGCGCGGGCGAGCCGCTGCTCTCGCACGGACACGCCCTCGTGCGCTGGGAGGTCCGCGACGCCGCCGGCGCCGTCGAGGGACGCGGCACCAACGCGATCGACTTCGCGCCGGACGGGCGGATCCTCCGCGCGGTCGGGTTCTGGGGTCCGTGACGGGCCGCGCGCCAAAAAAAGGCCGCGGCGCTCAACACGCCGCGGCGAGGAGGAAGAAAGAGTTCGGGGACGTGGTCTCGATTCAGTGCGTGCCGGTGGACGACGAGGACTTGCCCGTCGAGGCGAGCTCGGGCATCGAGCACTTGTAAGCCGTGCCCTTGTTCGCGCTGTCGCTGGCGAGGAGCAGCGTGTTGGCCCCGCGGCTCGAGGCGGCGCGCGTCAGCTGGGTCTGGATGTCGGACTCGTCGAAGACGCCCGGCTTCGCCTTGACCTCCGCGATCTTCTCGCAGCTGGCGACGACGGACGGGTTCTTCGTGACCGCGACCGACTGAAAGCCGCTCGTCGACGAGCAGGCAGCGGCGCCGAGCGTCAGCGCGGCGGCGGTGAAAATTCCGATCGACACTCTCTTCATGGAACTCCTCCTTGTGAAATTGGCGTCGGTCCTTTCACCGACACAAGGAGAGACGGGAATTTCAGAAAAGAGTTTCGCGGCGCGGCGCGAAATCGACGCGTGGGACGAGCTGTCACAGCGGCGCGGCGGCGCTGCGCCTGTGACCGGATGGCACAGGGTTCATATAATTCCCGCCAACGTCGTGGAGGCTCGATGAAAGCGCTCCGAGGTCTGTCCGGATTCGTGCTCGCCGCCGCGGCGGCCGCCGTCGCCGCGCAACCCTACGACGCGGCGCTGCTGAAGGGTCTTTCGTGGCGGATGGCGGGACCGTTTCGCGGCGGCCGCGTTCTCGCGGTCGCGCTCGTGCCGGGACAGCCGGAGCACTTCTACTTCGGCGCCGTCGGCGGCGGCGTCTGGGAGACCCACAACGCGGGCCGCACGTGGGAGCCCGTCTTCGACGGACAGCCGGTCGCCTCGATCGGCGCCATCGCGGTCGCGCCGTCGGATCCGCGCGTCGTGTACGTCGGGTCCGGCGAAGCCGACATGCGCTCCGACATCTCGCACGGCAACGGCATGTACCGCTCGCGCGACGGCGGGAAGACGTGGACGCGCATCGGCCTCGAGGGAACGCGGCAGATCGGCCGCATCGTCGTCGACCCGCGGGACTCGAATCGTCTCTACGTGGCCGCGCTCGGCCACGGTTACGGTCCGAACCCCGAGCGCGGCGTCTTCCGCTCGACCGACGGCGGCCTGTCGTGGACGCGCATTCTCTTCAAGGACGAGAGCACCGGCGCGATCGACGTCGCGATGGATCCGTCGCGCCCGAAGACGTTGCTCGCGGCGCTCTGGCAGACGCGGCGGCCGCCCTGGAACACGTACCCGCCCTCGAACGGCCCGGGCAGCGGCCTGTTCCGTACGGACGACGGCGGCGACACGTGGCGCCCGGTCGAGGGCGGCTTTCCGGCGGAGCATCTGGGCCGCGTCGGCCTGGCCTACGCGCCGAGCGATCCGCGCCGCGTCTACGCGCTGGTCGACGCCAAGCCCGGAGGCCTCTGGGTTTCGCGCGACGGCGGCGAGACGTGGAGCGCCGCGACGCACGACCGGAGGATCTGGGAGCGCGGCTGGTATTTCGGCGGCGTCACGGTGGATCCGAAGGATGCCGACGTCGTGTACGCGTGCGACACGGCGATGTACCGCTCCTCGGACGGCGGCAGGACGTTTCTGCCGGCCAAGGGCGCGCCCGGCGGCGACGACTACCACGAGCTGCGGATCGACCCGACGAACCCGCGGCGCATGATCCTCGGCAGCGACCAGGGCGCCGTCGTCACGGTCGACGGCGGCGAGACGTGGAGCTCCTGGTACAACCAGCCGACCGCTCAGTTCTACCACGTGATCGCCGACGACCGCTTCCCGTACTGGATCTACGGCGCGCAGCAGGACTCGGGCGCCGCCGCCACGCCCGCGTGGGACGACTATGCGTCGATCACGCTCCGCGACTGGCGGCCGATCGCCGTCGGCGGCGAGAACGGCTACATCGCTCCCGACCCGACGAACCCCGATGTCGTCTACGGCGGCGGGGTCTCGCGGTTCGACTGGAAGACCCTGCAGGAGCAGGACGTCGACCCCACGCTCGCGTATCCCGGCGACTACCGCGGCGAGTGGACGCTCCCGGTGACGGTGTCGCCCCGGCCGCCGCACGCGGTCTACTTCGGCAACCAGTTCGTCTTCCGGACGGCCGACGGCGGCCGGCACTGGGACAGGATCAGCCCCGATCTGACGCGCGAGACGCCGGCCGTGCCGGCGACGCTCGACCCGGCGACGGCCGCCGACACCGCGACCGCGGGCCCGCGCCGCGGCGTCGTCTACGCGATCGCGGCCTCGCCCCTTCAGGACGGGCTCCTCTGGGCGGGCACCGACGACGGCAACGTCTGGCGCACGACCGACGACGGCGGCCACTGGAGCGACGTCACGCCGGCGGGTCTCGGCGCGTGGTCGAAGGTCGCGATCCTCGAGGCCTCGCACTTCGACGCGCAGGCCGCGTACGCCGCGGTCGACCGCCACCGGCTCGACGACCTCGCGCCCTACCTGTACCGGACGCGCGATGCGGGAAAGACGTGGACGCCGATCGTGCGCGGCCTGCCCGGCGACAGCTTCGTCAACGTCGTGCGCGAGGATCCGGAGAAGCGCGGGCTGCTCTACGCCGGCACCGAGACCGGCGTCTGGGTCTCCTTCGACGACGGCGAGCACTGGCAGACCCTCCAGGCGAACCTGCCCAATTGCTCGGTGCGCGACCTCGTCGTGCGCCGCGGCGACCTCGTCGCCGGCACGCACGGCCGGTCCTTCTGGGTGCTCGACGACCTGACGCCGCTGCGGCAACTCGATGCGAAGGCGGCGGCCGCGGACCTCTGGCTCTTCGCGCCTCGGACGGCGGTGCGGCTGAACCCGGCGGGCTTCCAGGGGACCCCGGAGCCCAAGGACGAGCCGGCCGCGGAGAACCCGGCGCGCGGCGCGGTGCTCGACTACACGCTGAAAGCCGCGTCGAAGACGCCCCTGACCCTCGAGATTCTCGACGCCGGCGGCAACCTCGTCCGCCGCTACGCGAGCGACGACCCGGTCGAGCCGCCGGACCTCCAGAAGATCCAGGTCACCGAGGACTGGGTCGAGCCGCCCGCGCCTCCCTCGGCCGCGGCCGGAGCGCACCGCTTCGCCTGGGATCTGCACTACGCCGCGCCGAAGGAGTTGAAGCGCGGGCGCCGCTCGGCCGCCGGGGTCTGGGCGCCGCCCGGGCGCTACGCGGTGCGGCTGACGGCTTCCGGGAAGACGATCACGCAGTCGCTTCTCGTCGTCGAGGATCCGCGCGTGTCCGTCTCGACCGAGGACCTCGTCCGCCAGTTCGAGCTCGCGCGGAAGGTCGAGGCCGAGCGCGTGCGCGTGGCGGGAGCGCTCGGGGAGGCGGTCGCTCTGCGGCGTCAGGTCGAGGCCTCCGGGGCCGGCGCCTCGGGCGACGCCGCGGCGGCGCTCGCGGATCTCTCGCGCGCGATGGTGCCGGTCGCGGGTCCGGCGGTGAGCCCCGAGGAGTTCTACGACCTCGCCGACGCGGCGCCGACCAGCCTGCTGCGGGTCGCCGCCGTGCTCGGGCGCTTCCAGGCGGCGGTCGAGAGCGCCGACGCCGCGCCCACGCCGGACGCGGAAACGGGCTTCGCCTGGCGCCGCGAAAACGTCGAGGCGAGCCTCGCGGGGTGGCGCGATTTCGTCGCGGCGGAGCTCCCGAAGGCGAACCGGGCGCTGGCCGCGGCGGGCCTGCCGCCGCTCAAGCCGGGGAGCTAGGCGGCGCGTGGAGGAAGGCCGGGCGGCCGGCGTCGCGCTCGTCGCGGTGCCGGGCCGCGACGGACGTCCCGGGTTCCTCCTCGGGCGCACGCCGGTGACGAACGCGCAGTACGCGCCCTTCGTGGCGGCGGGCCACGGCTCGGCTCCGCCATGGTGGAGCGATCCGGATTTCCGAGATCCCGAGCAGCCGGTCGTCGGCGTGACGTGGGACGAGGCGGCCGACTTCTGCGCCTGGCTCGGCAAGACGCGCGGGAGCCGCTGCCGTCTGCCGACCGGCGCCGAGTGGGAGCACGCCGCGAGCGGCGGCCGCCGCGCGCCGGCGACGGCGTGGGGCGACGCGCTGCCGCCGGGCGAGATTCCCGGAGGTCCGCTCTCGGGGCCGTGGCGGGCCGGCCGTGGAGCGCCGAACGACTACGGACTCTGCGACATGGGCACGATCGTCCACGAATGGTGCCTCGGCTGGAGCCGTGAGGGCCGGCGCGAAAGCCGCGGCGGATCGTGGAGACACGCGGTGCGCTGGTCGCGGCCGTCGGCGGCGAGCAGCCTGCCGCCGTCGTATCGGTACGCCGACTACGGCTTCCGGGTCCTTTGCGAGACGGGCCCGTTGTGACGCCCGGTCACGTAAAGATTCAGGCCGCCTGAAATTTTTGGGAACCCCGCGACGCAACGGCGTGCTATAAAGATGCAGATCCCGGCTGCGCCGGGCTGCATCCAAGAGATGTGAAGGGAGCGCAGAGGACATTGGCACGTAACCCCTGAATCCGTGAAAACCGTGGGCGCCGCAAGGCGCCCGTTTCTTTTGGCGGCAAGCCGTTTCGAGTATGGGAATGGGAGGTGCGGTATGACCTTGAAGCGAGTGGGGCGTCCGAAATCGGTACGCTCCGCGCGCCGGCTGGTTCAGGCGGCCGGCTTCGTCTTTTATCTCCTGGCGGTCCAGGCGCTTCTGACGGCCGGCGCCGGGGCCAGCGTTTTCGTGGGAACGCGGGCGAGCGCGGACCTGCTGCTGCCCGCCGCCTCGTTCCTGCTCGCCGTCTGCTACGCGGTGGTCGGATACCACCTGCGGCGCCGGCAGCTCTGGGCCCGCAACTTCGCCTTCGCGTTCGCGGGGATCAGCCTCTTCGCCTTCCCGGTGGGGACGGGGCTCGGCTTTCTCATCGTCGGATTCGTGGCGAGCGCCAACCGCGCACGCGTGTTCCCCACGCTGCGGCGGGCACCCGCGACGGAGTCGCCGCTGATCCGCTTCGAGCCGGACCTCGTGCCCGAGCTCGCGGCCGAGCGCGCCGGCTAGCCGGAAGGGCCGCCGTGCTGTCCCACGCGTTCACGACCACGGCGCCGGACATCCCGGGCTACCGCGTGACGCGCACCCTCGGGATCGTGCGCGGCATCGTGGTCCGCTCGCGCTCGATCGTCGGGACGATCGGCGCCGGAATCCAGAGCCTCTTCGGGGGCAACATCACGCTCTGGACCGAGATGTGCGAGCACGCCCGGCAGGAGGCCTTCGACCTGATGCTCCGGCACGCCGAGCAGATGGGCGCCAACGCGGTCGTCGCGTTCCGCTACGACGCCACGGAGGTCTCGGCGGGCGTGACGGAAGTGCTGGCGTACGGGACGGCCGTGGTGGTCGAGCCGGAGAGGTAGACGGATCGGACGCGGTAGACTCCGTCCGTGAAAAGCGTCCTCATCTGGATCCTGGTCGGCGCGCTTCTCGGCGCCGTCGCGGCGTCGTTCGTCGTGCCGCCGATGCTGTCCTGGTACAACGAGTCGGGTTACCTCTCGCAGGGCGGCCAGCCCGCGGCCATGGTCAACCTGCCGCAGGTCGTGCGCTACGCGACGTCGCGCCTGATCCGGGGCCAGGCGATCGGCGCCGGGATCGGCGCGGTGCTCTTCTCCGTCCTCGGCCTCGCGTTCGGCGGCCGCCGGCGCAAGGCTCCAGGAACCGCGCCCGCTCAGCGCGTCCAGTAGTCGAAGGCCGCCCGGGAGATCCCGGCGATCGCTTTCTCGCGCGCCTCGTCCGGGCGATCCGACCCCTTGATCATCACGGCGATCGCGAGGTGTCCGCGGTTCCCGGGCAGCGTGACGATGCCGACGTCATTGGTGGCGATGTTGATGCCCGCGACGTCGGCGCCGGAGCCGGTGCGGTGCGCCAGGGCCGTCCCCGCCGGCAGGCCGGCGCGCAGCCGCTTTTCCCCGGACTGCGTGCGCGTCATCAGAACGAGGAGCCGCTCGCGGCCCTCCGTCGAGAGGCCCCGCCCCTCCTGGACCTGGCGAAGGAGCTGGACCAGCGCGTCCGGTGTCGCGGTGTCGCGCGGATCGGCGAGGAACCTCAGGACCGCCTCGCGGCGCGCCGCCTCGGGCACGGCGGCGATCGCGCCGCGGATTCCCGCCGGCGTTCTCGGCGCGCGCGGCGGCGGCGTCGCACCGTAGGCGTCGAGCCAGAGCTCGGCCTCCGAGCGGTCGATGCGGATGTCGGACAGGCCGACCGCGTCGAGCTGCGCGGTGATCAGGGTGCCGCCGCCGGCGAGCGGCAGGAGAGCGTCGGCGGCGGTGTTGTCGCTCTGAACGAGCATGGCCTCGAGGAGGTCGGCGAGGGACAGCGTGAGGCCGCCGGAGGGAGCGCGGTCGGCGATCGTGCGTCCCGCACCGCCGGGACGGATGTCGGCGGGGCCGAGCGTGATGCGCTGGTCGAGCCGGAGCGCGCCCCGGTCGACGCGCTCGAGGAGCGCGATGGCCAGCGGCAGCTTGAAGACGCTCGCCATCGGAAAGCGCTCGTGGCCGTGGAGCGACGCGCCCCGGCCCGACTCGAGGTGGAGCACCGACACGCCGAGCGTGCCGCCCGCCGAGGCGGCGATTTCCGAGAAGCGCGCTTCGAGGGCTTCGCGCGAGGCGGCCGGGCGGGCGAGAAGCGCGAACGCGAGCAGCCAGGGGATCACGTTTTCGAGTATACGCACCGAAAAAAGCCGGCGGCTCATCGCCGCCGGCGCGCAGGGAGGAACCCGGTATCTCGAGCCGCGTCTCGGGATGGCCTCGCTCCGCGACGCGACGCGGCAAGGGCAGGGTAGGATTCGGACGGCGTCGCGAGAACGTTCTTGAGTCATCTTTAATGGGACCTGCCTCGACGGACGACCTGCTCTTCGACGGGCCGGCGGACGCGCCGCTGACCGTCGCTCTCGCGCATGGCGCGGGCGCGCCGATGGATTCGCCTTTCCTGAGCCGCGTCGCGGCGGGCCTCGCGGAGCGCGGCCATCGGGTCGCGCGCTTCGAGTTCGCGTACATGGCGGCGCGGCGCACCGGCGGCCGGCGCGGCGCCCCGGACCGCGAGCCCGTGCTGCGCGCCCGGTGGAAAGACGTGGTCGAGCGCCTCGGCGGGGGCCCGCGCGTCGTCGTCGGCGGCAAGTCGATGGGCGGCCGGATCGCGAGCCTCGTCGCCGACGAGGTCGGCGCCCGCGGGCTGGTCTGTCTCGGCTACCCGTTCCATCCGCCGGGCGCGCCGCAGAAGCTGCGCACCGCCCACCTCGCGGACCTCCGGACGCCGACGCTCGTCGTCCAGGGCACGCGCGACGCGTTCGGCACGCGCGAGGACGTCGCGGGCTACCGCCTCTCGCCGGCGATCCGCGTCCACTGGATCGAAGCCGGAGATCACTCCTTCAAGCCGCCGGCGCGCTCGGGGAGGACGGAGACGGGCAACGTGGACGAGGCGATCGCCGCGGTCGCCGGGTTCCTCGCCGCTCTCTGAGGCGACAATACTGCTGGTAGAGTGACGTCAGCACGCGTCGAACAGCCGAAAAAATGACCACAAGCAGGAACTCCAGGCGACTGGCGGTTCTGTTGACCGTTCTCGTGGCGGCGGTCGGCGTTCTGGTCGTCTCGAGCGCGAGTCGGTGGAGAACCTCGTTCGTGCGCAGGACGGCGCCGCTGGCCGCGCCGCGGCCGGACGTCGAAGAGATCGGCTGGATGCGCCTGGATCCGGGGCTCTCGCCGCCCGCCTCGATGAACGGGCTCAAGGCCACGGAGCTTCCGGCCTATTACCGGAGCCTCTATCGTCTCAAGCCCGACCGCCGCGTCCTGTACGCCTTCGAGGAGATCGACCGGGTGCTGTCGGGAAGAAGGAGGGCGGCGACTCTTTCGGTTCGGTTCGAACAAAATCGATGGTCGCTGCGACTCGACGGCGAGACGATCGGGACACTGCCCGAGATCCCGGCGTCCTCCGAAGAAATGGCTCTCCTGAGGGCCTGGGCGAAACGCCGCGCTGAAAAGTACGGCACCCGGTGGGACCTCAGTCCGATCGAGCCCTTGGCGCAGCCGGCGGCGAGCGGTACGGCCGCGACGATTGACGCCTTGCAGACGCTCAACGAGCGCGCGCGCCGTCATCCCCTTCAGGCCGGGCTTCTCGAAGAAGCGGCGCGCCGATTGGTCTGGCTACTCTGGCTCGAGTACGACAGCCTGCAGCTTTCGGATCCGCTGGCGGGGCACACGCTCGCTCTCCTGGTTCTCGCCCAGGAGGCGGCGCCGGGCCGATTGGCGGCCGAGGAGGCCCTCCTCGATTTCTGGCTGGGCTTCTCGGCGGCCGCCGCCGAAGCCAGTCGCTCGCTCGACGATCGCGATCCGGTTCGGGTTTACGTGAGTCTCGACAGACATCCCGCCGAATTGGTCGGAGACGCGTCGGGCGACAGCGCTCAGGCCCAGTTTCTGAGTCTCCTGCGGCTCGCCGAGGTTCGAGGCGAGCCCTGGTTTGTGCAGTTTCGCCGGTCGTCGTGGGCGAGGACCGTCGATCCGGCCAGCTTGACGCTGCTCCTTCTTTGCGCCGATTACACCTCGGAGCTGGCAGCTTCGGAGGCACTCGCCGCGAGTCTCTTCGAGGAGGTGTCCGCGCGAGCCGGCGGAGCTCCCGTCCCCGCCGCGTCGCCGGTGTCGGCCGAGGCGTGGCCGTACGAAGTCCTCCGCGAATACCCCGGCAACGCTCCGGCCATGGGGAAGAACCCGCCGCAAGCTCGGACGCGGCAATTCGAGGCCGACCTTGGTCGCTGGGCCGCGACGGTCGACGGCCCGCTCTTCGACGCGGCCTCCATGCGCGCGTTCTACTCGAGCGCCTACTACTCGGCGATCGCGAAAAGCGCCGAAGAGCTGATCGGTCAGTGGGGAAACTGGGACGGCGTCGAGCGCTTTGCACGGAGCATGTCCGACCCGGCGCCGGGAACGGCGACCCAACTGCGCGAATGGATGCTCGAGCGCCTGGGTCTCGCGAGGAGCTCCCGAGTTCCCGACAACATCATGGCTCGGCTCGAGAGTTGGAACGCCCTCGGCCCGGGGATCACCACGCGGGTCGCGCATCAAGTTCACCTGCGGACGGCCACGGGTACGGATCCCGTTCGACGCGCCCTCCTTCGGCTGGTCTTTCGACGACTCGACGCGCGACCCTCGGGTCTGGTCGACGGGGGCCGAGCCGCGCGCTTCGATCTTCTCGATCTCAACCTGGGAGATCGCTGTCTAGCGGCGCTCGTCCGTGAGAGGCCGATCAACGGCGGGGACCTCGTCGTCCGGTTCGCGTACTGGGGTCGGGACCAAGCGCGGCTCAGGGAGATTGCCGTCGATCCACGCTCGTCCGCGGGGGAACGGCTGTTGAGCCTTCAGCTGCTGGACGAGATCGGCAAGGCCGATTTCGAGACTCTGCAGGGCGCCTACCGCGACCTCATGGCGCGGTATCCGGCGGGCGTCGACATCGTCGACGGCTACGTCGACGTCTGCCTGAAGGCGGGAAGGCCTGCGGCCGCGCATCGGGCGATCGCGGAAGGGCTAGCCCGCCGGCCAACGATGCGGAGAGACCTGCCGTGGGCCCATCTCCTGTGCCGCGACGCCGAAGTCTACGGCGAGGAGAAGCGCTGGCGGGATGCCTGGCGGACGATCGAGCCCGCCATCGCGACCGGGAAGGGCGACGTCTTGTCGGAAGCCGCCTGGATCCTCGAGCAAGAAGGGGCCTGGGACGAGGCGCTG
>DATJXB010000096.1:0-3521 GCA_035500755.1 Thermoanaerobaculia bacterium | reverse complement strand
GCCTTTGAGCGCGAAGAGGCACGTGCCGCTCGCGGCGAAGGCGCCCTCGTTCTCGAGGGCCGCCGGCATGATCATGCCGGGATCCATCGTCCACGACGCGCCGCCATCGTGGGTGACACGGATGCGGAACTTGCCGTTGACGGGATCGCCGAGGACGAGCCCGTCCTTGCCGTCGAAGAACGCGACCGCGTCGTAGAAGCCGTCCTTCTCGGGATTCGTGTGCGCGAGCGTCCACGTCGCGCCGTCGTCGGGCGACCGGTAGATCCGCGACGCGTCGCCAGGACCGGCGCTCATGAGGACGATCGCGCCGCCGCCGAGGGCCTCGATGTCGCGATAGTCGAGCGACTCGCCGCCCGCAGGGGGCGCGACCTTCTCCCATCGCTTGCCGTCGCGGATGCGGAGGACCGTGCCGCCGGAGCCGCTCGTCCAGGCGTGCTTCGCGTCGAGGACGGAGAGGCCGCGCAGCTCCGCGGTCGAGTCCGTGGATTGCGGCGTCCAGGGGGCGAGGAGGGTGGTGGCGAGAAGCACGAGTGCCGCGCTTCGAAACCGCCCCCCCTCACCCTTGCCCTCTCCCCCCCAGGGGGGGAGAGGGGATTCGCTAAAAGGAGACCTTCTCGGGTTGAGGGGGGCGCCCGCGTCCATCACTTCTGCCAGAACATCCGCGCGCCGACGACGATCAGGAACCCGGCGAACAGCCGCCGCAGCGTCACGTCCGACACCGGCTGGACGAGCTTCGCGCCGAAGAACGCGCCGAAGAAGAGGCCGGCCGCGATCAGCGCCGAGTACGTGACGTTCAGGTTGCCGTTCTTCCAGTACACCCAGGCCGACAGCGCACCGACCGGCAACAGCAGCGCGCCGAGCGACGTGCCGACCGCCGCGTGCTGGGTGAGCCGGTAGAAGAAAACGAGCGCGGGCACGATAATGAGCCCGCCGCCGATGCCGAACATCCCGGCGCAAATGCCGGCCAGGACCCCGATCAGGAGCAACCCCGCGGTCTGCATGCGGCCTCCTACGGCTGGGCCGGAATGGCCAGGCCCGTCTCGTGGACGTCGGTGCCGGAGCGAATCTCGAGCGCCGCGTCCGGCGCGTTGGTCGTGATCGAAGCGACGCCGGAGGCGAGCAGGCTCCGGATCTCCGCGGGCTCGTCGACGGTCCACGGATGCACCGAGAGGTTCGCCGCGGCCGCCTGCGAGAGCAGCGCCGGCGACACGAGGTCGTGCTTCGGGCCGATGCCGTCGACCGGCGGGAAGAGCGGCGTCGGCTGCGCCGGCGACGGCAGCGCGACGGGATGGTCGAAGAGGAAGCTCGTCGCGATCGCGGGCGCGGCCTCCCGCATCCGCTTCAGGAACTCGACGTCGAAGGAGGCGACGAGGCAGCGCTCGCCGACGCCGAAGGCTTCCGCCAGGCGCGCGATGCGGCGCGCCATCGTGCCGTGCTGCATGCCGGGGTTGCTCTTGACCTCGACGACGTAGCGCAGCCCACGCCCGTACCGGTGGAACACCTGCTCGAGCCGCGGGATCCGGTACTCGCCGAACTCCGACGGGATCGACAGCTTCTCGATCTCGCGCCACGTGAAGCTCCGGACCGGGATGCGCTGGGTCCCGAGGACGACGTCGTCGTCGTGAAAGAGCACCGCGTCGCCGTCCCGCGTCTGGCGGACGTCGAACTCGACGGCGTCGACGCCGAAGCTCTCGGCGAAGTCGAGGCTCTCGATCGTGTTCTCCCGCGCACGCCGCGGGGCGCCGCGGTGGCCGACGATCCAGGTGCCGTGGGCGGCTTTCCAGTCGCTCATGCGCTTCGGCTGCGCATTATGTACGAGGCGCCGCGGCGCCGACCTCCGCCAGGATCCGGTCGAGCGCGGCGTCCGGATCGGGCGCAGCCGTCACGGGCCGGCCGATGACGAGCAGGTCCGCGCCGTCGGCGAGCGCCGCCGCGGGGGTGGCGATGCGCTTCTGGTCCTGCACGTCGGCGCCGGCCGGCCGGATGCCGGGGACGACCGTGAAGAAGGCGGGACCGCACGCCGCGCGAATCCCCGGAAGATCGCCGGCCGAGCACACGACGCCGTCGAGCCCGCAGTCTTTCGCCAGCAGGGCGAGCCGGCGGGCGATCGCCTCCGGCGCGCCCGCGACCGGCAGATCCGCGAGCGCCTTCGCGTCGAGCGAGGTCAGCAGCGTCACCCCGATCAGCCGCGCGAGACCGCCGCGCGTCGCCGCCTCGCGCGCGGCCTCGAGCATCGCGCGGCCGCCGGAGGCGTGGACGTTCACCATCGCCGCGCCCGAGCGCGCGGCCGAGGTGACCGCGCCGGCGACCGTCGCCGGGATGTCGTGGAACTTCAGGTCCAGGAACACCCGCGCGCGGCCGGCCGCCGCGACCTCGGCCACCAGCGACGGCCCCTCCGCGACGAAGGCCTCGAGGCCGACCTTGAGCCAGCCGACGCGGCCGGAGAACCGGCGCGCGGCGGCCAGCGCGTCGGCGCGGCTTCCGTAGTCGAGCGCGATGCAGATCTGATCGGCTGCGTTCATCCTTCCGCTCCTGCTTCTCCGCCGACGCGCGAGACACGGTGCGCGCGGCCCACGAGGTCGCCGACGCCGACGCTTTTCGAGGCGCAGTACGCCGAGAGCTCCGAGACGAGCCGCCCCGACACGCCGGGGTCCTTGAAGTTCGCCGTGCCGACCTGCACCGCGGTCGCGCCGGCGGCGAGGAACTCGAGCACGTCGGAGAGCTCGGCGATGCCGCCGATGCCCATCAGCGGCACCTCCGGCAGCGCCTTCGCCACCTGGTAGACCATGCGCACCGCGAGCGGACGGATCGCGGGACCGGAGAGGCCGCCGGTGCCGAACGAGATCCGCGGCTTCGCCGTTTCGGGGTCGAGCGCCATGCCGACGAACGTGTTGACGAGCGAGAGGATGTCGGCGCCGGCCTCGTGCGCCGCGCGCGCCGATTCGACGAGGTCCGGCGCGTTCGGCGACAGCTTCACGATGAGCGGCCGCTGCGTCGCCGCGCGCACCTTCGCGACGAGCGCGCGCGTCAGCGGCGGCGAGTTGCCGAAGAGCATGCCGCCCTGGCGCACGTTCGGGCACGAGATGTTGAGCTCGACCGCGGCGATGCCCTCGGCGCCCTCGAGCGCGCGCACCAAGGTGACGTAGTCCTCTTCGAGATCGCCCCAGACGTTGGCGATGACGGTCGCGCCCAGAGCCCGGAGCTTCGGGAGCTTTTCCGAGAGGAACGCCTCGACGCCGACGTTCTGGAGCCCGATCGCGTTGAGCATCCCCGACGGCGTCTCGCAGATGCGCGGCGGCGCGTTCCCCGCGTGGGGCTTCAGCGACAGGCCCTTCGTGCAGAGACCGCCGATCGCGGCGAGATTCACGAAGTCGGTGAACTCGAGGCCGTAGCCGAACGTGCCGGAGGCCGTGAGAATCGGATTCTGAAGCGCGAGCGGGCCGAGTTGGACGGCGAGGGGGTTCATCGGCACTCTCCCCCCTCACCCTTTCCCTCTCCCCCCGCTGGGGGGAGAGGGGATT
>DATJXB010000095.1:0-8794 GCA_035500755.1 Thermoanaerobaculia bacterium | reverse complement strand
CGGGTCGCAAAGCGCGTCAACCCCACGATCGCGCCCCGCGCGCTCATGTCCCAGTGCGGCGCGAAGAGACCGGAGAACGCCGGCACGAAGTAGACGCCGCCGCAGTCCGCGACGCTCGCGGCGAGCGCCTCGGTCTCGGCGGCCGACCCGATCAGGCCGAGGCCGTCGCGGAGCCACTGGACGGCGGCGCCCGAGACCGCGACGGAGCCCTCGAGCGCGTAGGCGCGCTCGCCGGGACCCGAGCACGCCGCCGTCGCGAGGAGTCCCGAGGCGCTCGCGGCCGGCCGCGCGCCGACGTGCTCCAGGAGAAACGAGCCGGTGCCGTAGGTGTTCTTGGCTTCGCCCGGCGCGAAGCAGCCCTGGCCCGCGAGCGCGGCCTGCTGGTCGCCGAGGTCGCCGCAGACGGGGACGCGCTCCCCGAACGGACCGTCGGCGGCCGTGAAACCGTAGGGCTCGCGCGCGATCGAGGGCCGGATCGCCGGGAGCGCGCGCCACGGCACGCGGAAGCGCTCGAAGAGGATCTCGTCCCACGCGAGATCCTCGAGATTGCAGAGGAGCGTGCGCGAGGCGTTCGTCGGGTCGGTCACGTGAGCGCCGCCGCGCGGTCCGCCGGTCAGGTTCCAGATCACCCACGTGTCGATCGTGCCGAGGAGCAGGTGCCCCGAGGCGGCGAGCGCGCGGGCCCCCGGGACGTGGTCGAGGAGCCAGCGGATCTTCGTCGCCGAGAAGTAGGTCGAGATCGGGAGGCCCGTGCGCCGCCGCACGTCGTCTTCCCAGCCGCGGGCGATCGCCTCGCGGCACTGGTCGGCCGTGCGCGTGTCCTGCCAGACGATCGCGTTCGCGGCCGGGCGGCCGTCGCGCGCGTCCCAGGCGACCACGGTCTCGCGCTGGTTCGTCACGCCGACCGCGAGCACGCGCCCGGGCGGCGCGGCGCGGCGCGTCTCGAAGACGACCTCGTCGACGCGCTCGCGGATCTCGAGCGGATCGTGCTCGACCCAGCCCGGCCGCGGAAGGATCTGCTCGTGCTCGCGGTACGCCGAAGCGACGGGCACGCCGTCGAGGTCGAAGAAGATGCAGCGCGTCCCGGTGGTGCCCTGGTCGATCGCCGCGACGTACTGGCGCATGGCCGCCGTCATCGTATCCGCGAAAGTGCGCCAGGTTGTCGCGCCGGCTCCCGGGACTCCGCGCCGCCGTCGAACGGCCGGCGCCGCGATGGCCCGTTCGGGCGCTGCAACCTCGGCCGGGCGCGTCCGTACGCAATCGTCATGAAAAGCAGGAGGACAGAAATGCGTACGTCCCGGTTATTGACCCTTTCGTCCGTCGTCGCGGCGCTGGCCGTCGTCGCGGGTTGCTCGCAGAAGGAAGCGCCGGCGCCGGCGGCTTCCGTCGCCGCGACGGCGCCCAGCCCGGCGGGCGACGGGAAGATCCCCATCACGACGTCGTCCGAGGCGGCGAAGGCCGAGTACCTGCAGGGCCGGACCCTCGTCGACAACCTCCAGATCACGGACTCGGAGGCTCATTTCAAGAAGGCGCTCGAGCTCGACCCGAACTTTGCGCTCGCCGAGCTGTCGCTCTCCGGGTCGGCGCCGAACGGCACCGAGTTCTTCGAGCACCTGAACAAGGCGGTCGCGCTCGTCGACAAGGTCTCCCACGGCGAGAAGCTCCTGATCGTCTCGGCGCAGGCCGGCGCCAACGGCGACGTCAAGGGCGTGAAGGAGAGCCTCGATCAACTCGTCGCGGCGTACCCGAACGACGAGCGCGCGCACTTCGCCCTCGGCGGCTGGTACTTCGGCCAGACGCAGTTCCCGGAGGCGATCGAGCAGTACAAGAAGGCCACGGAGATCAATCCCAACTACGCGTCGGCGTTCAACCTGCTCGGCTACGCGTACCGCCAGAACGTCAACTATCCCGAGGCGGAGAAGGCCTTCCAGCGCTACGTCGAGCTCATCCCGAAGGATCCGAACCCGTACGACTCCTACGCGGAGCTGCTCCTGAAGATGGGGCGCTTCGACGACGCGATCACGCAGTACCGGAAGGCGCTCGAGATCGACCCGAACTTCGTCAACGCGCACCAGGGAATCGCGATGGCGCTCCTGTATCAGGGCAACGCCGACGGCGCGACGGCGGAGCTCGCGAACATCGACAAGAAGGCGCGCACCGACAACGAGAAGCGGACCGGCCTCTTCGCGCGGAACGTCGTCCACATCGACGCCGGCAAGCTCCCGAAGGCGCTCGAGGACGCGCAGGCCCAGTACGCGCTCGGCGAGAAATCCAACGACATCGCCGCGATGGCGTTCGACAAGAACCTGATGGGGACGATCTCTCTCGAGATGGGCAAGCCCGACCAGGCCAGGGCGAGCTACGAGGCGGCGAACACGCTGGTTCAGGCGTCGAACCTGTCGGCCGAGTTCAAGGCCAACGCCGCGCTGCTCCTCCACTACAACCTCGCGCGGGTCGCGGCGGCGAGGAGGGATTGGGCCGCGGCGAAGACGGAGGCGGACGCGTTCCGCGACGGCGCCGCCGCGTCGAAGAATCCGAACCAGGTCAAGAACGCGCACGAGCTCGACGGGATCGTCGCGCTCGCCCGGAAGGACTACGACGCGGCGATCGCCGAGCTGTCGCAGGCGAATCCGCAGAACCCGCAGGACTTCTACCGTCTCTGCGTGGCGTACCAGGGCAAAGGCGACGCGGCGAAAGCCGCGGAGGCCTGCCGGAAGGCCGCCGACTTCAACTCGCTGCCGAACGTCAACTACGCCTGGGTGCGCGCGAAGGCGAAGGCCGGCGTGAACGGCAAAGGGTAGGCGAGCGCCGCGTCGCCCGCTCACTCCAACCCTCTCCCCCCGCCGGGGGGAGAGGGGGACTGACGTCGAACCGAGACCGAACACGAGGGGGCCTCGTAAACCGCCTCCGGCGCGGAATGCGGGGCGCCCGCGCGCGGTTCGGGATCGCGAGGCGATGCGAAGGACGCTGACGCGCCGCGGGTTTCTCGCGACGGTCGCCGCTGCCGGAGCGGCGGCGGCCGTTCGTCCGCCGCGCGCGCTCGGACATCCCGCGCTCCAGGGGCCTCGTCCGGGCCCGATCCTGACGCGCCCCATCCCGTCGAGCGCCGCGGGCGAGCGCCTGCCGCTCGTCGGCCTCGGGAGCTGGATCACCTTCAACGTCGGCGACGACCCGGCCGCGCGCGACGCGTGCGCCGAAGTCATGCGCGCCTTCTTCGCCGGCGGCGGCCGGCTGATCGACTCCTCGCCGATGTACGGCTCGTCGCAGGACACGATCGGCGACGGCCTCGCGAAACTCGGGCACCCGCCGGGGCTCTTCGCGGCCGACAAGGTCTGGATCTCCTCCGGCGCGAAGGGGCCGGCGCAGATCGACGAGTCGCTGAAGAAGTGGGGGATCCCGCGCTTTTCGCTCCTCGAAGTTCACAACGTGATGTCCTGGGAGGAGCATTTGCCGACGCTCTTCGCGCTGAAGAAGGCCGGGAAGCTCGGCTACGTCGGCGTCACGACGTCCGAGGGCCGCCGCCACGACGAGATCGAGAAAATCATGCGCGCGCAGCCGATCGACTTCGTCCAGGTCACCTACAACGCCGCCGACCGCGAGGTCGAGGCGCGGATCCTGCCGCTCGCGCTCGAGCGCCGGATCGCCGTGATCTGCAACCGGCCGTTCCGGCGCGGCGAGCTGATCGCGCGGACGGCGAAGGCGCCGCTGCCGGCGTTCGCGCGGGACGTCGACTGCGAGAACTGGGCGCAGCTGCTCCTGAAGTTCATCGTCGCGCATCCCGCGGTGGCGTGCGCGATCCCGGCGACGTCGCGCGTCGACCACGTGAAGCAGAACGTCGGCGCCTCGTACGGACGGCTGCCGGACGAGGCGACGCGGCAGCGCATCGCGGCCGAGGTGGCGAAGCTCTGATGTCCGAGTGGTGGACCTACCATCTCTCGAACTTCCTCCTCTTTGCCCCGCGCACGTACTTCCGGCTCTTCGAGCTCTACAACGCGGCAATCTGGCCCGCGCAGTTCCTCGCCCTCGCGCTGGGCGCCGTCGTGCTCGTGCTGCTCCGGCGGGGCGGCGGCGCGCAGGGCCGCGCCATCGCGGCGATCCTGGCGGCGGCGTGGCTCTGGTCGGGGATCGGCTTCCATGCCCTGCGTTACGCGACGATCAACTGGGGCGCGGTCTACTTCGCCTGGCTGTTCGGCCTCGAGGCGGCGCTGTTCTTCCGGCTCGCGCTGTCGAGGCGCGCGGCCTTCGCGTGGCCTTCGGATGGGGCGGGGCGGATCGGCCTCGCCGTCTTTCTCTTCGCGTTCGTCGTCGAGCCGCTGATCGGGCCGACGCTCCTCGGACGCAACTGGCGCGGGGTCGAGCTCTTCGCGGCGGCGCCCGACCCGACGGCGGTCGGCACGCTCGGGATCCTGCTCCTCGCCCGCGTGCGCCGGCGGTGGCTCCTGATGGCGGCGCCGGTCCTGTGGGCCGCGCTGACGGGCGTGTCGCTCCTCGCCATGGAGGCCCGCGACTGGTGGATTGCCCCGGCCGCGGCGGCGGTGGCCCTGGCGGCGGCCGGGAGGCAGGGGAAGCGCTCCGGAGGCGGCTGAACGAGAGCTCAACCAGAGGCGGGAATCGCGGCGCGATTCGCCGACCCGAGGGGTCGTCGCGACGGCCGCCTCCCGACGCTCTCGATAGAATCGCTCCAGTGTCGCGATGGGACGGGAGTGACCCACGACGCGGGGCGCGTCGGGCGAGCGAGCTTGCGCTCGCGGCCGTTCTTTTCGTGTCCGTCGCCGCGTCGGCGTTGGCGTCGCCGCGCCTCGTCGCGGTCGGCGACGTGCACGGCGACCTGCCCGCGTTCAAGGCGATCCTGAGCCAGGCCGGAATCCTCGACAAGGGCGGCGCGTGGGCCGGCGGCGACGCGATCCTCGTCCAGGTGGGCGACCTGATCGACCGCGGTCCGGCGATGAAGGCGACGCTCGACTTCGTGATGGCGCTCGAAGCGCAGGCGCCGGGCAAGGGCGGCCGCGCCGTGTTCCTTCTCGGGAACCACGAGGTCATGAACATGGCGGGCGACCTGCGCTACGTCGCCGCCGAAAACTACGCGGAGTTCGCGGACGGCGAATCGCCGAAGCGGCGCGAAGAGGCCTGGAGCCGCGTCGTGGAGCTGCGGAAGAAACGCGCCGCGCTCCTCGGGCGCCTCGAACCGGCGGTGGACTCCAGGGCGAAAGAAGAGTGGCTCGCCGCGCACCCGCTCGGCTACGTCGAGCAGCGCGCGGCGTTCTCACCGGCCGGCAAGTACGGGCAATGGCTCCGCGCCCACGCCGCCGCGGCGCTGGAGCAGGGCACGGTGTTTCTCCACGGCGGCATCTCGCCGGCGCAGGCCGGAACCGTCGAGGACGTGAACCGCCGCGTGCGCGACGACCTCGCGGCGTACGACGCGGACGTGCAGCAATTCGTCGCGCAGGGCCTGATCCTGCCCTTCTTCGACTTGCAGGAAACCTTCAAGGCGCTGCACGAGGAGCTCGAGCGGGGCGGGAAGGACGCCGAGCGGCGCCGGGTCTACGAGCGCTTTCTCGACTGGAGCCAGTGGACGATGAACAGCGAGGAGGGCCCGCTGTGGTTCCGGGGCTACAGCCGCTGGTCCGACGCGGAAGGGCTCGTCGAGATGCCGAAGCTGCTGCGCGCGGCCCACGCCGAGCGTGTCGTCGTCGGCCACACCGTCCAGAAGGACGGCCGCATCGTGATGCGATTCGACGGGACGACCTTCCTGATCGACTCGGGAATGCTCGACGGGAAGTTCTTCCCGGGCGGCCGCGCCTCGGCGCTCGAGATCGTCGACGGGGCGGTGACGGCGATCTATCCGGGAGAAGAGCCGCAGCTGCTGCACGCGGCGCCCGTCAGGAAGGCCGCGGCCCTGCGATGAGCGGACGGGTGGGACGCCGATGACCGGCGCGCTCTCGCGGGCGTTCAACCTCCAGCGCGGCGAAGGCCGCCGCGCGGGGCTCCTCTTCACGTACCTGCTCCTGATCCTGACCTGCTATCAGCTCGGCAAGAGCGCGCGGGCGGCGCTCTTCCTCTCCGTCTACAAGGCGTCGAAGCTCCCCTACGCCGACATGGCGATCGCGATCCTGGTCGGATTCGTCATCGCGATCTACGTGAGGATCGGGCGGCGCGCGGTGCTGCGCGATCTTCTCGCCGGCTGCCTGCTTCTCTTCGCCGTCGTGCAGGGCGCTTTCTGGTACCTCGTGAGATTCCAGCCGCAGTTGAAGTGGCAGTACCCGGCGTTCTACATCTGGGTCGGGATCCTCGGGGTCCTGGCGCCGATGCAGGTGTGGACCCTCGCGAACTATCTCCTGACGACCCGCGAGGCCAAGCGCGTCTTCGGCCTCGTGGCCGCGGGCGGGATCAGCGGCGCCGTCCTGGCCGGCCTGCTCGCCGACCGGCTGGCGCGCGCCCCGGGGTTCGGCACGGAGAGCGTGCTGCTGGTGATGACGATCCTGCTCGTGGTGTGCGCGGCCCTGGTGATCGCCCTCTGGCGCGAGCGCCGGCCGCCGGCCGTCACGGCCGCGTCTCACGCGGCGCCGGCTCCCAGGGGTCTGAAAGAGAGCCTCGGCACCGTCTTCGCTTCTCCGTACCTCCGGTCGATCGCGTTGCTGATCACGCTGGCGTCGCTCGCGACGTGCTTTGCGACGTGGCAGTTCACGGCCATCGCGAAGGCCTCGTACACCGACACGAACGCGCTGACGGCCTTCTTCGGAAGGTTCTATTTCTGGTCGGGGCTGACCTGCCTGGCTCTGCAGCTCGTGCTGACGACGCGCTTCCTGCGCCGCTTCGGCCTCGGCCCGGCGCTCCTCATCGTTCCCTTCATCGTCTTCAGCAGCGAGATCGCGGTGCTCGCGTCCGGAACGCTCATTGCCGCGATCCTTCTGAAGGGCGGCGACACGGTCGTGCGCTACTCCCTCGACAGGTCCTCGGTCGAGCTTCTCTACCTGCCGATCCCCCCCGAGATCAAGCTCCAGGCGAAGTCGACGATCGACACCGTCATCTGGCGTCTCGGGGACGGGCTGTCCGGGCTCACCCTCGCGATCTTCACGGACAGGCTCCACTGGTCGGCGCAGAGGGTGTCCCTCGTCAACCTGGTGTTCGCCGGAGCCTGGATCGCCGCGGCGATCGCCACGCGCCGCCGTTACGGCGACACGCTCCTCCAGAGTATCCGGCAGCGCCGGCTCGACGCCGAGAAGCACTTCGCGCCGGTGCTCGACAAGTCCACGGCCGACATCCTCGCGACCCAGCTCTCCTCGGCGGATCCGAAGCAGGTTCTCTACGCCCTCGACATGTTCGGCGCGTCGGCGGAGGGCGGCAGCCACCCGGCGCTGCGCGACTTGCTTTCGCACGAGGTGCCGGCGGTTCGCAAGCGCGCGCTCGAGCTGCTCGACCAGTCGGGAGACCTGTGGGTGCTGCCGAAGGTCGAGGAGTTGCTGAAGGACCCGGACGCGGACGTGCGGTCGGCGGCGCTGCTGTTCCTCGCGCACCACGCGCCGCTCGACCCGCTGACGCGGATCCAGGAGCTCGACGGATTCCAGGACGTCTCGGTCAGGTCGGGGATCGTCGCCTTCCTCGCCCAGTCGGGCGATCCGGACAAGGTCCCCGAGGCGCGGCTGCTGCTCGACCGGATGATCGCCGAGCGCGGCGAAGAGGGGAGGCGCACCCGGCTCGAGGCGGCGTCGGTGATCGGATCGAGCCCGGACGACTTCGAGGAGCAGCTCGACGCGCTGCTCGCCGACGACGATGCCGAGGTGCTGCGAGCGGCGATCAAGGCGGCGGGGAAGCTGCGCAAGCGCCGCGCGGCGCCGCGGCTGATGGAGCTTCTGAACGACCCGCGGGTCCGCGAGGAGGCGGCCGACGCGCTCGTCGCGATGGGCGACCGCGTTCTCGGCGCGCTCCGCGACCAGCTCGTGGACGGCGACACGCCGGTGGGCGCGCGCGTCGAGGTCCCCGGGATCCTGGCCCGCCTCGGGACGCCGGACGCCGCGGCGGCGCTCGTCGGAAACCTCCTCGAGAGCGACCCGGAGCTGCGCTTCCGCACGATCTGCGCGTTGAACGACCTGCACAAGACGCACCCGCAGACGCCGATCGACGCGGCGCGGCTGCGGGCGGCGCTCGGCTTCGAGATGATGCTGCACACGCGCACGAACCAGATCCTCTCGGTGGCGGGCCGGAGCGCGGACAGCGCGCCGACCGAGGTGGCGCGCCGGCTCGAGGCGGCGCGCGACCGCGAGATCGAGCGGATCTTCCGGCTGCTCTCGCTGCTCTATCCGCGGACGGACTTCCGCAGCGCGCACTACGGGCTGCGGTCGGGCGACACGACCGCGCGCGACCACGCTCTCGAGTTCCTCGAGATCAACCTCGACGGGGAGCTGCGCCGGTCGCTCGTGGCGCTGCTCGACCCGACCGTGCCCGTGACCGACCGCCTCGCGCCGATCCTGAAGCGCACGCACGTGGCGCCTCCGAACGCCGACGAGCTCGCCGCCGCTCTCGTCGAGAGCGAGGACGTGTGGCTGAAGGCCTGCGGCGTCACGGCCGTCGGCGTGCTGCGGATCACGAGCCTGTCCGTCCACGTCGACGCGTGCCTCGACGCCGACGACGACGTTCTGCGCGAGGCCGCCCGGATCGCGAAGAAGCAGCTCGCGGAGGCGGGACGGTAGGCAGAGGGAAGCCCCCCTCACCCTGCCCTCTCCCCCCTCACGGGGGGAGAGGAGGTTGAAGCGATCCCCCTCTCGCCCCAAGCGGGGGGGAAGATTGAAGCGATCCC
>DATJXB010000094.1:0-4873 GCA_035500755.1 Thermoanaerobaculia bacterium | reverse complement strand
AGCCCCAGCGGAATCAGAGACTTAGACACGCTCCGAGGTCCCCCTCACCCCAGCCCTCTCCCCGCCCCGCGGGGAGAGGGAGCCGAGGTGGCGAGCATCGTCGCGGTGTCGAGTAATCGGCAATCCCCCTCTCCCCCCGGCGGGGGGAGAGGGCAGGGGTGAGGGGGGCGACCAGCCTCAGTCCTCGTCGATCGAGTCCGGCAGCTCGTTGCGGTCCCCGGCGCCCCGCGGAAAATGGCGCGTGAGCACTTCGCCGACCCGCTCGACGCCCGCGAGGACGCCCTCGGTCAGCGCGCCCTTGCGGAAGTGCCCCTCCATGACCGACGTCACTTCGTTCCAGAACTCGTCGCCGCACTTCTCGTGGATCGCGACGTCGCCCAGGATCCGGAAACGCCGCGCGCGCGGCGCGATGTAGAGGAGCACGCCGTTGCGGTGCGCGGTCTTCTCCATGCCGAGCAGGTGAAAGCGCCGCAGGGCCCGTTCTTCGAGGTCTTTCGGAACGTGGCGCGTGACGTGGACGCGGATCTCGCCCGAAGTCTTCTTCTCGGCCGCGGCGATCGCGGCGACGATTCGATCGGAGTCGAACTTCGAGAAGAGGCTCGCCATGCTCACCAGCTCCCCGAGGCGCCGCCGCCCCCGAAACCGCCGCCACCGCCCGAAAAACCGCCGCCGCCCCCGAAGCCGCCGCCACCGCCACCGCCGAAGCCACCTCCGGAGAATCCCCCGAAACCGCCGCCGCCCCACCAGCCTCCGCCGCCGTGGCTCCGGAATCGGTTGCGCCGCAGAAGGATCGGGAGGATGACGAAGATGCCGAAGACGATCACCATCGCCAGACAGTTTCCGATCTGGTCGTTGTTGCCCCGGCGGCCCTCGTCCACGGTGCGGCCGGTTCCCTTGTACTCGCCCTTGACCGCCGCCATCATCGCGCTCGCGCCCGCCGTCACGCCCGCGGCGAAGTCGCCCTGGCGGAAGCGCGGCACGATCTCGCCGTCGATGATGCGTTTGGCCGTGAGATCCGGGAGCGGCCCCTCGAGCCCGTAGCCGACCTCGATCCGCACCTTGCGATCTTCGGTGAAGACGAAGAGGACCGCGCCGTTGTCCTCCTTCTTCTGCCCGGCGCCCCACTTCTGGGCGGCGCGCACGGTGAAGTCCTCGAGCGCGAAACCCTCCGGGACCTTCCGGTCGACCCAGACGAGGATCTGGTCCGACGTGTCTTTCTCGAACTGCTCGAGGCGGGCGTTGAGCGCCTCGGCCTGGCCGGGCCCGAAGACGCCGGCGCGGTCGGTGACGTAGCGCTGCGGCTTCGGAGGCACGAGCTCGTCGTAGCGGTCCGCCCGCGCCGTGGCCGCGGCCAGCGCGACGGCGAATGCCGCGAAGACGATCGCCCTCGGACGGGCCACGGAGCTCGCCTGCCTCCCGCCTCCTGCCTTCCGCGTCCCGCTACTTCGCGGGCGCGGCCGTCGGCGCCGCGTTGCCGAAGTTGAACTGGACCTTCGGCGCCTGCTCCGCCCCCGGCGTCGTGGCCTTGAAGTACGGCTTCTCCTTGAAGCCGAGAACGCCGGCGATCAGGTTCGTCGGGAACCGCTTCAGCACCGTGTTGTAGGCCTGCGCCGAATCGTTGAAGCGTCCGCGGGCGACCGTGATGCGGTTCTCGGTACCCTCGAGCTGCGCCTGGAGGTCGAGGAAGTTCTGGTTGGCCTTCAGCTCCGGGTAACGCTCGGACACGACGAGGAGCCGCTGCAGCGCGGAGCCGAGCTGGTCCTGGGCCTGCTGGTACTTCGCCAGCGACTCGGCGTCGGCCGGCGCCTTGCCCGGCGTGATCGTCGCGCGCCCGACCGAGGCCCGCGCCTCGGTGACGGCCGTCAGCGTCTCTTTCTCGAAGTTGGCCGCGCCCTGAACCGTCTGCACGAGGTTCGGAATCAGGTCCGCGCGCCGCTGATACTGGTTCTCGACCTCGGACCACTGCTTGTCGACATCCTGGCCGAGCGTCACGAGCTTGTTGTAGGTGCCCGCGAAGGACAGGGCCGCGATGACGACGACGATCACCAGGATCCCGAGACACCCCAGCGCGAGTTTGCCCATGAAGCTCCTCCTCGAGTGAAACGTTAGGGGTGGGAAGTCTACAGGAAGGTGGAGGGGGGTGCCGTCTAATCGCCGGCGGCGAGGAGGGCCAGCACCCGGGCGGGCAGGAGAGCGCGCAGCGCGGCCGGGCCGGACCCTTCCCAGGAGAGGCGCGCGACCGACGCCTTCTTCATCGGGATCGCGAAGCCGGGCCGGCCGAAGACCAGCCTCCCGAGCAAGGCCCCGAGATGGGGCTCGTGGCCGACCAGGAGAACGGCATCGGCTTTCTCGCTCCGGACCTCCGCGAGGATCTCCTCCGGGTCGCTGTCGGGCTCGAGCGACGACGTCTCGCGCAGTTGCGACGCGAGCTTCAGCGCCCGCGCGACCGGCTCCGCGGTCTGGCGAGCGCGGGCGAACGGCGAGGTCAGGACGAGCGTGATGCCGGTCTCGAGCGCGGCCAGTCCCCGCGCGACTTCACGGGCGCGCTTGTGGCCATCTTCGGTCAGCGTCCGGTCGGCGTCCCGGCCCGAGGAGGATCGATCCTCGGCCGCGGCGTGGCGCAGGAGCCAGATCTCCATCGCCTCTCAGTCTAGCGCGGGCGCGACTGGTATTCTTGCCGGCCATGACCCTGGCAGCCGGCGAACAGCTCGGTCCTTACGAGATCATCTCCCCGCTCGGCAAGGGCGGGATGGGCGAGGTGTACCGCGCCCGCGACACGCGCCTGCGCCGTGAGGTGGCGCTGAAGCTCCTGCCCGACGCCGCCGCCCACGACGCCGACAGCCTGCACCGGTTCGACCGGGAGACGCGGGCGGTGGCGACGCTCAATCACCCGTCGATCCTGGCGATCCACGACACCGGCTCGTTTCGGGACGTGCCCTACGCCGTGACCGAGCTCCTCCAGGGCGAGACCCTCGCCGAGCGGCTCCGGACCGGCCCGCTGCACACGGACAAAGCGGTGGAGGTCGCCGGCCAGATTGCCGACGGCCTCGCGGCGGCGCACGAGAAGGGCATCATCCACCGCGACATCAAGCCCGACAACATCTTCCTGACCCACGAAGGGCGCGCGAAGATCCTCGACTTCGGCATCGCGCGCATCGAGCAGCCCGCGCGCACGGCAGGACTGTCGGACACGATCACGAAGTCCCGCAGCTCGAGCTCGCAGTTTCTCGTCGGCACCGCCGGCTACATGTCGCCCGAGCAGGTCCGCGGCAAACAGATCGACGGCCGCACCGACATCTTCTCGCTCGGCGCCACGTTCTTCGAGATGCTGACGGGGCGGCGCGCCTTCTCGCGCGACAGCCCGGTCGAGACGCTCGGCGCCGTCCTGCGCGACGACCCGCGCAAGCACCCCGAAGCCGAGAAGATTCCCGACCCCATCAAGGTCATGGTCTTTCGCTGTCTCGAGAAAGACGCCGCCGACCGCTACCAGTCGGCGCGGGACCTGCTCATGGACCTGCGCGCGTACCAGGCCGAGCGTCTCTCGCGCGCCGCCGAGCGCGTCCAGTTCCGGTCCGAGCCGCCATGGAAGCACCGGCGGACGCGGCTGTTGCTGCGGACGGTCGGGGCGATCGTCCTCACGGCCCTGGCGTTCTGGGCCGGATCGTGCTGGGAGCACGGCCGGCACGGCTCGATCACGGCCGGGTCGAGTCCCTCGACGCGCTGAGCGGGGACCCGGCGTCTCTTGCGGCGCCACCTTCAACAATCGGCGCGGTGGCGGCCGGGCGCCGATGTCTCGACGCCAGCCAGGCCGGCTGATGCGCTATCCTTTCCCCATGACGCTGAAGGTCGACTTCGATCGCGAAGAGGACGGCCGCTGGATCGCTGTCGTTGAGTCGATCCCCGGCTGCCACGTCTACGGCAAGACCCGCTTGGAGGCCTTGACGAAGGTCGAGGCCCTGGCCCTCCACGCCGTCGCCGAGAAGCTCGAGGACGGCGAAGTCTCGGCCGAGGAGGCGACGAGCGTGACCTTCGTCGTGTCCGAAGCTGCCTGATCGGTTCAGAGCCACCAAAGCCCGAAGAGTCTTCGCCGCCCTGCTTCGCACCGGCTGGACGGTCAAGCGAGCCACCGGCTCCCACCGGACCCTGACCAGGTCAGGTTGGTCCAACGTCATCTTCGCCTACCACGACAACGAAGAGCTCGGCCCCAAGATCCTCGCCCGCATCGCCAAGGAAACCGGCCTCACACCCGACGACCTCTGAACCTCCACGCCCTGGCAGCCTTCTCATCAGGCAAGGGGGCGAAACATCCGCCGCTCACGGATCGGGTTTGTAACAACTCGCGCCAGAGTCTTGACTCTTCGTTCGGCACCACGATGCCACGGCTCGATCACGGTCGACTCGCGTCCCTCCGGGCGCTGAGGCGCCGGGCGCGGCGCTTTCTGCGGCGCCGCCACACTAGTGATCGGCGCGGTGCCGGCCGTGGCTGCGCCTCGCTGAACGGTCGATCGGCGGTAAAGCTGGCTCCTGACCAGGAATCGCCGTGTCCACGCCGCTCGAGTTCGGACCGACTTACGCCCCATTCTCAACTTCGTCGCGATCTCGCGCTCGGAGTACCCGGCCAGATAGAGCTCGAGATACTGCTGGTGATCCTCCGGAAGACCCGAGACGCTCGCGGCGAAGAGGTGCGAGATCTCAGGACTCGCGTGCTTCGCATTCACCGGAGCGATGGGTCTCTGCCACCGGCGATTTCGGCGGCGCACGTCACGAGCGCACGATTCCGCAGTTCGAAAGATCCAACTGGCCGACAACTTCGTGTCGAGGCCGACCTTCCAGATTCTGATCCTCAGCTCCTGAAGGACTTCGAGAAGATCTT
>DATJXB010000093.1:0-20968 GCA_035500755.1 Thermoanaerobaculia bacterium | reverse complement strand
GGCCTCGAGCGAGAGGCGCTGCCGTTCGGCCGCGGCCAGGGTCTCGACGCGCTGCCGCTCGACCTCGGCCGACTTGAGCACCGTCGCGATGAGCTCCTTCTCGCGGCGCGCGATCTCGGCCTCCTGGACCTTGACCTGCTCCTGCTTCTCGACCTGCTGCACGCGGACGGCCTCGGCGATGACCTGCTGCTGCATGACGTTCGACTGGATCTCGTAGGCCTTGTCCGCCTGCGCCTGCTGCTTCTTGACGGCTTCCTGATAGGCCGCCTTCTTGACCTCCATGTCGCGCTGCGCCTCGGCCTGTTTCGCCATCGACAACGTTTCGGCGAGGACGCGCTCCTGGTCGGCCTGGGCCATGGCGATCGCGGCCTCCCGAGTCGCCGCGGCGCGCTTGATCGCCGTGTCGCGTTCGGCTTCGGCGGCGGCGACGTCGGCGTCGCGCTTGATGCGCGCGATGTCCGGGCGGCCCATGTTGACGATGTACTCGTTCTTGTCGCGGACTTCCTTGATCGTGAAGGACACGACCTCGAGGCCCATCTTGTTCATGTCGTCCGCGCACGTGGAGCGCATGCGGTCGGCGACCATCTCGGGCTGCTTGACGATCTCCTCGACGGTGAGCTGGCCGATGATGCCGCGCAGGTGGCCCTCCAT
Organism: Thermoanaerobaculia bacterium; assembly: GCA_035500755.1. Taxonomy (GTDB): domain Bacteria; phylum Acidobacteriota; class Thermoanaerobaculia; order UBA5066; family Gp7-AA6; genus DAHUXD01. The sequence continues at coordinate 20,317 of DATJXB010000093.1, read as the reverse complement.
GACGAGCCGGATCAGCCCTTCGCGCTGCGGCGGCGTCTTGGCGAGCAGCTGCTCGGCCGCGGTCTCGATCGACTCCCGGTCCGACTTGACCTTGATCTGGGCAACCGCCTCGACCGTCACCGCCACGCCCTGCTTGGTGTAGAGGTCCTGCTGCGGCGCGACGTCGAAGGACATCAGCTCGAGCGGCAGCTCGCGGCAGCTCTCGACCATCGGAAAGATGATCGTGCCGTGGCCCTTGACGACCCGGGTTCCCCGGAACCCGTAGACGATCAGCGCCTCGTTGGGTCCCGCCTTGCGGAACATCTTCGCGAGCGTGATCAGCATCAGGAGCAGGACCAGCCCCATCAGACCGACGATGACCCAGGTTCCCTCCGCGATTCCGAACATGACCCGTCCCTCCTTCTGCGTTCGGCCGTCAGGCCGCGCGTTCGACGTCTTCTCCGTTACCTCGGCTCCTCGCCGGCGAGCTCGTGCCACGGCCGGACGTAGGCCAGGCCACGCTCGTAGCGCGTGACGACGACCTCCGCGCCGCGCTCGATCGCCGCTCCCGTGTCGCTCCGCGCGCCGGCGCTGCGCCGCGTGTTGGCCTGCGAATAGACGATCTCCCCCGTCCCGCCCTCCCGAATCGGCACCGTCACGCGGCCGAGGACCCCGACCATCTCGAAGTCCGCCGCCTCGAGAAACCGCTCGTGCTTCAGGAGCACTTTCGTCAGGAACAGGACGATGACGGCCGATCCCGCGAGGCCCGCCGCCGAGGCGGCCGCCAGGATCGCGACGTGCCCGAGGCTCCCGCGCCTGGAGAGCAGGTAGCCCACGCCGCCGAACCAGGCGAGAAACACCATGAGCGTTGCGAAGTTGTAGCGCGGCACCGACGGCCCATGACCCGCCTCCGGCCCCGGAACGTGGGCTCCGGCCCCTTGCGGCACGCCGGCGTGCGGGAGGCTCGCGTGCGGGAAGCCCTTCGGAAGCCCGTGGAACGCCCCGCTCGGCCAGTGCAGAGAGCCGCCGAGAAAGGCCAGCACCGACAGCACGAACCCGAGCAGGAAGCACGCGAGATAGAAGGTCGGCCAGGTCATGCTCTCCTCCCGTCGTGGCGTGACGTCTTCCGCGGCGACTCCGGCTCCCGCCCCGCCGGCCGCAGCACCTGGAGCAGCCGCTCGGCCAGGTGCGGCGTCTCCAGGATCTCCGCGAGCAGGATCAGGCAGTCGCGCGAGTTGGGGTTCCTGGCGACGGCCAGGAGCGCCCGCCGCGTCTCCGGATCGTGGCGGAAGCGCTCGGCGCCGTGGATCAGCCACAGGTCCAGCTTGTCCTCGAGGCCGCGCACGTCCGAGGTCAGCTCCGTATGGAAACCCTCGGGATCGTCGACGAGGTAACCCGGGTGCACCTTGAAGAAGCGCGACAGCATCATCCGCGTCGTGTTCGTCAGGTGCGGCCGCCGGCCGCTCTCGATCTGCGAAAGATAGGCCTGGCTGATCGACTCCTTCAGCTCGGCGCGCGCCGCCCGCACGACCTCGGCCTGGCTCATCTCGCGGCCGAGCCCGCGCAGCGTCCCTTCGACGGATCGCAGGTAGCGGAGCTTTTCTCCAAGCGTCATAGCAATCAGCTAATTATATATAGCAATCCGGAATTGTACGCAATACACCGCAAGCCATTGATTTGCAATGGTTTCAGGGTGCCACGCTCAGGAGGCTTTGGGGGGTGCGGGAGCGACGGGCGGGATAGCGGCGGCCGCGACGGCCTGGTTGAAGGCCTTCACGTCCGTGTCGAGCACGGCCGTGTACTGCGCGCGGATCGCATCGAGCCGTCCGGCGAGCAGGCCGTAGTACTGGACCGACGTCGCGAGCGGCTTCGCGTCCGCGCTCGCCACGACCGCGGCCAGGTACACCCAGTCGTGGTCGAGTTTCGGCTCGTAGTTCAGGTCGTCTTCGTCCGCGACGATGAGCGGGTTGGTCAGCTGCTCCTCGACCGCGGTGAGCTTCGCCGCCACGGCGGCGGCCTGTTTCGCCAGCGCGTCGCCCTTGCCCAGGCGCTCGGCGCGGGCGCCCACCTCTTCGACCTGCGCCCGGACGTCGCGGATCGCGAGCACCGTGTCGTGCGTCTCGGAGAGCCGGTCGCGGATCGCTTTGAGCAGGTCGTACTGCGCCTTCAGGTCGGCGGCCGTCGCGGCGCCGGCCGGGTGCGGCCGCACTTCGATCGGCTGCGTGGAGGATTTCCCGTCGACCGTCAGCCGCACGGCGTACGTGCCGGGGGCGACCTTCGGCGGCGCCTTCGTGCCTTCGTTGAAGACCGCCTTCGGCACCAGGGACGGCTTCATGACCCGCAGGTCCCACACGAACCGGTTCACGCCGGCCTTCGGCTCGAGGGGCTTGTCGCGGTCCTTCTCCCCTTCCTCCTGCGCCGCCCGCTTCTTCAGGTCCTCGACCTTCGGCGCCTTCTGGTTCGAAGACGAGCGCAGCACGGTGTCGCCGTCGAGGAACTCGAGCGTCACCTTCTGGCCGTCTTTGGGCGTCTCCTTCAGCCAGTAGTCGACGACGACGCCCGCCGGCACGTTCGTCCCGGCCGCCTCCGCTCCTCCTTCGCCTTCGCGCGGGGTCTCGACGTCGAAACGCACGGTCGGCCGCGGCGGGAACAGATGCGCCGCCGAGCCGCCGATCGAGTCGCTCCACTGGCGCAGCGCCGTCAGGTCGTCGAGGATCCAGAAGGCCCGCCCCTGGGTGGCGACGACGAGGTCGCCGTCCTTCACGGCGAGGTCGGCAATCGGCGTGTACGGCAGGTTGCGCTGGAACGGCTGCCAGCTCGCTCCGTCGTCGAAAGAGACGTAGAGGCCGATTTCGGTCCCCGCGTAGAGCAGGCCCGGACGCACCGGGTCCTCACGCACGACGCGCGTGAAGGCGCCGTCCGGAATTCCGTTGGTGATCTTCGTCCAGGTCTTGCCGTAGTCGGTCGTCTTGTAGAGGTAGGGCCGGAAGTCGTCCCACTTGTACATCGTCGCGGCAACGTAAGCCGTTCCCTTCGTCCGCGGGGACGCCTCGATCGCATTGATCTGGATCCACTCGGGCATCCCCTTCGGCGTCACGTTCTGCCAGGTCCTGCCGTCGTCCCGCGTGACGTGGACCAGACCGTCGTCCGAGCCCGCCCAGATCACGCCCGGCTCCGCCGTCGACTCGCCGAGCGCGAAGATCACGCCGTAGAGCTCGACGCCCGTGACGTCGATCGTGATCGGGCCGCCGGACTTGCCCTGCTTGGACTTGTCGTTGCGCGTCAGGTCCGGCGAGATCTCCTCCCACGTCTCGCCGGCGTCGCGGCTGCGCAGGAGGATCTGGGACGCGTGGTACAGCGCCTTCGGGTCGTTGGGCGAAATCATGATGGGCGCGTTCCACTGGAACCGGTACTTCAGGTCCGACGTGGCGTGGCCGTCGGCGAGCTGCGGCCAGGCCATGACGATGCGCGACTGTTTGGTCCGGTGGTCGTACCGCGTGATGACCCCGCCGTACTCGCCGGCGTACACGACGTTCGAATCCTTCGGGTCGACGGCCATCCAGCCGCTCTCGCCGCCCCCGGCCGGGTGCCAGTCGGTGCGGTCGATCCCGTCGCCCACGACGCCGCTCGGGATGCAGACGTTCGAGTTGTCCTGCTGCGACCCGTAGACCCAGTACGGGAACTGGTTGTCGGTCGTGACGCGGTAGAACTGGGCCGTCGGCTGGTTGTCGAGCGTCGACCAGCTCCGGCCGCCGTTGAACGTGATCGTCGCGCCGCCGTCGTTGCCGACGATGAAGCGCCCCGGGTCGTCCGGGTCGATCCACATGTCGTGGTTGTCGCCGTGCGGCACCCGCATCGTCGCGAAGCTCTTGCCGCCGTCGTTCGACCGGTGCATCTCGACGTTCGGCAGATACACGACGTCGGCGTTCTTCGGGTCCGGGTAGACCCACGAGTAGTACCAGGCGCGCTCGCGGATCTTGTGCTCGTCGTTGACGTGCGTGAATTTGGCGCCGAAGTCCTCGCTCCGGAAGAGGCCGCCGTGCTTCGCCTCGACGAAGGCGTAGACGCGCCCGGGCTTCGAGGGCGCCACCGCCACGCCGACCTTGCCCCACAGGCCCTCGGGAAGGCCCTCGGTCAGCTTCTTCCAGGTGTCGCCGCCGTCGGTCGACTTCCAGAGGCTCGAGCCCGCGCCGCCCGACACCAGCTCCCACGGGTGGCGCACGACCTGCCAGAACGCGGCGTACAGAACGCGCGGATTGCCCGGGTCCATCGCCAGGTCTGACGCCCCGGTCTTCTCGTCGACGTAGAGGATCTTCTTCCAGGTCTTCCCGCCGTCCTCCGACCGGAAAATGCCGCGCTCGGCGTTCGGTCCCCACACGTGACCCTGGGCGGCGACGTAGACGAGGTCGGGGTTGGACGGGTGGACGCGGACGCGCGCGATCTGCCGCGAGTCGCGCAAGCCCACGTTCTTCCACGAACGGCCGGCGTCGGTCGACTTGTACACGCCGTCGCCGTGAGAGACGTTGCCGCGGATCGGCTCCTCGCCCGTGCCCACGTAGATCACGTTCGGGTCGGACTCGGCGACCGCGATGGCGCCGATCGAGCCGGTCCGGAAGTCCTTGTCGGAGACGACCTGCCAGTTCGAGCCGCCGTCGGTCGTCTTCCACACGCCGCCACCGGTGGCGCCGAAGTAGAAGGTGTACGGGTCGTGCCGGACCCCGGCGACCGCCGTGACGCGGCCGCCTCGAAACGGACCGATGAGCCGGAACTCGAGACCCTCGAAGCGGTCGGAGAGTCCCTTCTCGGCGATCGTCGTCGCGCTCCCCGGCGCGCTCCCGGACGGATCGGCGAGCGCCGCCGAGGCCGCGAGCGCGGCGGCGGCGAGGAGCACTCCGAGGCGATTCCTGCTCATGAATCTCCCTTCGCGCGGGAACGGGTCGGGTGAGAGATTATATGGGAGCGATGCCGCGCCCGATGGTCACCGCCGGTCTCGTCGTGGCCGGGATCCTCCTCGCGGCGTTCGTCCTCCTCGTCGCTTTCCTCGTCCTGCGGCAGGAGCGCCTTCTCTACTTTCCGTCGCGGCAGCTCACGTCGTCGCCCGTCGACCACGGCCTCGAGGCGGCCGACCTCGCCGTCGTCACCGACGACGCCGTGCGCCTCTACGGCTGGTGGATCCGAGGCTCGGGCCGGCGCGTCCTGCTCTACTTTCACGGCAACGCCGGCAACGTCTCCGACCGCCTCGCGCGCGCGAAGCTTCTCCACGACCGGCTGGGCCTCGACGTCTTTCTCGTCGACTACCGCGGGTACGGCCGCTCCGAAGGCTCGCCGTCCGAAGACGGGCTCCTTCGCGACGCGCGCGCGATCTACCGAACGGCGGTCGAGGCCGGCTTCCGGCCGGAGCAGATCGTCGTCTTCGGCGAATCCCTGGGCGCCGCCGTCGCGATCGACCTCGCCGCCCGCTGGGCCTGCGCCGGGCTCGTGCTCGAGACGCCGTTTCTGTCGGTCCGCGAGGTCGCCCGCGTCCACTACCCGTTCGTGCCCTCCTGGCTCGTCCACGACGTCTTCGACAACGGGAGCCGCATCGCGGAGGTCGGCGTCCCCAAGCTCCTCTTCGTGGCCGAGCTGGACGAGGTCGTGCCCGCGGCGCAGGGCCGGCGCCTCTTCGAGCGCGCGCGCGGCGTGCGCGAGCTCTACGTCATCCCGGGCGCCCACCACAACGACACGTTCGTCGTGGGCGGCGATCGGTACTGGAAGGCGTGGGAGAAGTTCCTGGCGGCTCTCCCGCCCGCCCCTCCCTCCCGCGCCGGGGAGTGAGGAGGCCGTCTCTCACTCGACGAGCCGGTCGTACTTCTTCAGGATCCGCTTCAGCTCGTCGTGCGGCAGGGCCTCGACGGTGAACCCGTCGGCGCCCTTCATCGCCTCCGCCGCGACCATCGCGTTGACGATCGCCTCCTCGGTAGCCTCGACGGTGGCGGCGAAGAGCGGATCCATCCGGTCGTTCGGCAGCATCGTGACCGAGACGGTGCCCTTCGTCGCCGCGGCGCCGGGGTTCGCCGTCGAAAACGCGAGGAACAGGTCGCCGGAACCGTTTCCCGAACGCGAGCCGTCGCGCGCCAGGCCGAGCGAGGCGCGCCGGGCGAGGCGCTTGAGCTGATGGCCGACCAGCGGCGCGTCGGTCGCCACGACGATGAGGATCGAGCCGCTGTCCTTGTCGCGCGCGCCCTTGCCGGCGATCTCGGCGCCGACCGGGACCCCCGCGATGAGCAGATCGCGCTTGCGCCCGCAGTTGCACTGAACCAGGACGCCGACCGTGTAGCCGCCGGCGGCTTCCTTGAGCCGGCGCGAGGAAGTCCCGATCCCGCCCTTGAAGCCGAAGCAGATCATCCCGGTGCCGCCGCCGACGTTGCCCTCCGCGACCGGCCCGCCGCGCGCAGCGTCGAGCGCCTCGCCGGCGTGCGCGGGCCGCACGTGGAAACCGTTGATGTCGTTGAGCTCCCCGTCCCAGGTCTCGCCGACCGTCGGATTCGACCACCAGTAGCCGGTCGCGTCCGCCCCACCCTGCTTCACGCGCCAGGCGATCGTGCCCTCGTGGACGGCGCCGATGCTGTGCGTGTTGGTCATCATCATGGGACCCTCGAGGAATCCCGATTCCTCGATCCAGTGCGCGCCGGTGAGCTCGCCCGCGCCGTTCAGGTCGAACACGCCCGCGAAGACGGGATCGTCGAGGCTCTGGCGGCCGCGCGGGACGACCGCCGTCACGCCGGTGCGCACCGGCCCCTTCCCGACGACGAGCTTTCCCTCGCCCTCGATGAGCGTCACCTGGCCGACGGTCACGCCCGGCACGTCGGTGATCGCGTTGAGCGGTCCCGGCGTGCCCTCGAACGGCACGCCGAGCTGACGCGCCCGGGGCTTGTCCGCGGCCTGGAGGACGGCGGCGCTCAGAACGAGCAACGCGCCGAAAGAAATCGTTCGCTTCATGAGCGGAGTCTATCCGTCCTCCGCCTCTATCGGCCTTCTCGACCCTGTGGTAGACAGGCCGCGTGACGCGCGTCGGGATCTACGGTTTCGGGCGGATCGGCCGCAACCTCTTCCGGCTGCTCCACCGCCGCGAGGACATCCGGATCGCGGCGATCAGCGACCTCGCCGAGCCCGCGGCGCTGGCGTACCTCCTGCAGTTCGACACGCTCCTCGGCCGTTTCGAAGACGAAGTCGCCCTCGAGAACGGGCAGCTGCGCGCCGGCCGACTCACGATTCCCCTGCTTTCCGGCAAAGACCAGCCCCCGATCCCGCGCTGGGGCGACCTCGGCGTGCACACGGTCTTCGAGGCGACCTCCCGCGGCCGCACGCGGGCCGAGGTGGACGCGCATCTCGCGGCGGGCGCGCGCCGCGTCATCCTCCTCGCGCCGCCGCTCGAGACCCCCGACGTGACGGCCGTCCTCGGCTGGAACGACGCGGCGCTCGCCGCCGGCCAGCGCATGGTCTCGAACGCGTCGTCGACCGTCCAGTGCGCCGTGCCGACCCTCGCCGTCCTCCACGAGACGTTCGGCATCCGGCGCGCGATCTTCACGACGATCCACGCGTACACCAGCGCGCACCGGTTGGCCGATGTTCCCCTCGAAGACAAGCGCCGCGGCCGAGCCGCCGCCGAGAACATCATTCCGCAGGCGTCGCGCTCGCCCGCGATGCTCGTCGACCTGATTCCCGACCTCCGCGGGCGCCTCTCGGGCTACGCGATGAACGTGCCGGTCTCGAACGGCTCGGTCGTCGATCTCGTGTGCTGGCACGAGAAGCCCGTCGCGGCCGCCGCGATCAACGAGGCCTTCCGCGCGGCCGCCGCGACCCAGCGGTGGAAGGGCGTTCTCGCCTACGAGCACGCGCCGATCGTATCCGCCGACGTCGCGCGCTCCCCCTATTCGGCGACGTTCGACTCGCTGGCCACGCTGACCCTCGGGGACCGCGTCTCGAAGACGCTCTCCTGGTTCGACTCGGGCTACGGCTATGCGCAGCGCGCCGTCGACCTCGTCGAGCGCTACGCCGCGCTGGAGGCGCGATGACGGTCCGCGTCGGCATCAACGGGTTCGGGCGCATCGGCCGGAGCGTCTTCCGGATTCTCGCCGACCGGCCGGACGTCGAGGTCGCCGTCGTCAACGACCTGTTCGACAACGACCACCTCGCGTACCTCCTGAAGTACGACACCGTCATGCGAGTCTTCTCGAAGGAGGTTTCGACCGACGCCGAGAGCATGACGGTCGCCGGCCGCCGCGTCCTCATGACCGCCGAAAAGGACCCGGGGCGAATCCCGTGGGGCGCGCACGGGGTCGACGTCGTGGTCGAGGCGACCGGAAAGATCCTCACGCGGGAGCCGCTGACGAAGCACCTGGCCGCGGGCGCGCGCAAAGTCGTGCTCACCGTGCCGGCCAAGGACGAGATCGACGCCACGATCGTCATGGGGGTCAACGACGGGGATCTGAAGCCCGCGCACCGGATCGTCTCGAACGCGTCGTGCACGACCAACTGCCTCGCGCCGATCGCGATGATCCTCGACGACCGTTTCGGCCTCGAGGAAGGCGTCATGACGACGGTCCACGCGTACACCAACGACCAGCGGCTGGCCGACGTGCCCCACAAGGACCTGCGCCGCAGCCGCGCCGCCGTCGAGAACATCATCCCGACGACGACCGGCGCGGCGAAGACCGTCGGCAAGGTTCTGCCGCGCCTGAAGGGGCGCCTCGACGGCATCGCCGTGCGGGTGCCGGTTCCGGACGGGTCGATCGTCGACCTGACGTGCCGCCTGGCGCGCCCGGTCTCGGCCGCCGAGGTCAACGCCGCCGTCCAGGCCGCGGCCGCGGGGAAACTCGCGCGGATCGTCGAGTACAGCGAGGTGCCCCTGGTCTCCTCCGACATCATCGGCAACCCGCACTCCTCGATCTTCGACGCGCTCTCGACACAGGCCTCGGGCGACGGCTACCTGAAGGTCCTCGCCTGGTACGACAACGAGTGGGGCTATTCGAACCGCGTCGTGGACCTCGTCGACCGCCTTGCGGCGCTCTAGCCGCCTCGCCGCGGCGCTGGCGCTCCTCTTCGCCGGGGCGCGCGTCCGCGCCGCCGATCCGGCCGACGGTTCGCTGACCGAAAAGATCGTCTGCCGCGAAAAGCCGGACCAGGCTTACGCGCTCTACGTGCCGGCAAGCGCCTCAGGCAAACCGGCGCCGGCCCTCTACCTCCTCGACGCGCGCGGGCGCGCCCTGCTGCCGATCGAGCGCTTCCGCGCCGCCGCCGACGCGTACGGCTGGATCCTCGTCTCGTCCTACAACTCGCGCAGCGACACGAAGGACGACCCGAACACGCCGGCCCTGCAGGCGATGTGGAACGACACGCACGGGCGCCTGGCGCTCGACCCGCGCCGGACCTATCTCGGCGGATTCTCGGGCGGAGCCCGCGTGGCCGCCGCGCTCGCCGCGCAGGCGCCGAGAGCGATCGCCGGTGTGGTCGCCGCCGGCGCCGGATTCCCGGAGGAGCTTCCCAAGGGCGGGTTCCCCGTGCCGTACTTCGGCACCTGCGGCGACCGCGATTTCAACTACTACGAGATGCGCGCCCTCGACGCCGAGCTCGCGAAAGCGAAGGTCACCCACCGCATCGCCTTCTTCGACGGCGGGCACGACTGGCCGCCGCCCGAGGTCGCGGCGCGCGCGCTCGCGTGGCTCGAGCTCGAGGCGATGCGGTCCAACCTGCGGCCGAAGGACGAGGCCCTCGCCGCGAAGCTCTTCGCGGCCGACCTCGCCGCGGCCGCCGCCCTCGAAAGCGCCGGCAACGCCGCCGGCGCCTGGCGGCGCTACGCCGAGGCGGCCGAGGACTCCAGGGGCCTGGCCGACACCGCGGCGGCCGCGGCGAAAGCCGACACGCTCGGCAAGAAAGACGCGGCGCGCCAGGCCGTTCGCGACGCCGAGCGGCGCGACGCCCGCGACCGGGCCGCGCTCCAAACGCTCTCGGGCAAGGTCCGAGCCGCCGCGCGCGACCCCGAGATCCCGGCCGCCGCGTCCCTGGCCGCGCAGCTCGGCATCCCCGCGCTCAAGACCCGGGCCGCTTCCGGCGCGCCCGAGGAGCGCCGTTCGGCCGAGCGCCTCCTCGCGAACCTCCGCGTCGAGACGGGCTTCTACCTTCCGGAGGAGATGCTCGCCCGCGGCGACGCGGCGCACGCCCGGCTGATGCTCGCCGTCGCCGCCGAGATCGACCCCGACGAGCCGCGCGTCTACTACAACCTCGCCAGCGCCGAGGCCCGCGCGGGCCAGACCCGCCGGGCCCTCCACGAGCTCGACCGGGCCGTCGCGAAGGGCTTCCGGCGCTTCGACCGGCTCGACGGGGATCCCGACTTCGCGCGCGTGCGCGACGACCCGGAGTTTCGCGCCTGGCTCACGGAGGCGCGGGCGCGTTCCGGCCCCTCCGGCGCGCCCACGCCCCCGGGACCCGTCAGCGCTCCATCGCCACGCGCACCAGGCGCCGGATCCTGAGGCGCCGGACGAGCCGCCAGACGAGCAGCGCGAGCAGGGCCCACGGCAGCACGGCCGCGAACGCGTAGACCAGGGTCGCGACCGAGCTCGAGAGAAGCGGCAGCGCGCGGGCGAACGCTTCGGTGAGCGGCGACAGCGCGCTCTCGCGCAGGAACGCCCGGGGCTCGTGGATCTCCGCGGTGATCGTCGAGAGCGCGACCTGCCGGTCGTAGTACCGGCGCTCGCCCTCCAGCAGCTCCCGCTCCTCGATCACCCGGGAGAGCTCCTTTTCCGCGGCGATGACGTCGGAAAGCCGCGCGGTCTTCGTGCGCAGCAGCTCCCGCAGCCGCGCCTCCGCGTCCTGCTTGGCCGACAGGCGCGTCTCGAGGTCCATGTATTCCTTGCCGACGTCGCGCGTCTCGAGGTTCGCGCTCTCGACCTTGCCGAGGGCCTCGAGGGCGCGCAGCGCCTGGTCGAAGCGGTCGGCGCGCACGCGGAGCGTCAGCGTCCCGCGGTCGCGGTCGCCGGGATCCCGCGCGACGGCCGCGTCGGCGACGTAGCCGCCGTGGGCCGAGGCGATCGCCTCGACGCGCGCGGCGGCCTCCGCGTAGCGCGTCACTTCGAGGGTGACCGAGGCGGTGCGGATGAGCTTGCGGGCGGCGAACATGCCCTCGAGCGCGTCGCCGGGCGGCGTCTGCGTCTCGGAGTCGGTTCGCACGGACGACGCCAGCGCCGAGGCGGTCTGCATCAGCGCCGGGCGCGTCGCGGCCGACTCCGGCAGGGCCCTGGCCGCGGCCCAGGTTTCCCGCCGGACGCGCTGTTTCAGGAACGAGCCGCCGAGCGCCGCCGCCACGACCCCGGCGGCGACGAGAAGCGGCAAGAGACGCGGTCGTTTCATCGGGTTCCCTCCCGAGCAGAAGGGAACCCGCGGCGGAGGAAAGGTTCCCGGGTCGCCCTCAGCCCTTCGCGACCCGATCCCGGTAGGCCGGCATGCGGGCGCGCAGGACCTGGAGGCGCTCGGCCGCCCACGGCACCATGCCGATCGCCTTCTCGAGGTTGACGAGCATGCGCGGCGACTGGTACTCGACGCGCATCCGCGGGACGAACTCACCGAGCTTCGCCCAGACGAAGAGTGCCTCGCCGCCCGACTCGAAGAAGAGCTCCGGATGGAGCACGCCGTGGGCGACGAAGGACGCCGCCATGTCCCAGTAGCCGGTGACCATCCGGAAATGCGTGTTCTCGGCGCCGGCGCCGAGCGCCACCGCCATCACGTCCTCGAAGGTCTGTGGAAAGAACTTCGCCCGGAACCACTCGCGGGCGGCGCGCAGCTTGTCGTCGCGGCGGAGCTCGTAGAGACGGAGCACGAGAGCGCTGTCTTCGTACGTCGGGATCGGTGCCGGCATGGGACCTCCTCGAATTCTCGCCGCCTCGCGCCGCGATTCGAGGCGGAAATCTACAGCAACTCGAGCGGTTCGCGCACGAGGGTCGAGACGGCGCCGTGTTAACGCGCGACGAAGACGAAGACCGCGTGCCCGTCCGGGCTCGCGGCGACGGCGTCGGCCTTGAGGTCGCCCGTCACGTCCGCCAGCAGGACGCGATCGGGCGCGGCCGGCACCGCGACGCGGGCCATGCGCTCGACCGCGAGGCCGCCCGGCCCGCCGAACGCGACCGTCAGATCGGACCCGCCGTGATTGGCCGTGACGACGTCGGTCTTCCCGTCGCCGTTCACGTCGCCCGCCGCGAGCTGGAACGGGCCGGCGCCCGTCGGAAGGCGCGGTCCGGGGCGGAACCCGCCCTTGCCGTCGCCGAGGAGGAACGTGATCGCGTCGTCGCTCGGATCGGAGATCTGGCCGGAGTAGTTCGAGAACGCGAGATCGATCCGACCGTCGCCGTCGAGATCGCCGACGCCGACCGTGAACGGCGCGGGGCCCGCGGGGATCCCCGCTCCGGGGCGGAAACCGCCGCGCCCGTCGCCGAGAAGGACCGTGACGACGCCCGCGTCGTAGCTGGGAACGGCGAGGTCGCACCGCCCGTCGCCGTCGAGGTCGCGCAACTGGAGGTTCCGGTATGGTTTCCGGCCGACGTCGATCGGCTCGCCGGGCGTCGCGAAGCCGCCCTTCCCGTCGCCGCGCAGCAGGGTCAATCGGTTCTCACCCCAGCTGTCGATGACCAGGTCGACCTTCCCGTCGCCGTCGACGTCGCAGCCGCCGATCGTGTGCGGGTGCGGCCGGCTGCGGACCGCGAGGGGAGAGCCCGGCCCGGGACGCAGGCCGCCCTTCCCGTCGCCGAGAAGGATCGTCACGAGCGGCGTCCCGTGATTGGCGATGGCGACGTCGGCGTGCCCGTCGCGGTCGAAGTCGCCGACGAGCATCTCCGTCGGTTCGGGCCCCGCGGGAAACGAACGGCCGACGCGGAATCCCCCGCGCCCGTCGCCGAAAAGGACCGTGACGTCGTTGGCGCGGGCGCTCGCCACGAGCAGATCGACGTGACCGTCGCCGTCGAAGTCGCCGGCCGCGAGCGCCTGGGGCGACCGCGCCTCGCCGAGGGAGATCCGAACCGGCGCCGCGAAGGGACCGTCGGACGCGGCGGCGCACGCCACGCCGACCGCGACGGAGACCAGGAGGCCCGCCGCCCGGATCAACGGCCCTCGTTGAAGACGCGCGCGGACTCGCGGGCGAACTGGCGGAACGTCCGCGGCTTCTGCCTGGTGACGTCGGCCACCGTGGTCGTCACCGCCGCGCCGTAGCCGTCGCGGAAGGACGCGGCCAGGATGATCATGTCGTCCACCAGCCAGCGCGGCAGGCCGTCGGCCAGCATCTGCCGGCGCGCGTAGTCGGGCGGGACGTGCGCGTAGGCGACCTTCCGGCCGATCGCCTCCGAGATCGCGTCGGCCATCGCGTCGTACGAGAGCGCCTCGGGTCCCGTCACGTCGTAGATCCGCCGGTCGTGGTCGTTCTGCGTCAGCGCGCAGACCGCCACCGCGGCGACGTCGCGCGTGTCCACGACGGCGACTTCCCCGGCGCCGACCGGCGCCGAGAACGTGCCGGTCGCCGCGATCGACGGTGCGTACGCCGTCATCTGCTGCATGTAGAGCGTCGGCCTCAGGAAGGTGAACCCGAGCCCCGAAGCCTCGATCTGCTTCTCGGTGGCCCAGTGCCAGCGGCCGATCTGCGTTCCGGCGTCCGGGCCGCCGGCCACCGAGACCTTCACGACGTGCCTGGCGCCCGCGCGGCGCGCGGCTTCGAGCGCGTTCGACTGGAGCTCGACCTGATCCGGCGCGGCCGGCGTCAGGAGGAAGATCCGGTCGGCGCCGGCAAACGCCGCCGGCAGCGACTCGGGTCGGGCGAGGTCGCCGACGACGATCTCGATGCCGGGGAGCCGGATCGCCGACGCGCGCATCGCGTCGCGGACCAGGGCGCGCGCCGGAACGTCCGCGGCCGCAAGCTGGCGGACGACTTCGCGCCCGACCTTGCCGGTGGCGCCCGTCACGAGGATCACGGCCGGCCTCGCTTCGAATCGGTCAAGAGGGAAGGCCCTCGGTCGCGAATCATGGCACAGCCGCGGCGCGGCGGTCCTACGGGATCAACAGGACCTTGCCGGTCGTCTGCCGCGCCTCGAGGGCCCGATGGGCCGCGCCCGCCTCGGCCAGCGGAAACTCGCGGTCGACGCGCAGTTTCAGGCGGCCCGCCGCGATCCAGCCGAGCACCTCGCCGGCCCGATCGACGAGCTCCTCGCGCGTGGCCGTGTAGTGAAACAGGGTCGGCCGGGTCAGGTAGAGCGACCCGCGCTGGGAGAGGGTCTGCGGGTCGATCGGCGCGACCGGGCCGCTCGACTGGCCGAAGAGCACCATCGTGCCGCGCAGCGCCAGGCACGCGAGCCCTTTCTCGAAGGTCGTCCTGCCGACGGAGTCGTAGACGACCTGGACGCCCCGGCCGTCGGTCAGGCGGCGCACCTCGGCCTCGAAATCCTGCGTCGTGTAGTCGATCGTCGCGTCCGCCCCCGCCTCTCTGGAGAGCCGCGCCTTTTCGGCGGTCGAAACCGTCGTGAAGACGCGCGCGCCGCGGAGCTTCGCGATCTGCGTCAGCAGCAGCCCGACGCCACCGGCGCCGGCGTGGACGAGACACGCGTCGCCCGCCTTCAGCGGATACGTCGTGCACGCGAGGTAGTGCGCCGTCATGCCCTGGAGCATCGCCGCCGCGGCCTGCTTCGTCGAGACGCCCGCCGGGACCTTGACCAGCCGCGCCGCGGGCACGGCGGCGAGCTCGGCGTACGAGCCCGGGACGCTCGCCCAGGCCACGCGGTCGCCCGGCGCGAGGTCCCGCACGTCCGCCCCGACCGCGACGACCGTGCCGGCGCCTTCGTGGCCGATCGTGAACGGCAGCGCCATCTTGTAGAGGCCGGTCCGGTGGTAGACGTCGATGAAGTTGACGCCCGCGGCCTCGACGCGCACGAGCGCCTCGCCCGCCTGCGGCCTCGGATCCGGCAGATCCTCCAGGCGCAGCGCCTCGGGCCCGCCGGCCGCCTCGACGCGGATCGCCTTCACGATCTGGACCCCGGCGGCGCGTCCGGGAACGAGTCGACCTTCTTATGGATGGGCTTGACCGTCTTCAGATAGTCGTAGATCGCGCCGAGGTCTTCCCTCGTCATCCCCGCGAACCCGAGCCAGCTCATCACCGTGTTCCTGCCGGGCGGCGCGACCGGCGCGGTCTCCGCGGTCATCCCCTCGAAGGCCTTGAAGCGGCCGATGAACTCGTCGCGGCTCGCCCGGCCGACGTACGTTTCGGGGTCGGGCGAGATGTTGGCCGTGACGACGCGGCCCCACGGCCCGATCATCAGCCAGCCGCCCGAGAAGTCCTGCCCCGGGACCAGTTGCCCCTTGTCGTCGTGCGGCGTGTGACAGTCGCGGCACCCGGCGATCGTGACGAGGTACTTGCCGTAGGCGACGGAGTCCGAGCGATCCGGCGCCGCGACCGGTCCGGTCAGGGGCTTGGGCGCGAACTTCACGAAGAAGTTGACGGGCACGTCGAGCTGCCGCGGCGCGACCGGCCGATGGATCGCCTTCAGCGTCCGGATATACGCGACGACCGAAGCGGTGTCCTCATCGCTCATCGCCGCGAAGCCGGGGTACGGCATCATCGGGAAAAGGGCCTTGCCGTGGCGGTCGACGCCCTCGCGGATCGCGCGCGCGACCTCGCCGTCGGTCCAGTCGCCGAGGCCGTACTCCTTGTCGGCGGTGATGTTCTGGGCCTGGACGAGCCCCGGCACGCCGAGCTTCTTGTCGAACGGAAAGCCGCCCTGCCCTTCCGTTCCTGCCTTCACCGGGATCGCGAAGCGGTCGCCGTGGACCTCGGAGTGGCACGGCAGGCAGTCCGCGACGTGCGTCACCAGATACTCCCCGCGGGCGAGGCGCTCGGGCGTGGCCTCGATCTTCACGGTCGAGGCCGGCCGCATGTCGGGCGACCGCAGCGCCAGCCAGGCGACGGCCAGGGCGGCGGCGAGCACCAGGACGGCGAGGATCCGGAACACGACGCGCATCGGCGTGGCCCTCCCGACAAAAAGCGAATCAGTTGATCGATTCGTCGGCCGCGTTTTCCCCCGTCGGCGACGGCGAGGCGTGATGGTGCACCAGGCGCCACTCTCCCGAGACGCGGCCGAACAGGTTCGTCGCCTGCATCCGCGCGGCCTCCGAGTCCTCCTCGGCGCCGAACGGAACGATCACCTCGACGCACGTCACCCAGGCGAGATCCCCGACGAGCGTGATCCGAATGTCCTCGCAGGAAACGGCCCACGGGCGCGAGTTTGTGAAGATGTTTTCCCACGAGCGCTCGACTTCTTCCCAGCCGTCCAGGCGATGCCAGCCGGGATGGACGCAGCTGACGGCCGAGTCGTGGTGCCACACGGCCGCCATCGTCTCGAGGTCGCGCGCCTCGAGGGCCTTGTAGAAGGCGCTATTCGCCTCCGCCACCGCGTCCGCCTCCGGAGTCACGGGCCATACGATATACCTCGGCCGTGAACGACGACACCGGCATCGGCGAAGGCTCGGGTTCCTTTCCCGCGACGCGCGCCTCCGCGGTCCTCGCCGTGCGGAGCGAGAGCGCCGCCGAACGCGAGCGCGGGCTCGCGGTTCTCCTCGCCGCGTACTGGAGGCCGGCATACAAGTACCTGCGCCTGCGTCACCGCGCGTCGAACGAAGACGCGAAGGACCTGACGCAGGCTTTCTTCGCGCGCGCGCTCGAGAAGGATTTCTTCGCGTCCTACGATCCCGAGAAGGGAAGCTTTCGGACGTACCTGCGCGCGTGCCTCGACCGCTTCGTCGCCAACGAAACGAAGGCCGCGCAGCGCCAGAAGCGCTCGCCCGGTGCGCCGCTGCTGTCCCTCGACTTCGAGGATGCCGAGGCGGAGCTCGCGCGCGCCGAGCCCGCCGACGGCAAGACGCCCGAGCAGGCGTTCCACGACGAGTTCGTGCGCAACCTCTTCGCCCTCGCGGTCGAACGGCTCCGGAGCGACTGCGCGCGGCGCGGGAAGGACCTTCCGTTCCGCCTCTTCGAGCGCTACGAGCTCGACCGCGATCCCGACGAGAAGCTGACGTACGACCGTCTCGCCGACGAGGTGGGCCTTCCCGTCACGCAGGTCACCAACTTTCTCGCGTTCGCCCGGCGAGAGTTCCGGCGCATCGTCCTCGAGACGCTGCGCGAGATCACGGCGAGCGACCGCGAGTTCCGCGACGAGGCCCGCCGCCTCCTCGGAGACGCGGCCGGATGAGGTGGCTCTCGGACGTCACGGTGCGGCACCTGCGCCGCGTCGCCGAGTGGCCGGACCTCGGCGAGACGAAGTACCGCCTGCTCGACGAGCTCGGGCGCGGCGGCATGGGCGCCGTCTACCTCGCGGAAGACACGGTCCTCGGGCGGCCGGTCGCCTTGAAGGTCGTGGCCACGGGCGCCGCGGGCGGCGGCACGGCGGAGCGCCTGTGGAACGAGGCGCGCGTCCTCGCCCGGCTCGAGCATCCCGGCATCGTGCCCGTCCACGACGCGGGGGCGTTGCCCGACGGACGGATCTTCTACGCGATGAAGCGGGTGGACGGCCGGCGCCTGGACGAGCTCGCTCCGGATCTGCCGCGGCTGGAGCGCCTCCGCGCCTTCCAGCGGCTCTGCGAGCCCGTCGCCTTCGCCCACGCGCGCGGCGTCGTGCATCGCGACCTGAAGCCCGAGAACGTCATGGTCGGCCCCTTCGGCGAAGTGCTCGTCATGGACTGGGGCGTCGCGAAAGCGCTCGGCGGCGCCGACGCCTCCGGACCGCCCGGACGGGCCGCCGCCGACTCCCCGGCCGTCCGGACGTCCGAGGGCGCGGTCGTCGGCACGCCCGCGTACATGGCGCCGGAGCAGGCGTCGGGGTCGGGCGCCGTCGGCGCCGCCGCGGACGTCTACGCCCTCGGCGGCATCCTCCATTTCCTGGTCACGGGAAAAGCGCCGTTCGACGACGCCGGCGCCGCGGCCCGCGCGCGCGACGGCGGCCGCGCCGAACCGCCGGCACCGCGCGACGTCGCCCCGGACGTGCCGCCCGCTCTCGAGGCGATCGTCCTCCGCGCCATGGCCCTGGACCCGGGCGATCGGTACCCGTCGGTCGAGGCCCTCGCCGCGGAGGTCGGCCGCTTCTGCGGCGGCGAACGCGTGCTGGCCCACGACGAGGGCCTTCCCGCCCGCGTGCGGCGGTTCGCGGCGCGCTATCAGACGCCGATCCTGATCGTCGCCGCCTACCTCGTGATGCGGGCGGTCCTCCTCCTCTACGGCCGGCGCTGAAACCACGCCTAATGGATTTCGAATAAACGTTGTAAGGAAGGGTGTGGAGGAACGATGAGCAAACCGGTCTTCGGACTCGTCCTGGGGGGCGTCCTCGGCATCTTCGACGGGTTGACCGCGTATTTCACGCCCGAAGTGCGCAGCCAGCTCCTCGGCATCGTCATCGGCTCGACCTTCAAAGGGCTCGTCGCGGGGCTCGCGATCGGGTTCTTCGCCCGCAAGGTGAACTCGCTGCCGCTCGGCGTCCTCTTCGGACTCGCCGTGGGGCTCGTGCTCGCCTGGATCGTAGCGGCGATGCCCGACCCCAACGGCAAGCACTACTACTTCGAGATCATGCTGCCCGGAGCCCTCGTCGGCGCCATCGTCGGCTACGCCACACAGCGCTACCGGGCCGCGGCGACGCGCACGGCCTGAACCGAAACGGCAACCCAACCCGTCCCGAAAGGAGATCCCATGTCCCGCGTCATTCACTTCGAGATCCCGTCCGACAACCCGGAGCGCTCGGTGAAGTTCTACGGCGACGTCTTCGGCTGGAAGTTCCAGAAGTGGGACGGTCCCATGCCGTACTGGCTCGTCTCGACCGGCGCCGACGGCGCCCGCGGGATCGACGGCGGCTTGAAGCCCCGCTCGCATCCGGGCGAGTCGACGGTCAACACGGTCGGCGTCGCGTCGGTCGACGACAGCGTGAAGGCGATCGAGACAAAGGGCGGCAAGACCGTCGTGCCGAAAATGGCAATTCCGGGCGTGGGCTGGCTCGCCTACTGCGCCGACCCCGACGGCAACACGTTCGGCGTCATGCAGGAGGACCCGGCGGCGCGCTAGCGGCCGGAAACCGCCGCCGCGAATTTCTCCAGATCCACGTTCCCGCCCGAGACGACGACCGCGGCCGCCGTCCCGGGCGGCGCCTTCACCTTCCCCGCCACGAGCGCGGCGAGGGCGGCCGCGCCCGAGCCCTCGACGTAGAGCTTCGCGCGCGTCGCGAGCAGCCGCATTCCTTCGAGGATCTCGGCCTCGCTGACGGCGGCGATCGCGTCGACGGCCTCGCGGGCGATCTCGAGCGGCAGCGCGCCGACGAATGGCGGCGTCATGCCGTCGGCGACCGTCGCGGGCCGCGGCGCCGGCACGGGCTTGCCGGCGGCGAGCGCCGGCGCGAGTCCCGGCCCGGCTTCGAGCTCGACCGCCACGATCCGCGCCGACGGGCGCGCCTGCCGGACCGCGGACGCGACGCCGCCGAGCAGCCCGCCGCCGCCGACCGGGACGACGACGAGGCCGACGTCGGAAAGGTCGTCGGCGAGCTCGAGCCCCGCCGTGCCCGCGCCCGCGAGCACCACGGGATCGTCGAACGGATGGACGAACGTCAGGCCCCGCGCTTCGCGGACTTCGTGCAGCTTGTCGAAGAGCGTCGGCCGGTCCGCGTGGAAGACGATCTCGGCGCCGTAGCCGCGAACCGCCTCGATCTTGGAGCGCGGCGCGTCCGTCGGCATCACGACGGCCGCGCCGCAGCCGGCCTCGCGCGCGGCCCAGGCCACCGCGGCCGCGTGATTTCCCGCCGAGACCGTGACGAGGCCGCGGGCGCGTTCGGCCTCCGACAGCGACAGCACCTTGTTGAGCGCGCCGCGCGCCTTGAACGAGCCCGTCTTCTGGAAGCTCTCGGCCTTGAGGAAGAGGCGCACGCCGGTCAGCGCGCCGAGCTGGGCCGAGGAGAGGAGCGGCGTGCGATGCACCCGCCCGGCGATCCGGGAGGCGGCCTCCCGGATCGCGTCGAGCGGAATCATCGCCGCCCTACTTCGCGGCGACGAGCGCTGGCGGCTGCCACGTCCCGTCCCCGGGCGGCAGGATCGACGGCGCCTCGGTCTTCGGCCAGTAGAGCCGCATGACGATGTAGATCGGTCCGTCCGGCGCCGGCAGCCAGTTGGACTCCTTGTCCTTCCCGGGAGAGTCCTTCTGGATGAAAAGCGTGACCGAACCGTCGGCGTTCGTCTTCATCTGGGAGAGCATCGGCGAATTGATGAGGTACCGGTTGATCGGGTTCTTGATGAGCAGCTGCGTCTTGCC
>DATJXB010000092.1:0-10165 GCA_035500755.1 Thermoanaerobaculia bacterium | reverse complement strand
GCCCGGCCGGTTGGCTCGAGGGCCCGTTCTGGCAGGCAATCAGACTCGAGGCAATCAGCAGCGTGCAGCCGGTGCGAATTGAAGTGGCGCTCATGGACCGCTCCTCTCGGCGACCTCGTTGCAACGGCCCTCCCCACGGAGGGTGGCCGGAGTTCAAAATATATGATCGACGACAATCAGGAGGCGCCAGGGGATCCGACTCGCGATCATGGCTGGAGCGGGTGCGCTGGATGCGCGCAGCGGCTCAGGCGCAGGCTCCCGCCGCCGAACCTGTGAAAGTCACGCCTGCCCGCCCGCCGTCGCCCGAGACACGGACAGATACACGGACAACGGTGTCCTCGACCTCTGAGCCGTTTGGAGTTAAGCCGGAAGCCTCGGGGTTCGAGTCCCGTCGGCCCCGCCACTCTCATCACCTCCCGGTCGCCTCCGAGCTTGGCGGCGAAGCCGCGAAGCGGGTCGGCGCCCTCTGGAATTCGCTCCGGCAGGTCGCGCTGCAGAAATAGTAGGTCCGTCCGTCGAACGACGCGTGCGCCGTCGCGGCGTCCACGGCGAGGCCCATCCTGCAGACGGGGTCAACGGTTTCGGCGGCCCTGGTCGATATATGAAAACGCGGGCACGGGCCAGAGGACGGGAAGCGGCCCGGCGGCGGAGGCAGGCGGAACTCGTGGGCCACGCGTTCTCCGTCCAGATCGGGCCGGCTCGATCGGGATGCGATGACGATTCCGGCGGCCGCCGACACCACGAAGCCCGGGCTCACGAGAAACGAGCGTGTGCGCATTCCGTTGCCGCGCGTCACTCCGAAACGTGCGGTGCCGCCGGCGCTTCCCACAGTGCGCGCGTCTTCCAGTCGATCGGCCCCGCCCCGGTCCGTTCTGTCCACGCGGCAAGGATGCCTCTCGGCGTCGCCACCGCCAGGGGATGCGTGGCGTTCGCATTCGGCGCCGAGATGATGTTCGGTTTCGACCAGATCCTGCCGCCGTCGCAGGAGACGGACGCGAGGACGACGCTGCGTTTCCCGCGGGCCAGGTACTGGTCCCAGACGGCGGCGACGCAGGCGCCGCTCGCGGCCATGTCCAGATGCTTGGCGGCGGCATCGCCCATGCGCGCGGGCTTCGACCACGTGAGACCCCGGTCGCCGGAGGACAGCCGCCATACGCCGACCTCGGAGCCCTTCCCGGTCCAGACGAGCGCGTGAAGGGTTTCGAGGCCGGCGGCCTCGGTGACGGCGAGAGCGCCTCCCACCTCGGGGCAGCCGTCGAACTTCCATCCGAAGGGCCCCGCGGCCCCGACCTTCCTCCAGGAGCGGCCGCCGTCGGTCGTCGTCGCGACCGCCATGTCCCTCGGATCGAGGTCCCGGTAGATTACGTCGGCCCGATCCTGGCGCACGAGCAGCCGGTTAGCGCAGCACTCGCACGTCCGCGCATCCACGTCGACGTTCTTTCCCCACGACGCGCCGGCGTCGGGCGACACGGCGGACCGGAGACCCTGCTCGCCGTCGCGGCTGTCGAGCCAGACGGCCAGAAATCGATTCGGGCCGAAGGCGGCCACGTCCACGAACCCGTGGTCTTTCGTTGTGCCGTCGTCGGCCGGGGTTGGGCCCTTCCTCCATGTGCGGCCGCCGTCGGGGGAGACGGCGCTCGCGAGCGCGCCCGAGCCCCAGGGGCTCGAGCCCGGCTCCGTCCAGATGACGACGATGCGATCACCCGACGCGGCAATCTGGGGCTCGGCCCCGCGGCGTGGCGAGAACACGGCGGCCTTTCCCTTCAGGATCGGCGCGGCCGGTCCCCATGTCCGGCCGCCGTCGGTCGATCGCACGTGGCGCAGCTCGATTGCCTTCGCTCCGTCCTCCTGGACCGCCAGGAGCGCGTCGACGACGTCGCCCGAGGCGTAGAGGTCGAGACCGAGAACGCCGGTGACCGTCCCCACGTGCTTTTCGTGCGCGAGACCGCGCGGCGCGAGCGCGATCGCGAGGCCGAGCAGGAGCCAGACGCGAGGCGCAGGTTTCAGGGCAGGGATTCGCATCCACGACGATCGTACCGTCGCCCGGACGCGGCGGCTCTGCGACAGTTTGCCGCAGGAGCGGCGCGCAGCGGGCTGCTAGCCTCCTCGACATCGTGAGCGCGCAGGAGGAGTCTTGATTCCGTGCGAAGGCCAGCGACGGACGGTCCGGCGGTTTGCCGTCCTGGCCCTGGCCGTGGGCGGCTCGTTCGTGTTCCTCGGCGAGGCCCGCCCCGCGCCCGCGGACGGAACGGTTCTCACGGAAGAGCCCTGCGACGCGCTTCCGGCGCACGCGGACCTCGACGAGTTCGGGCGCTGGTACTTCGACTTCGCCACGTGGGAGGGAATCCGCGCTGACGCGGTCGTCTGCCAGCGCATCCACTACGCGAGCGGCCAGGAACCCGTCGAGGGCTTCCTCTTGCGGCCGCGGGAGGCGGCCCCGGGATCGCGGCTGCCAGCGATCATTTACAACCGGGGCGGAACGGGTGACTTCGGGAGAATCGACCCGCTCCTGCTGGCCGAGATGCGCCTGCTCGCCCGCGAGGGCTTCATCGTCGTGGCGTCGAACTCCCGCTTCGTGGGCGCGCGGGCGCGCCGCGACGAGTGGGGCGGCGCGGACCTGGCCGATGTGCTCAATCTGGTTCCACTCCTCTGTTCGCGCGGAGACGTGGACGGCCGGAATCTCTTCATGATGGGCCTGTCGCGCGGCGGGTTCATGACCTACCTCGCCCTGCGGGACGGCGCCCCGGTCAACGCGGCAGCCGTGATCGCCGGTCCCACGGACCTGACCCGGACCGTGGTGGACCGGCCGGAATTCCTTCTCGGATGGGACGGCTACGACGGGTGGGCGAAGGTCTGGCCCGATTTCGAAAAGAAGAGCCGGGAGCTTCTCGAAGCGCGTTCCCCGGTCTTCTGGGCCGAGCGGATCCGGGCGCCGGTGCTCATCCTCCACAGCCGCACAGACAGCAAGGTTCCGGTCGAGGAGGCTCTCGCCATGGCGCAGCAGCTGCAAGAGCACGGCCGGGAGTACGCTCTGGTCGTGTACGACGGCGACGGGCACTCCTTGCCGATTCACCGCGCGGACCGCAACCGGCGGATCGTCGAATGGTTCCGGTCGCACAAGGTTCGGTGATCGCGCCCGGGGCACCGCCGTCGCCGGCCGAGGCGCCCGACTACCGTGCCGAGATCAGCCTCGACTGGCTGATTCGTTTGCGCTGGGGAGCGGTGGCGGGCCAGGCGGCCGTGATCGCCGCGGCCGAGGCCGCGTTCGGCGGTCTCCCGCTGGGCCGTCTCGCATGGCTGGTAGGCCTGCTCGGCGTGAGCAACGTCGTCCTGCTCGCCACGCGCCGCCGCGCCGGGAGCGCGCGGGTGCTCTGCGGAGCCACGCTCACGTTCGACACACTTCTTTTGACCGCTTTGTTGTATGCGACCGGGGGTGCCTACAACCCGTTCAGCGTGATCTACCTCGTCCACATCACGCTGGCCGCTGTGGTTCTCGGCTCGCGCTGGACCTGGTTTCTCGCGGCGCTGGCCGTCGGATGCTACGGATTGCTGTTCTTCGGCCACAGGAGCTCGGAAACCGCGCACGCCATGGTCGGCATGCGCCTCCACCTGGAGGGCATGTGGGTGGCCTTCGCAGTGGCGGCGGTCCTGACCGCGTACTTCGTGGTCAAGCTCTCGGCGGAGCTCGGGCGGCGCGATTCCGAGGTGGCCGAGATGCGGCTGAGCGCCTCGCGCCAACAGCGCCTCGCCTCGGTCACGACGCTGGCGGCCGGGGCCGCGCACGAACTGGGGACGCCGCTGGCCACGATAGCGGTCGCGAGCACGGAGCTCGAGCGGGCGATCCGGGCTCTGCCGGGAGCCCTGGGCGCTCCTCTGCTGGAGGATGCGGAGCTGATCCGTTCCGAGATCGAGCGCTGCCGGGCGATCCTCACACGCCTCGCCTCCGACGCGGGACAACTTCCCGGGGAGGCGCCGGTGCTGGTTCGCGTGGAAGAGTTTGTCGGCGAGATCCGGCGGCGCCTGCCCGCGGGGCGCCTCCAGCGACTGCTCGTGTCCGGATGCGAGGGGGGCGTTTCGATCACGGCGCCTCGCATCGCCCTGCAACAGGTCGCGCAGAACCTCCTCGACAATGCATTCGAGGCCGGAGACGGGGAGGTCTCGCTCTCGTTCGAGCGGCTCGGACCGATGCTGCGAATGGCGGTGCGCGATCGGGGTCGGGGAATGGATCCCGACGAGCTCGCCAGGGCGGGCGAGCCGTTTTTCTCCACCAAGAGTCCGGGAGCGGGGCTCGGGCTGGGACTGTTCATCGCGAGGACGCTGGCGGAGCAGATGGGGGGAAGGCTGCAGGTCGAGTCTCGTCCGGGGGCGGGAACGACCGTGATCGTGGACGTCGCGTCGGCCGAGCCGACCGGGAGTGGGCGCCTTGCCTGACGTCGCGCTGGTTGCCCGCAGCCTCCTGATCGTGGAGGACGACCCCGTCTTTCGACGCCGCTTGAGTCGCGCTTTTCGCGACCGGGGCTTCGAGGTGGCCGAGGCGGCCAATGCCGTGGAAGCCGCGGAATCCGCGCGGCGCGAGCCGCCCGAGTATGCCCTCGTGGACCTCCGGCTTCCGGGCGGTTCGGGACTCGACGTCGTCCGGAAGCTCATGGAGCTCGAGCCGAGGACCGTCGTCGTGGTGCTCACGGGATACGGAAGCATCGCGACGGCCCTCGAGGCCGTGCGCCTGGGCGCCGTGCACTACCTGACCAAGCCGGCCGACGTCGACGAGATCCTCGCGGGATTCGCCCGGGGCGACGGCGCTCGCGGCGCCGTGACGGCGTCTCCCATGGATTCGGTGCCCTCCCTCGCCCGGGTCGAGTGGGAGCACATTCAACGCGTCCTTTCGGACTGCGGCGGAAACGTCTCCCAGGCCGCTCGCGTTCTCGGCATCCACCGCCGGTCGCTCCAGCGCAAGCTCGGGAAGGCGCCGACTCCGCGCTAGGCAAATGAAGCAAGTCGGTGAGAAGTTGCGCAGTTATTTTGGATTCGGGCATTCGGAGTCTCGAGACTTTATGAAAGCATTCGGGCAACTCATTTCACTGCAGGAGGACCAGATGCACCGGATTCCGACGAAGAGGTTCACGGCCCTGGTCGTCTCCCTCGGTGCGGGCCTCGCCTTGGCCGGCAGCACCGCGCTGTTCTCGGCGCAAGGCACGTCCGCCCAGTCGAGCGTGCTGGAGGTCCATTCAAAAAACGCCCCGGCGGTCCAAGCGTTGCACAAGACCAAGAGGGCTGCCGCGGGGCCCTCCGCGCCGAAGAATGGAAGGATCGCGTCGGGGCCGAAGCGGACGCACGGCGCGGGCCAGACACCCATCAGCGGCACGACGACCGACGGCTCCGGACACGGGTGGCCTCTTTACGCCCGGATCGTCTTCACCTCCGGCGGCACCGAGCCGCTGACGGTCTTCAGCGATCCGGTGACGGGCCAGTACGAGGCGCTCTTGTTCTCCGGGACGGAATACACGGCGACGGTGAGCCCGGTCCAGCCCCACTACGGGGCCGCGCGCGCGACGCTTTCGACCGATGGCACGCCGATCGTCCGGGACTTCACGCTCCATGCCGACACGACGTGCCAGTCGCCCGGCTATACGAGCCCCGCCGCGATCGTTCCGGTCCTCGCCGAAGGGTTCGACGCTGGCGTGCTTCCCGACGGCTGGTCGATCGTCAACGACAGCACCGACGGCGGCATGCCCTGGTTCATCTGGGAGGGCGCGGACCCGGCCGACCCTCCCGAGTTCGATGGCAACCGGACCGGCGGTTCTGGACCCTATGCCCTGGTCGACAGCAACCGCGACGGTTTCGTCACGGATGACACGAGCCTCGTGACGCCGCCGCTCGACCTGGGCGCGCTTCCGAACGCCGCGATCCAGTGGGCCAACGACTTCGTCGACCTCTACTCGATCGCCGACATCGACGTCAGCACGGACGGCGGCGTGTCGTGGACCAACGTCTGGGAAGCGGCCGGCACCAGTGTCTTCGGTCCCGGCAACCAGGTGGCGGACATGTCGTTCGCGGCCGGTCAGCCCAACGTCCAGGCCCGCTTCCACTATCAGACCTGGTGGGCCTGGTGGTGGCAGGTGGACGACGTGATCGTCGGCTCGGTGCCGTGCGAACCGTCGGCGGGCGGTCTCATCATTGGCAATGTCGTCGACGGCAACACCGGCGACAGCCTCGTCGGAGCCACCGTCTCGAACCTGACGCAGGCCACGTCGACCTCGACCGTCGACCCGGGCGACCCGGACCGCCCGTCCGGCTTCTATTCGATGTTCTCCCCGGCGGGCCCGCAGAGCCTCGAAGCCTCGAAGCTGGCCTACGCGAGCGACGGGCACCCGGCGACGGTCTTCACCAACGACGTGGTGCGTCGCGACTTCACCCTCCAGGCGGGCCAGACTTCGGCCTCGCCGACCGCTCTTTCCGCGGTGATCCCTCCGAACGGCATGTCGGTGCAGACGCTGACGATGTCCAATTCGGGTCAGCCCGCTGCGACGTTCAAGCTCTCCGAGGTCAACGCCCCGTTGCTCACGTCGACCACGTCCGGCTTCGCCTCGCGCGAGGACGTCCAGCGCGCGCTCTCGCGCCTGCCCAGGGATCCGGCGGAGCGGGCTGCCGCGATGGGTTCGACGCAGGGAACCGGCCTTCCGGCGGTTTCGAGCCTGGCTCATTCCGGCGGCCCCACACTTGCGGCCGGCGAAGTGCTCGGCAGCTTCGCCCTCCAGCAAACCTACGGGTGGGGCGTCGGTTTCGACGGCGACTCGAGCTCGACCTGGATCACCGACGTCGGACAGGCGGGCGGCGACGACAAGGCGCATCAGTACGACAAGGCCGGGAATTCGACGGGCCAGACGATCGACCTGTCCGGTGCCATATCGCTCTGGGCGGCCGACGGCGCCTGGAACGCCAATACCGGAATGATGTGGTACGTCGACGTCGTCGGCTCCGGCAGTTCCTGCATCTTCGAGGTCGACCCGGCGACGAAGTCCAGAACGGGCAACACGATCTGCCCCGATACGGGCACGTCGGAGCGCGGCCTGGCGTACGACCCGGTCAGCGATACGTACTACATCGGGTCGTGGCTCGACTTCACGATTTACCACTTCGACTCGGAGGGCAACATCCTCGACTCCTCCATGGTCGGGCTCGGGGTCTCGGGGCTCGCGTATTACCCCGACTCCGGTCACCTTTTCGTCCAGGTGAGCGGGGCCAACACCTCGATCACCGTCCTCGACGTGAAGAACAACTACGCGGTGGTCGGCAGCTTCGAGGTCGGAGGTGGCGCGTTCGACGACCACGGCGGCGCCGGCATGGAGGCCGACTGCCTGGGCAACCTCTGGATGGTGAACCAGCTCAGCCAGACTCTGTACGAGGTCGCCTCCGGCGACGGCGCGACGTGCGAGGTGGACGTCCCGTGGCTGACGCTCGATCCGGCGCAAGGGACGGTCGCCGGCGGCGCGGGCACGACGCCGGTCACGGCGACGTTCAACTCGACGGGCCTGCTCCCGGGCCTCCTTCGGGCGCAGGTCCAGGTTTGGACCAACACGCCGTATGCCGTCCCGGCGATCCCGGTGACCCTGACGGTCCTCTTCAACGACGTGCCGGAGGGCAGCTTCGCCTGGAACTACATCTACGGCGTGGCGGGCGCGGGCGTCATGATGGGCGGACCGTCCAACTGCGGGCCGACGGTCTACACCTTCTGCCCGAACGGCGTGGTGACCCGCGCCGACATGGCGGGCTACATCTTCCGGGCGATGCACGGACGCAACACGCCGCCGCCGGTCTACGACGACATCTTCGGCGACGTGACGCTCAACGACTACAACGCCTTCTACATCCAGGGCATCTCCGACGACGGCATCACGGCCGGCTGCGGCGGCGGGAACTACTGCCCGGATGCGCCGAACACCCGCGCCCAGATGTCGGTCTTCATCTGGAAGGGACAGCACGGCGACGCAATGCCTCCGGCCTGCACGGGCATCTTCACCGACGTACCCTGCCCGGGCGGGTTCGCGGTCGACTACATCGAGAGTCTCTACAACGAAGGCATCACGGCTGGCTGCGGCGGCGGAAACTTCTGCCCGAACGCCAACATTTCGAACGCCCAGATGGCGGTCTTCCTGGTCAAGGGCTTGAACCTTCCGTATCTGCCTTAGCCGAAATGTCGATGAGTCATCTGGATCGCTCTTAGCCCGAAGGAGGATCGCATGCACCGCACCACCGCATGGGGCCTGAAGGCCGTGCTCGTCGCCCTCGGAGCGTTTCTCGCTGCGGCGAGCAGCCCCTCTCTTCTCGGCGCAGGACCCGTCGACCGGGGTGGGAGCGCCGCAGACCCGCGCCTGGCGAGTTCGGGCGCCGAACGAGGCGCACACCGCGGGGCGACCGCGGCGCCCGTGAAGGCGGCGGCGTCGAAGCCGAAGCGAACGCACGACGCCAGCCAGACGTCGATCAGCGGTACCGTGACGGACGGTTCCGGGCACGGATGGCCGCTGTACGCGATGCTCGAGTTCACCTCCGACAGCACCGAGCCCCTCGAGGTGTACAGCGACCCGGTGACGGGGCAGTACCAGGCGAGCCTGTTTGACGGCATCGCGTACAGCGTGGCCGTCGCGTCGTTGGAAGGGGGCTACCGCCCGGCGGGGGGGACCCTCACGGCGGACGGAACGCCGCTCGTCCGGGACTGGACGCTCGCCGTCGATGCCTACGCGTGCCAGGCGCCCGGGTATCAGGCCAATGGTGTCGACGCGATCCTGAGCGAGGGGTTCGACGCCGGAGTGCTTCCCGCGGGCTGGTCGATCGACACCTTCAGCGGCGCGAGCTGGAAGATCTGGGATGCCGCCGACCCGTGTGGCGCCTTCCCGGGCAACGACACGGGAGGAACGGGTCCCTTCGCTTTGCTCAACAGCAACTGCGACAGCGATCACTTGAACTTCGACGACAGTTCGCTCGTGACGCCCAGCCTCGACCTGACCGGGCTTTCGAGCGCCGCCCTCCTCTGGAACAACGAGTACCGTTTCTTCTTCTCCACGGCCGACGTCGACGTTTCGACCGACGGAGGCGGGAGCTGGACGAACCTGTGGGAGCGGATCGGCATCTACGAGTGGGGGCCCCAGGTCCAGAGTGTCGACCTCTCCCCTTTCGTCGGCCAGGCGGGCGTCCTGGTCCGGTTCCACTACCGGGGGTTCAACTCCTGGTGGTGGCAGGTCGACAACGTGATCGTGGGCCAGCCGCTCTGCTCGCCGGTGGCGGGGGGCCTCGTCGTCGGCAACGTCCTCGACGCGAACACGGGCGCGGGAGTGAACGGCGCCACCGTCTCGAGCGCCACCGATGTCGCGACCACGACGAGTTTCGATCCGGGCGACCCCTCGCACGGAGCGGGCTTTTTCTATCTCTTCCAGCCCGCGGGGCCGCAGATGTTAGAGGCCTCCAGCCAGGCTTATTCGCCGGATTCGCAGACGGTCACTGTCTTCAACAATGACGCCGTGCGGCGGGACTTTGCGCTTCAGGCCGGCAGGCTCGACGCGAGCCCGCGCCCGGTCGTGGTGGCCATTCCACCCGATGGGCTCGCGATGAAGACCCTGACGGTGACCAACTCGGGCGCGGTGGACGCGAGCTTCCAGCTCATTGAATTGAACACCCCGCTGCTGGCGTCGACGACCGCGGGATTCGCGTCCGGGGCGACCCGCGACCAGTCCCTCGCGCGCCTGCCGAAAGACGAGAAGGGCCGGCCCGTGACCAACGCGCGGAGTGCGGCGGGCCTCGCCGGGTTTTCGACCTCACCGCTCGAGCACCCGACGGCGCCCCACGTCGCGGCCGGCGGCACCGTGATCGGCGCATTCCCGACGGGGATCACGTACGCCTGGGGCGTCGGCGCGTTCGGGACCGACGTCTGGTTGTCGAACATC
Source organism: Thermoanaerobaculia bacterium (assembly GCA_035500755.1). Taxonomy (GTDB): domain Bacteria; phylum Acidobacteriota; class Thermoanaerobaculia; order UBA5066; family Gp7-AA6; genus DAHUXD01. The sequence goes on along the minus strand of DATJXB010000092.1, from coordinate 230 downwards.
GCCGTCGCGGGCGGAGACAACCTGGACTACCAGTACACGGGTGACGGAGTCAGGACGGGCCAGACGATCGACGACAACGCGTTCCTGACGGGCGGTGATTGGGCCGCCGACGGCGCCTTCAACTCCAGGACGGGCACGATCTGGCGCGTGAAGGTGGGGGAGGGCGAGAACGGAGAGAACTGCCTGCACGAAATCGACCCGACGACGAAAACGGTCACGGGCAACACGAT
>DATJXB010000091.1:0-4500 GCA_035500755.1 Thermoanaerobaculia bacterium | reverse complement strand
AATCGTTCAGCGATCGAAGGGTGCGGGGGGAGGTTGGCCGATCTCGCCAGTTGCATGGGGGTTCCTGTGGGTTCGATTTACCGCCGGGCCTGGGAGGCGAGGAGGTCTCGCCTGCGAAAAGAGACCGGAGTTAGTCGCGCGTCGCCATGGCGCTAACGAGGGCCGCCGCCTGATCGGCGGTCGTCGTACTGTCGATGGCAATGGACCGCACCGGCGCCCAGTCTGAGCCATTCAAACGGGTATAGCGGAGGTTGCTCCCGTCCGCGTCGGCCCACGAGAGTGTGGGTCGGTAGCCCTGTCCGATCGTCGTCCTCACACCGTCCCGCGTGTCGGCCACGTCGGGCGTGCTGTGGGCGACCGGTCCTTCCGTCGACACGCCCACGATCGGGATGTGCCGCCGCTTCCAGTTGACGCTGTTCGGATCGGACGGCTGGCCCCAGTCGGTCGGGAAGTCGACGCGGACGACCTTGAACTTCTGGTCGCGGAGATCGGCGAAGGCCACGAGCACCGAGCCGGAGAGGCCGTCGGCCTGGAGGCTCGGATACATGTACGCGCCCGTCGTGAGGCCGACCGACGTGCTGTCGCCGGTCGAGCCGACGAGGGTCGGCATGTCGTAAATCGTGAGGGCGGTCGGGTCGAAGTTGGTCTCGTCGAGGAAGAGCACCGCGAAGCGCGCCTGCTGCTGCGTCGCCTGCTCCCACCACACGATCGAGAGGATCGAGCTCGTCTTGGTGACGGGCTGGCTGTTCTCGTCGAGGTACGTCGCGACCCGATGCGTGATGAGCATCTCCGGGTTGTACGCGCGCGAGATGCCGGCGCTCGGCAGGAGCATCGAGTTCGTCCACGCGCCGCCGTGCAGGACGGCAACGTGAATCTGCGAGAAAGGAGCCACGTCTTCCGTCCAGAGCGCTAGGAGCGTCGCCGTTTCCTCGTCATAAGAGAGGGCGAGACCGCGCTTGTTCATGTACGACAGCGTGTCCGGCAGGATCGCCATCGAGACCGCACCATCCTGACCGCGCGCGGTCCACTCGACGAGCGTCTGCTGCGCCGAGATGCCCGCGTCGGTCACACCGAGGTCGACGGCCGTTCCGGTACGCAGCACGTGGAGCGTGCCGTCGGAGGTCAGGAGCGACTTCTCCTCGTAGGCCCGGGCCGCCTCCGGCGCGAGCGCGAACGCCAGCGCGGCGGCGAAGACGAGGCGGCGGAGGCCGGTGCGGAGCGTCATGCGCGGAGGTTGATCATCCCCATCAGACTGATCTGATGAAGGTAGTTCTTCAGCGACGGGAAGTCGGGGTAGTAGCTCGACAGTGCCTCGTAATGCTCGTCGGCGGCGCTCTCGCGGCCCATCTCGCTGTACGCCTCGGCCAGAAGGTAGTGGGCGTTCTTGACGACGTCGTTGCGGCCGAACTCGCGGCCGAGTCCGAGCGCCCGGTTGCCCCAGCTCTCGGCCTCGTCGATGCGCTCGAGCTTCAGGCACGCGAAGCAGAGGTCCAGGCACGGGTAGTCCATCGCCTGCCGCGAGCCGAGCCCTTCGAGGAGCTTCAGCGAGCGCTCGACGAGGGGCAGCCCGACGGGCACCGCGTCGAGGGCAATGTGGCAGTAGCCGAGGTTGTCGGCGACGACCGCGGCCTCCGACGACTCGCCGCGTCCCTCCGCCTCGAACCGCTCGAGCGATTCCTGGAACAGCACGCGCGCCTGCTCGAACCGGCTCTCGTGGAGCTCGAGGTTGGCGAGCAGGTTCATCGACGCCGCGGTCCACTCCTCGAGGCCGAGCTCGCGGCTCTTCTGAAGCGCGCCCTGGGCGTAGAAGGACGCCTTCGCGTACTCGCCCCGCACCTCGTGCGCGTGGGCGGAGGCGTAGGCGGCGAGGACCGCGTTCGGGCTGCCGGGGCTGCGCAGGACGATCTCCTTGAGCCGCGACAGGTCGAAGTCCTGCCGGTCCATCTCGAGGAGCGTCGTGGCCCGGTTGCAGGTGAAGAGGTCCTCCAGCTCCCGGTCCTTCCAGGACCGGGCCAGAGCGAGCCCGTCTTCGTAGAGCGTCAGGGCGCGTTCGTAGTCCCCGCTCCAGATCGCGTCTTTCGCGGTCTTGCGCAGGAACTGCAGATGCTTACGCCGGTCGCTCATGTCCTCCGGCCCGGAGCCATATCTGGTCATTCTAGGCTCTGAGCCTCCCAACTCTAAGGCTTTTCTTCCCCTTCGGGGGCCGTTTCGTGCTCGCCGGCCTCGCCGTCGGCCGAGGCCTCGGGCGCCGCCTCCTGGAGCTTCTTGAAGCGGACGAAATCGCGGACTTCCTGACGAGCTTCCTCGGAGAGCATCTGGAACTCGGCGACGAGATCCCGCGAGTCGCGCTCCGCCGGCGTTTCGGTCTCGCCGAAGAACTCGCCCATCTTCAGGTCGAAGACCTGGAGGATCTTGAAGAGCGTGTCGAGGCCGACCTTGTATTCGCCCTGCTCCATGCGCGAGAGGTCGGACTGCGCGACGCCGATTTTTTCCGAGAGCTCGGTCTGCGTGAGGCGTCGGCCCTTGCGCAGCTCGCGGATGCGCGAGCCGACGAGCGCGACTTTGCGGGGGGAGTGCGAGGACATATTTCTTTCCGGAAATGCTATTAAAACATAGTTCCGATCCATATAATCGCGACCGTCGTCACCATGGCCGAGAGGAAGCCAGTCATCGCCTCTAAAGCATTTCTGCTCAAAGAGATGGTCGTCAGAGACATCCGGGCCAGGTACGCCGGATCGGGGCTCGGACTGCTGTGGGCGTTCCTCCATCCCATCCTGTGGATGGCTCTCTACACCGGGGTTTTTTCCCTCGTGCTCCGCGTCCCGATCGAAGCCGGATACGCGACCTTCCCGGAGTTCCTGATGGCGGGACTGCTGCCGTGGATGGCGATCTCCGAAGGCATCGCGCGCTCGTCGTCGTGCCTGATCGACAACGCTCCGATGGTCAAGAAGACGGTCTTTCCGCTGGAGACGCTCGTGCTTTCCGTGGTCCTCGCGGCCGTCGCGAACGAGGCGATCGCGTTCGCGATCTACGGCGCGTACGTCGCGCTGCTCGGGCACTGGAGCTTCGCCTGGATCTGGCTCGTGATTCCCGCGCTGCTGCTGCAGGTCCTGTTGACCTTCGGGCTCGGGTGCGTGGCGGCCACGCTGACGGTCTTCCTGCGTGACACGGCGCACGCCGTCGGCATCGCGCTGACGATCGTCTTCTACGCCACGCCGATCGTGTACCCGGCCTCCCTCGTGCCGGCGCGGCTGAAGCCCGTCATCGAAGCCAACCCGGTCTCGCACCTGGTGGACCTTTTCCGGCGGGCTTTCACGCTCCACGCCGCCCCGGACCCCGCGTCCGTGGCCTATTTGACGGGGTTCTGCGTGGTCGCGGCGGTCGTCGGCGGGGCGCTGTTTTCGCGGGCCCGGCCCCACTTTGCCGACCTGATCTGACGGAAATGGCGAATAAAGCCGCGCCGGCGTCGGTTTTTTGCGACGGTTCGAACCCCCGATCCGGCCCCGATTCGAAATCCGTTCCAAGGAGGATTCGTGAAGAGGCTCCCTCTGGTGCTCCTGCTCGCCGCGACCGCCGGCTGTTCCTCGTCGTCGAGCAAGCCCTCCGCGCCGCCGCCGGCGCCGACCGCGTCCCCCGCGGCGACGCCGACGCCGGGCATCCGGTCGCGCATCGACCCGACGGTGATTCAGGAGACCGACACGCAGGTGATCCGGGCGCTGCCGAAGAAGGACTACATCAAGGTGGACGATTACAACGTCCGGGAGCCGGTCCTGCCAAGCCAAAAGATTCCGTTCTTCCGTGAAGACGAGAACTACTACTACGTGTCCGAATCGAAGGCGATTCCGGAGGAAGCGGAGGCCAAGCGTCAGCTCGCGGAACAGCGCGCGGCTCAGGGTGTCGGGCCCGCGTCGGTTTCCAAGGCTAGCGCGGGAGTGACGGCGGCCGACTTCGAAAATCTCGATCCGCCGCGCACGGGCGCGCGGATCCATCTGGCGGCCGTCGAGAAGACGGGACTGCCGGTTGGCGGTATGTGGCGCGCCTCTTTCACCATCGCCGACATGAACGGCGACCACATCCCCGACATCGTCGCGCCCCCGAACCGCATGGGCAACGGCAAGATCCGCGTGTGGATCGGCGACGGCAAGGGCGGCTTCACGTCGTGGCCGGTCACTCTCCACGAGAACGGCAAACCGGCGACGCGCTTCGCGTTCGACTACGGCGCCGTGGCGGTCGGGGACATCGACGGCGACGGCGAGGCCGACATCGCCGTGGCCTCGCATTCCCAGGGTCTGACCGTGCTCTACGGCGACGGCCAGGGGAACTTCCGCATCGGGCGCACGGGCCTTCCGGGCGGGGATTTCTCCTCGCAGGCAGTGACGCTGCTCGACGCCAACGGCGATGGCAAGCTCGACCTCGTGGCCTCGCGCGACGTGCCGGGCCAGGAGCAGGCCGGCGTGGACAGGCAGCAGGTCCGCGTGTACCTCAATCAGGGCAAGGCCG